>NZ_JBHSDQ010000003.1:0-520381 GCF_042652025.1 Arthrobacter sedimenti | reverse complement strand
CTTTTGCCTTAGCCACAGACGCCAAGCTTGCAGCGGTGACAGCGGGCGTCGTTACGCTCGAGTCGGAATTCCTTGCCCATGTCGTTCTCCCCGGTAACCGAACCGTCCTCGACGAACTCGAACCCGTTATCGCATCCGCTTACCGGTCCGGCCAGCGTCCCTCAATCCGTGCTGCGTGATTGAGTAGACCTACTGCCCATTTACATCACCCGCAGGGACACCAAGGACACCCGTCTGGACCGAATTTAGGGCTGGGGGCGTCATTGCGCTGCTGTTCCTCGTCAAGGAACAGCATCACGTGCGGTCAAGAGGAAGCTGCCGACGCTTTGTTTCATTCCCCGGCCCTAGTAGCATCCCGGGCCGAAAGGGTTATCAGGGCTATCTTTCAGCGAGCGGATGGGGGGCGTGACAACCGTGAACCGGCCGCCGACCGGAGCGAGGTCGAACAACCGCTCGCCCACCGGGGGCAATGAAATGCCCTGGCCTTCTAGGCGGGTATTGGGAAGTGTGGGTGTTCCGGGCGGCGTTGCTGGAACTGCAGCACGTCCTGGTTCAGGACGACACCCTCTCGGATTTCGATCGCGCGGCTGATGGTCTCGTTTCCCGTCCACGCCGTGGGGCCGGTGATCACGGTTTCCAGGAAGGGCAGCAGGGCTTCGCTGATCTCCCAACTGGAGGATTTCCAGAGGTAGGAGGGGCTGTGGTCCACCGCGTAGTAATCGATGTGGTCACCTACGGTGAAGATCGGCTCGGCGAAGGTGGTGGTTTTCGCCCAGCTAAAGCCCATACCCTCATCGCAGGAAACATCCACGATCAGACTGCCGGGGCGGAAAGCGTCGAGGTCCTCGGTCCGCAGGTAGGTCAAGGGTGCGTTGGGGTTTTGCAGGGTGCAGTTGACCACGATGTCGCTTTCGGCCAGGAACGGCGCCAGCGGGACCCGCCCGCGTTCCGTGATGACCTCGCTGAGGAATGGTGCTTCGGGGTCGTGATCAAACTGGGCAATCCGCACGGAATGGATAGGCGAACCCACGGCGGCGACCCCGCGGTTGGTCAGGACCTGGACGTCATGGATGCCATGGGCGTTGAGTGCTGTGACGGCTCCTCTGGCGGTCGCGCCGAAGCCGATGACGACGGCGCTGAGCCTCCGGCCGTAGTCCCCGGTGGAGCCGGTCAGGGCCAGGGAGTGCAGCACGGAGCAGTAGCCGGCCAACTCGTTGTTCTTGTGGAAAACGTGCAGCCCGAACCCGCCGTCACTGGCCCAGTGGTTCATCGCCTCGAAGGCGATCAGCGTCAGTTTCTTGTCGATCGCCAGCTGGGATAGTGCCCGGTCCTGGACGCAGTGCGGCCAACCCCAGAGGACCTGACCGTCATGGAGTTCGGCGAGGTCTTCGGGCTGGGGTTTGAGCAAGAGGACGACGTCGGCCTCCGCCAGTAGTTTTGCGCGCGGGGCGATGCGCCCCACGAGCGGTGCCAGCTGGAAGTCCGAAACGCCGAAACGCTGGCCGTAGCCTTCCTCAAAAATCAGGTGCTGTCGAATTTCGGGTGGAATGCGCTTCAGATGCAGCGGGTGGATAGGCAGACGCCGCTCGTCAGGTTTTCTGGTACTGGAAAGAACGCCGAGGGTGAGGTGACCGGTCATGCCGGTCACTTCTTCTTGAGGCTTGTCGAGTTGGCGGTGGCCTTCTCTCCGGGGACGGGGGGTGTCGCGGCGGCCTTCTTGTCGGCGCGTTTTTCCTTGATAGTTTTGGCGGATTTCTTGGATGCTGTTTGGCGGGGGGATTTGTCAGCCATGATTGCTCCTGTAGCGGAACCGAGAGGTTCCTGACTTCGAACGATACAGGTACCGGCCTAACTCTCCCCCTCGGAGCCGCCGGGCGGATCCGTCGATGCGTGCAGACCCATGGGCGGTGCGGCGGCTGCCCGGGCAAAGATACGTCGTCCCCACGAGAGACTCTCAGGGTGCTGGCCGGACCGTCGAATAGACGCCAAAGGTGCCAGATCAGATAACTGCCAGGGCGCCCTTAGCGCTTTCCACAAGAACATCGGTGGAGGCGGGAAGATGCCTGACCTCGCCGTCTATTTGGCAGGGAACGGCATCCCCGGTGGTGAATGCGTAGCTGCTGACACTTGGTTGGTTCCCGAGTCCCAGGGTCACGGCGCGAAGGGTCATCAGGGCCATCTTCCAGCGGCCGGAGTGAGGGAGCGTGACGACCTCGAATCGGCCGTCGTCGGGGTGGACGGACTCGCTGACTGTCCCGTACTTTGCCATCCGTGAAATGTTGGCAAGGATCAGACTGTCCAAACAGGCGGTGGCCCCGTCTGCCCGGACGAGCTCGAACGGCCTCAGGTGAGAGAGTGTGCGGGCCACGGACACAAGTTCGAGGATTTTTCCCTTTCCCCCGCGCTCGATGCCGATTGCCATCAGCGGCGTGAGTCCGAAACCGATGTAGGAGTGGGCGTAGTGGACCCGTTCAGGTTGTTCCTTCCCAAAGGTAATTCGCAGCAGGTCGATGTGCCGGACCGGGTCGTCCCGGACAGCCTCCGGCAATGGTCTTTTCGACATGCTGCGGTGATGGTCGTTGGCGTTACCTGCCGCGACGACGGTGCACACCGCCTTGCTGTCTGGAACGTCCATCACCCCGTTGACGACCTCGTTGTACCCGCCGTCGCCGCTAACGGAAACAATAAGCGGGGACCCTGCGGCGGCAACGGATCGTGCCAGGCCCCGTGCGTGCCCGGCGAAGCCGGTGGGCAGCACATCAACTTGAAGATCCGGTGCTTCGGCGGCAAGCTCTCGTTGCAGCTCGTTGATCCTGGCGGTCATGCCAGGCCTGCCCGGGTTGAAGACCAGCACCGCCCTATCAAAACGGGCTGCAGGTGGCCGGTCCGGGTAACCCGCTGCCATCGGCATTCCAGCCCTTCGATTTACCAAGTCGTCTGCTACGCGGCGAAGGTCCTGAACCCACCCGGTGGAGCGGCTGGGCGCTCCCGAACTTGCTTCAAAGTTGCCGAGAGCTTCCGCTATGCGCTCCAGTGCTTCCGAGATATTGGCCTTTACCGCCGCGTAGCCTTCGTCCGAGCGGGGGTCGGAAGAAGCCGAAGACAGCAGTTCCGCTCCCGACTTGATGACCAGCGAAGCCTCGTACTCGTTCACACATGCACCTCGTGGGTTCCTCGTGTCGGACATGGGGTAACCTCCCGTCAGCACAACCTTACATCCGCGATACCTGCGAGATTGATCCCCGTGTGGCCACGAAATGCAGTCCTCTACCGGCTCTGGCGATGCGCTAATGACCCGCTGTTGCTCGGTCAGCCATTGGCGATAGGTCGTGGGCGGAGTGTCGTTGCGGAGGAGTCCCCGCTCCGCGAGGGAAATTTTCGAGGGCCATTGGTCGAGTTCGCTGCCTGCGGTGCTGATGGCGACGCCGAGTGTGGTGTGCGTGTTCCGGGGATCGCTGTTGTCTGGTGCCGGCGGGGGGGGGGGGGGGGGGGTGATGGGGCGGTAGATTTCCCGGGCTGCGTAGCGCTTTAGGCAACGCATGATCTCCGGTTTGATCTTGCCCTTGCGGTGCGCTTTGCAATGGTGGGGCACGGCAAGCCACGAGCGACTCCGCGGCCCTCTTCGAACGGGGCGTAGCGAGGTTGGCCGGAGTTGAACGCGGACAGAACTGATTTGTGGGTTTTCACCTGTCGTGGCGCGTCAGGGCGTACAGTCAGAGTATCGGGATCCCGTGACTGAACATGCGGTTGCCGAGCAATGAAACCAACTCCGCGTCCGCCGCCGGCTAACAGGCGGCTGTGACAATAAGGGGCCCGGTTTCGGGTCCCTTGAACCTCAGTCACCGTCGATCCGCCCGTTTCTGCGGTTCTGGCAGTGCATCTTCAAGAAACGTTGGCGCAATGCCATGACCACCACCCAAGAACAGCCGGTCCATGTTGAGGGGCGCCTTGCGCTCAGCGGCGTTCTCGCCTCCGCTCTTCCTCACGACCTCGGCACGGCCATGGCCGCCTCTCGTTACACCGTCCCTGTCGTTTTCTCCCGCAGGCCCCAGCCCCGGGAACTCGATTTGCTGCATGACAAGAGCGTCACCCAGCGCTTGGCGGAGGAAGGATACAGCGACGTCGAACTGCGAGTCTCTGACCGCCGCCTCCTGATTACCAACACCAATCTGCAGGACCTTAAGTCAGGGCCCGGCGGAACACCCCTCGGGGCTGGGGCGCCCACGAAAAGGGCCGCGCGCGATCCTCCGTGCCACCAACGCAAATGGAAATCCGGCGTCAGGGCCTCGTTCCGGATAACCATGACATCGGGCAGTTCCTTGCCGGGCTGGTCGCCCTCGCCGCAACTGGGCTTTCCCACGCCGACCCTGAAATGTCCTGTGGTATGACTGTCAGGCAGCCGAAGAAGCCCGTGGCACAGGCTGGCAGTGAGCTTGGGGCCAGGTCACTGGACGAACTTAACAATATTATTGGCGAGGGCCCGAACCTCACGGCGATGGCTGAACAAAGAACAGTCCTGGCCGCGAATCTGGATAATGAGTGCCAATGGCCACGTTTCGTCAGATCTGCCTTCCGCCACGGCATCAGGTCCATTCTTTGTGTCCCCTTGACTGTCGAGGGTAAAACCCGGGCCGCCCTAAGCTTTTACGCCAGACGCCCGAATGCTTTTTCCCCGGCAGATATCGATATTGCCGAATCCTTCGCATCGCAGGCCTCAAGGACGCTAGGGCTGGTCCTGCACATCGAGTATCTGAAAGACACTAATAGGGATTTGAGAGCTGCACTGGCCCGCAGGGCAAACATCCACACCGCGCAGGGAGTCGGCCGATGCCAGCGGAACCACGCAGCCCCCACGATTCTGGAACGGGCCTCCAGTACCAAGGACGTCAATTCCGGGGACCCGACGGCCTCCATCGTCACCACCGTTGCGGGGGACAAGACCAGTGCACTTCACCTTGATGTGTAGAAACTGACAAGCAGCCCATTTACGGGTGGCGCCGATGACTGGTATGGGCGAAGGTCTGCACGGGAGTGGCGGGTCTTCAGACAGATCTGTTGCCGGGTTTCTGCTTGGTATGGGAGGTGGTCCCGGGGTTCCGAGAAAGCAGGTCGATGATGGATTGCAGGTCCTTGCGAAGCCTGTCTCCGTCCCCTGCCGCGCGTGTCAGTATTGTGCGGTCCACTTCGCGGGCTTCGTTGATCACCTCCGTGCCGAGGTCGGTGATTGAGACGATCTGGCTTCTGCGGTCAGAAGGGCTGGGGTGTCGGCGGATGTAGGCCCATGCCTGCAGGCGGGACAAGGTCTTGCCCATTGTCTGGTTCTGCACACGGACCTTTTGGGCGATATTTGCCTGGCTCATGGGCTCCCCGGCTCTGGAGAGAACGTCCAGGGCTATCACTCCGGCGTGGGTCAGCCCGGCAGCGGCCAGTTTCCCGTTCCATGAATGTTCGACGAGCCTGGCCGCTGTTGATAGGAGGCGGCCGGTGGGCCAGGAATTCATGTCGGGCATGAGCGGAGTCTAGACCTTCGGGCTGCACGCGGTCTGTACGTGGTCTTTTAGGGCGAAGCGGAAGCCTGGTGTGGGGAGCCCGTGCAGGCACCATTCCTCGAACCGGTTTGCAGAGGCAGGGGAGCAGAAGCGACACTCAGACGGTCGTGTAGCAGAGTGCGGCGAATCAAAGGCAACGCCTTAGGTCCTGTCGCTGCAGCAGCTCGGTGGCGGGGCCCCTTTGCTGTCGGCGGGCCGGCTTCGACAGCTACGAAGGCCGCTGTGGAGAGACTGCGAGGTCAAACGGGTTCTTCGGGGGCCACGAGCAGCGTTTAGTTTCCGCGCTGCTCGAACTCCGTATCAAGCTCGTGGTGGCGGAACTCGGTTTCCGGGTCAGACTCACCATCGGCAACGATTTCGTGGTCGAGTTGGCGTTGGACCTGGCTGTCGAGAACCTGCAGCTTCTCGTCTTTCAGTGTTTCCAGATCCTGGGGAAACGGGTCGCCGGGGGTGATCCGCAGATTCTTTGACATGGGTTGTCCCTTTCACTGGCGGCGCTCCATTTCATCGGACACGCGCAACGAGAGTTTAGTCGGCCTCAAGCCCGACAGGGTCACGCTCCTGCCGCGCCGGGGGCATTAATCAAACCAGGCTTGGTTGGCTGGCGAGGATGTAGTCCAGAGCAGCCGGACCGGTCATTCGAAGCCCCGGCCGTATCCGCCGGTGGTCGTTCACGCCTCGTTCGTGGATGCCTTCCTGGGACATTGCTGCCCAAAACGACTCGCAGGATCCGGGGGGTTGTGTCTGCAGCGCGCACCAGCTCAGGTACACACCGTAGAACTGGTCTTCGGTGAGTATGTGGTCATCAACCGTATCGGCAGCAATACAATCCTGAACAAAACGGGCGTAGTCCGGGGGTTTCCATCTCTCATGGCTCCTGTTCCTTCTACGAAATTGTGAATAAAGGGGGCCGCAGCAGCTTGGAACCGCCAAAAGGATGGAGAACAATGTGCGCGGGTGATGATGCGTCAGGGGGCCATGGGAGCGTCACCTCCGTGGTCGCGGATGAGGGAAGCGGCCATGCGTCTAGCGAAGACAGCTGCCTCGCGGTCTCCCTCCACCGCTGAAATGATCGAACCTTTGGTCAGGATGTGGCAGGAGCGGGCAAAGACGTCGGGCTGTTCAAGGCCGGCCTCCACCGCCAGGGCCCGGATGAAGGCCCGCACCTGCGCTAAGTAATCGATTGATGCGATTCCCAGGAGGTGGGCGGGACCCATTTCCAGCATAGTGCTGACGAAAGCGCAGGCCTGGAAGTCATCCTGGCGGAACCAGCCGTCCAGGACGTCAAAAATAGCCAACAACCGGCCCGTGGGGTTCTCGGTCCGCCTTCCGGTGTCGGCGATGATCGCCTCCACTGTCATGTCCTGGTGGCAGCGCTCCAAGTACGCGAGGACCAGTTCATCCTTTGAGGTGAAGTGCGCGTAGAACGTCGCTTTGGCGACCCCGGCCCGTGAAATCAACTCATTGATGCCGACATCGCGGATACCCCGGTGCAGGAACAGCTCGTAAGCGGCACCCAGGATGCGCTCCCTGGCACCACCGGGGGCCAGGCGTGCCGGAGCAGAGGCGGAAGCGTCGACGGCGGGTGGCGCGTCATATGTATGGGCCATTAACGGCAGACACTACACGAAAAATCAGGCAGACAAGTCGGTACAGAAAAAATAGCAAGGATACTTACTAAAAATTAGTAACCATGCTTAGTATTGCGTCAGTGCTGGTCGTTCCAGCAATTGACCGCGAAGTAAAGAGAGCATGATGACGGAAAATCAGTGGGCCAACGTCACCGGGTCCTCCTCCCAGGATCGGGAGGCGACCATGATCATCGGGACAACCCCGTCCGTTATGCCGGACACGGGGGCAGGGTCCAAGAAGGAAGCCGCGAAGGAGGAAATCTCCAACGTCGCCGGGCATGCTGGCGCTGCTGCGCAGGGTGTTGCGGAGACTGCGAAGGAAGAAGCAGCCAACGTGGCCGCCGAGGTGAAGTCCAATGTGAAGGACCTGTTGTCCCAGGCGAAGTCGGGTCTGTCTAGTCAGGCCGGTACCCAGCAGCAGAAGGCTGCCGAGGGTATCCGCACTATTTCCAGCCAGCTGCAGACGATGGCTGATGCCCCTGACCAGCAGGGCGTGGCCAGTGACCTGATCCGCCAGGCAGCCCAGCGCAGCGAATCGGTGGCTTCCTGGATTGAGAACAAGGAGCCCGGTGACATGCTTGTCGATGTCCAGCGCTTCGCCCGCAATAAGCCGGGCAGGTTCCTGCTGCTTGCCGCAGGCGCCGGCCTTCTGGCGGGACGACTCACGCGAAGCCTCACCGCAGGGGCTCCCGAGTCACAGAACGGTGGCCGCTCCAGCCGGCCCCAGCCGCCGGCCCGGGCCCCCCAGGCAGCAGCCCTGCCACAGGGGGCGGCATTCACGCCGGCCAGCGGCGGGGACCTGTACGACGAGCCTGTTATCGGCGCAGGGGCGCCGGTTTCAACGTCAACGTTGCCCTCCGGTACCGCCGCAGACACGCCCCTGCGGTTCGAGGAGGACCTTTACCAGCCAGGGGAAGGACGCCACTTGTGAGCAGCCAAATCCATGAGCCGGCACCGAGCGAGGCGCACCTGAAGGCCGATAACGCTTCGTTAGGTGAGTTGCTGGGCGATGTGACCCGGGACCTGTCCACCTTGATGCGCCAGGAAGTGGAGCTCGCCAAGGCCGAAGCAAAGCAGTCGGCCACCCGGGCAGGGAAGGGTGGCGGGAGGCTCGCCGGGGCCGGCGTCGCCGGTCACTTCGTCCTGGTCTTTTTGTCCCTGGCCTTGATGTGGGCCCTAGGCTCGCTGATGCCCCTTGGCTGGGCCGCGGTGATCGTCGCCGTGATCTGGGGCATTATCGCCGCCGTGCTGGCCTCCGTGGGCCGGTAGGAACTCAAGCAGATCAAGGGCCTGCCCCAGACGGGCGAAACACTTTCTGAAATTCCCCCAACCCTAAAACCAGGTGAGGTAAACCGATGAGCGATACCCCGGATGTAATCCGTCAGGAAATTGAAGAGACCCGCGCACGGCTGGGCACCAACGTGGACGCCGTCGCCGACAAGGTCACCCCGTCCAACATCGTCCACCGGCAGACCGACAAGGTGAAGTCCGGTCTCAAGGACGCAGTCACCGGGGTCAAGGAAAAAGTCATGGGAGCAGCGGATTCGGCCACGTCCACGGTCCAGGACAAGGTCTCAACCGTTCAGGACAAGGTCTCCTCGGGCACCAGCAGCACCGGGGACGCCCTGCGCAGCACCGGCGGCAGCCTGCACGACGCCAAGGACACCGTCACATCCAAGCTCAGCGACACAGGCACCGCTATCTCCCAAGCCCCCGGCCAGGTCAAGACCGCAGCCCAGGGCAACCCCCTCGCTGCCGGGCTCATCGCCTTCGGCGCCGGGATGCTCCTCTCGTCGCTGATCCCTGCCAGCACGAAGGAACGCGAAGCGGCCCAAGAGCTCAAGACAGCAGCCGAGCCGCTGGCTGGCAAGGTCAGCGAGGCAGCCAAGGATGTGGTCCAGGACCTGAAGGAGCCAGCCCAGGAAGCCGTGGAGAGCGTCAAGTCCACGGCTGCCGACGCTGTTCAGAACGTCAAGGACGAAGGCCAGGGCGCCGCGAGTGACGTCAAAGACCGCGCCGCCGATGCCAAGGACAACGTCCAAAACACCTGAGTGGCCGGGACAAGGAGGCTAGACCTGGAGCGGTGGCACGCACCGGCTTCGCCCGCTGAGTCCGGATGATGGCCCTTGCCACCCTGTTCTCCCGCAACACCCGTGCTACCGGCACGACCAACCGCTGACCCAACCCGCGAAGCCGGGACTCCAGCATCACACCCGGCTGCAGGACAAACGAACACCCTAACCCCACGATCTGTTCACCGGATCAGAAGGAGCAAGTCATGATCAGCACAGAAAACCTGTCCACACTGAGCACCGCCGGCGGCAATGTCATCGGCTCCGATGGCAGCAAGATCGGGTCCATCGGCCAGATCTACGCCGATGACCAGACCTCGGAACCGACCTGGGTCACGGTCAAGACCGGCCTGTTCGGCACCCATGAGTCCTTCGTCCCGCTGGACACCGCAACCCAGGACGGCAAGGACATCGTCGTCCCGCACACCAAGGACGAGGTCAAGGACGCCCCCCGGGTCGCCCCGGACGGCCATCTGGAACCCGAAGAGGAAGACCGCCTCTACACTTACTACGAACGTTCCGGTGGTGCCGCCTACACCGGCACCAGCACCGATCGGGACACCACCGAGAGGGAAACGACCGCGCGCGGCGCGGTGGGGCACGACACTTCAGGTCCCACGACCGATGACGCGATGACCCGTTCGGAGGAGCAACTGCACGTCGGCACCGAAAAGCAGGCCACGGGCAGGGCACGGTTGCGCAAGTACGTCGTCACCGAGAACGTCACCAAGACCATCCCGGTGGAGCGTGAAGAGGTCCGTATCGAACGCGAACCAATCACGGACGCCACCCGCGGTGCCGCCCTGGACGGCCCGGCGATCAGCGAGGAGGAACACGAGATCGTCCTTCACGAAGAACGTCCCGTAGTTGAAAAAGAGGCAGTTCCCGTCGAACGCGTCCGCCTCGATAAAGAAACCGTGACCGAGCAGCACACCGTCAACGAAGAAGTCCGCAAGGAAAACATCGAAGTCGACGACGACGGCCGCGCCAGCCGCTAGCGCGAAATCGGGCCCAAGGAAACCCAAACCAGGTTCCCTGGCATCGCCTGACCCGGCGGCAACCCAGAGGTCCGCTCCCTCCAAGGAGCGGACCTCTGGCAGCTGAAAGCCCGGCTGGCCCCGCACCGAAGGGCAAGGATTCCCGTCCGCCGGGCCGCCTACGGATGGGGTAGCTCCCCTATTTCCGATACTTTTGCAGCGTAGAGAGAAGCCCGTGACTGACCAGAACTCATCTGTTGGCGGTGTGCAGGGAGAACTGCACCAGGACCGCTTTGTAGGAACCCAGGACCTCACAAGGTGGGACACCCGGGCCGGACAGCTCCTGGCTTCGGCCGTGCGCAGGGCCAGCACGTTAGTAGGACCCCACGGCGCCCTGATCCTTACCCTGCTTGTCGGGGCGGTCCTGGCCGCATCCCTCACGGCACTCTTCGCTCAAGTCTATGAGGCCGTCGTGGAAACCGACGGCGTTGCCGGCCTGGACCATCCCGTCCTGGATTTCGCCAAATCGATCAGGTCTCCCGCGGCGGACACACTCGTCACCGCCTACACGGACATCGGCGGAACAGTAGGCATGCCCATCCTCGCCGTCACCGCCCTGGTAATCCTGACCATCCGTCGCCGGTCCTGGACCCCCGGCATCCTGATCGTGATCGCCGGCGCCGGTTCATTGCTGATGACGATCGCCGGCAAGCAACTCATCGGACGGACCCGGCCCCCGCTCACCGACGCCGTCCCGCCATACGAACACTCCGCTTCATTCCCCAGCGGCCACTCACTGAACGCGGTCGTCATCGCCGGTATCGTCGCCTACCTGATCATCCTGAGGCTCAGGAGCAGACGTGCCCGCATAGCCGCCATCATCGTTGCGGCCCTGTTCGCCCTGACCATCGGGCTGAGCCGGGTCTTCCTCGGCCACCACTGGCTCACCGACGTCCTCGCCGCCTGGACACTAGGGGCCGCCTGGCTGACCATCATGATCACAGCACACCGCCTCTACCTCACAGCCCGCAAACACCACAGCACACTCGTCGGGGCTGGCCACCAACCCTAGCTCGGCGTATGCAGGTCACTTCGGGCGGGCACCCACGTGGATTTCGGATCCGCCGCACGTTCTCGGATGCAACAACGTGGACTTTTGAAAAGCGGCTGCTGCCGTTGACGCGACACCTTTCTCCTGTGGCCGTCTTCTGGCCACATACAGATCACCAGCCGATAAAAAAGACTCTGAAGGCCCGGGGAGTTGGCATGGTGACCTATTTTCCTGCCGGTGCCGAACCATACGGAAGCGCCGGTTAAACTTCCCGCACCGCGCAGGCTCCCGGGTCGTAGAGGTCCTGCCGGGCGCCGCTCCTGTTCTGGTCGGCTGACGTTGCCGAGTTAGGTGTCTTTGCCGAGGTGGACTGTCACGGTAGTGCCGGTGCCCGGTCCTGCGGAGATTTCCAAGCGTCCGCCGGTGGCGGCAGCGATGCGTGCGCAGGTCGCAAGGCCGAGGCCCGTTCCGGGTGGGTCATCCTCGCGGTGCAGTCGGACCAACGGATTCAGGACCCGTTCACGGTCGAACGGACTTATTCCCTTGCCGTTGTCGGTGACCTGCAGCGTCACGTCGTCTCCGGCCCGATGCCCGGTGACGTAAATGACCGGTGGAACTGTTGGTCTGGAATACGCAACCGCATTGTGGATCAGGTTCTGCAGCAGCACCCGCATTTGCACGGGGTCCGCGGTGAAGTCCAGGTCGGCGCAGTCGACCGTTGCACCTCTCGCTTCGAGGCTTGCGGTCAGGTCCTGGAGGACGTCCGTGACCAGCGACGCCAGAGAAAGCTTGGTAGGCCGGGGGGCGCCGCCGATGGTCGCGTAGGCCAGGACGTCTTCGACCATCGTCAACATGCGCTGACCGGAGTTCGCCACAACGTCCAGGTACTGCAGGATTTGTGAATCCGGGGAGTCCTCGGCTTCCATCTGGCTCAGTTCGACGAATCCCAGGATGGAGGTCAGGGGATTGCGAAGATCGTGGCTGATCCGGCCGGCGAACTCTGCGAGCAAGGAGTTGCTGCGCCGGGCCTCGGCCAGTGCATCGGTCAAGGCCTTGGCCCGGTGTTCCAGGGCCAGAGCCTCAACTATTTCGGCTGCGAGGACTTCCAGACCGTGGCGTTGGCGGTCGCTCAGCTGGCCGGGTTCCCGTGCTCCGGCACAAAGTGTGCCTAGCACGAAGCCACCGTCGCTGACCAGGGGGATGGAGGCATAGAACCTGATTGTGCCGCGGCGTCCGTCGACGAGAGGGTTGTTCCAGTAGCGAGGATCCAAGGACGCGTCGTCAACGACAGTCGAGGTCCCGTCCAAGAAGCCGACGGCACACATGGAGTCTTCTCGGGTGCAAAGATATGGTTCCATACCCGCCGTGGCCACTTGATACTGAAGGTCATCGGTAATGATGTTGATCGCCGTCACCGGCTGCCCGCAGACCGTGCGTGCCAGCTCCACAAGGTTCTGCAGCCGTTCCGAAGGGACGGGCACTGTGATGTTCTGTCCTGGTCTGGGAACCGGCAGACCATGACGTGCCAGGACCGGGTCTCTGGCGAGCTCCGAAGCCCTCACCGGCGCCATGCCGGCAGGGATGTCCGTGTACCGCTCCCGCCACGAAGGCACATCGTCGATACCGGGGTTTCACTCATCGGACCATCATTCCAGACAGACCAAAGGCCCTTGTCACATCCTTAGATGAACTTGTGCGACCCCAGGGACTTTGACGCCGTCGGAGAGGGCTTTCTCGAATTGACGGACTGGGCGCGATCTGACGAGCTGTGTAGTTGCCGCGCTTGTAGGCCCCTCTGGGCTTACAAGCTTCTTTTTCCTGATGGCAGCGTCTCGCCCCGGACGCGAGCCTGCTCGAAGACTTCCTGCAACTTTGCCTGCTCCGGTTTGCCGCCAGCATCCACCAAAACCCTACGGCCGCGGACTAGCAAGCACGGCAACGAGCGCGTCACCGCCAATCGGGCGGCCGATGACCAGGTCCACTGAGTCCAGCACCCAGCAGCCGACAGCGGCCGCAGCAAACACCAGGGCCAGGATCCGCAGCACCAGTGACGACGCCGGGACGGCACCCAGACGGGAACCAGGGGGCGCCGACGCTGCCGGGCTGGTTCACTCATGCGCCCACCCTACTAAGGGGCGAGAGCCGGCTCGCGGGGCTCGCCCTGGTTTCCGCTGCGCTTCAACCACTTTGGTGGGCGTCCGCTGGCGCGGCCGGCTGTTGGGTCCAGGGCGTACCGTCGCAGAGCTCCGGACCCCCTGCACCTTAGGTGTCTACGACGATGCTCCTATAGTCGTCAAATTGCCGTTGGATCGGTGCTTTTCAGTGGGGCGGCGTGCTCAGCTGGTGGGGGACGGGGGGAGGCAGGTGGTGGATGCGTCGTAGGTGCGTGGCGGTTATAGCCAGCCAGGTCCAAGCGAGGACTACGGCTGCTGTGAAGCCAAGGACGATGACTGCTGATGTTGACCCGCTGGCAATGCCGGCGAAGGCGGCAAGAAAGAGAACTCCGGTGGCTAGCGAGAATGCTCCGAGTCTCCGGTTTCCTGAGCTGTAGAACCGGCGGGAGAGAACACAGCATCCGGCGATGAGGGCGGCGAAACCTACTCCCGCTGTAATGAAATGAAGGAATCCGTGGAGGGAGCCGGAGGCGGGGTGTCCGGGAGGTGTGCCTTGAGGGAATCCGTTCATCGGATCGGCGCTGAAAATGCCCGCACCCACTAAACCGGCACCGTAGATTCCGATGAGAGCGGATCCCCAGAGGGTGAGGGCGCCCGTGAGGATCAGGTTTGTGGTCTGGATCCAGCCCAGGTCCCCGTTGGCGAGGACACTGAGGTCGTTATGTGCCGCGTCAAAGCCTGGGCGAAGAAGCGCCTGGGTATAGCTGACCAGAAGGTACAGGGGGCCGGCGGCTATCCCACAGGCCAGCAATAACCGCGTGGCGGAGGCAGGAGGCGTGGTTCGCGGGGATCCCTGACGGTCGGTTTGATACCTGGTGTTGGGCATGGTCAGCTCCGGTCAATCGGTGAAGAAGCCGCGGAGCTCTGCTGCTATTGCTGCGTCAGAGACTTGGTGTGTTTGTCCGTCAAGCGTGCGGTGCAGGGCTTGGGGGATGGCGGCTGCTGTTGTCGTTTGGGCTGAGGTCATGGCTGGCGCGGCTTTTCCACCGACCATGACAAGGGTCGGGACCGTGATTTTGGCGAGCCGGTCGGTGGGTGCGGTGAAGTTGTTGAGAACGGCGACCTCGTAGGGGAGTGTGTTGGCGGCGTCCTTTTGGCTTTTCCAGATCTTTGGCATGAGGCGCAGCATGATGGGCACAAATGCCGGGACGCCGATCATTTTGACCAGGAAGTAGGAGACCATCGCGCCGCGTTTGTTTTGGGCGAGCAGTGAGTTCAGGTGCCCGGCGTGGTCGGTGGGTGTTCCGTCGGTGTCCCCGATTCCTGTGTAGGGGGCTTCATAGGTGGCGAGCTTGCGCATCGGGATACCCGCCGCTGCTGCTTCGAGGGCGAGGGCGGCGCCGGAGGAGATGCCGTAGACGTAGGGGTCTCCGCCTGCATGGGTGATGACCGCGGCGAGGTCTTCGATTTCGCGTTCCACGGAGTAGGGCCGGGTATCACCGCTGTCGCCGCGGCCGCGACGGTCGTAGAAATACACGGTGAAGGAGTCGGCAAGCGTTGTGGCCAGTGACCGTGCCGGGCCGAAGGACCGGCCGCAGAAGGCGCCGTCGACCAGGACCAGGGAGGGGCCAGTGCCGAGGTGTTCGACGGAGATGGGGGTTCCGTCCGCTGAGGTGGTCTGGGTGACCTGGGTTTGGGCAGAGCTGGTTTTCATGCTGAGGGCCTTTCGAGGAGGGTGTCGAGTTTGGTGAAGGACAGAATCCATCCGGCATGTGTCATGTCCCGGATCTCGTCCGTGAACGGGCCTTGGTGGAGGGTCATGCGCGTCCGCTCGCCGTGATCGTGGAATTGAAGCCGCAGCACGACATCGTCCACGGGTCCAGCCTCGGTCAGTGCGGTCAGTTGGATCTCAAGGAATTCCGGTGCCTTGAAGGCGGTGATGCGTCCGGTGATGGGGTGGCTGGCCCCTGTGGCGTTGTCGATCATAGTCAACTCCCACCGGCCCTGCTCCACGAGCTCCACCGTGATGCTGTCGACCGGTACGGAAACTCCTTCGGGCCCGAACCAGGAGGCGAGGAGTCGGGGTTCGGTCCAGAATCGCCAGACCGTGTCCCTGGGCGCGGCGAAAGAACGGGAGATGAAGACGTCATGTTCTGTGATTTCCTGCTGGCGCCCCTCAGACATCGCGGCCCTGGCCCTTGGGCGTCGTGTCGCGCTGAAACGCGGCCAGCGCGCCGTCGAGTTTGTCAAAGGACTCACCCCAAAACTTCTTATACCGCTCCATGTATTCGCTCGCTTCCTTGAGCCGGTCCGCCTCCAAATGACTGAACCGGGCAGTCGCCACCCGGTTCCGGGAGATCAGACCGGCATTTTCCAGTACCTTCAGATGTTTTGAAATCGCCGGTTGGCTGATCCTGAACGGGGCCGCGAGGTCGGAAACCTGCGCGTCGCCGTCCGCTAGCCGCTGCAAAATTGCCCGCCGGGTCGGATCGGCCAAAGCACCGAACACTGCACTCAATTCATCAACCATCGAAATCATAACCTTACCGTTATATAACTTTATGGTTTTAGACTAAGGTTGGTTGAGCAACGCGTCAAGCTGCCGAGCTATGCAGACCAGCGCACCTGGTGACGCACTTGTCCTTGCTGCAGCTGCTCCTGTAGGTGTGGGGCCGTTGTACCCCGGCCCAGACTGTAGGCCTCCTTGAGCCAGGCCAGGATGTCACCTGCCTTGGTTCCGGGGGCGTCCAGGCCGCGCTCATGTGTCTTCTCGATCAGTTCTGTCGGCGTCGGGCCGGTCTTTTGTTGGATCGCATCCAGATAGGCCTTAAAGGACTCTTGTTCTCCTCATGTGAGTCCCGGGCGATGCGTTCGACAGGACTGTAAGAAGGGGCAGCCGCTGTCCGGCAGCGTTTAGGATGGGAAAAACAGCAGGTCAATGGGGGGTTTTCGCTGTGGAGGGGGATGAGCAAGGACGGGCAACGACCGGGCGTCGTGAGGTCACGATGGACAGGCTCAAGTCCTGGGCCCTTCCCATTGGTGTGGCGGTGGTGGCCGCCGGGCTGGGTGCTGCCAGCATTTCGGGTGCCCTGGCGGACCGCGACCGCAAAGCCCATGAAGCAGGGGCGAGCCAGAGCGCTGCCGCCCTCCCCACATGCGAGGTGACGGACCGGAATGGCCTGCCGGCTTCGGGTACGTTGTTTGGGGTGAACCTGAACCTGGACGCGAAGCCGCTGTCCCAGTATGCCTCCGATCTTGGCCATAAACCCGCCGTCAGCGTCTCGTTCGCCGACTTCCCCTACACGGAGCAGGAGCGGACACACCTGCAGCAGGCGGCCGCCCAGATCCGCGCCGACGGGCACGTGATGCTGCTGACCCTTGAGCCCAAACAGGGCCTGGCGGCCGTCACTCCCGAGGTGGTGAACACTCTGGTGAAGGATTTGGCGTCGATCAACGGTCAGGGGGTGCCGGTGGTCGTCCGCCTTGCCCATGAGATGAACGGGTCCTGGTATCCCTGGTCACAACAGCCGGCCGAATACAGGCAAGTCTTCACGCAGGTGGCGGACGCCGTACACAAGGACGCGCCGGGCTCGGCCATGATGTGGGCACCCAACTACGCCGGCGGCTACCCCTTTGCCGGCGGCCCGCAGATTAAGGGCAGTAAGGGCCTGCAACGTTGGCGCCGAATCCTGAAACGCTACCCATGCCTGCTCATAGTTCCGCAGGTAGGCAGCGAACATTTCGTCTAGCTGCGTGTCTGTTCCGGGAGGAACCGTTCCGACTAAAGGGAGGAACTGACGGAGCCGCTCGCGGCGCTGTTCCTGGAATGGGATCTCCTTTGCCAGGAATCGGACGTAGTTGAGCTGCTCGATTTCAAACCAGGAACGCTCCAGCTCCCGACTGGGCTCTTGGTTGAGGTGCCGTAGGAAGCCGTTCAGGCCCGCACGGGCAGACGTGTAATGGTCGAACAAGGTGTTGTCCAGATCGAAGAGGACGGCCTGAATGCGCACCCGTCCACAGTAGCCGTCGAACAGCGTGATGACCGGCGGCACGGGCGCGTCCCTAAGATGTGAGCATGGGACAGCAGGCCGAGGTGGTACTCGTTCACGGGATGTGGCACCAGCCCGCCCACTTTGACCGGCTCGCAAAGGCCCTGCGGGAGCAGGGGTCGACTGTCCATGTTCCTCGTCTGCATCGCGGCTCGCTGGCGGCGGATACAGCGGCTGTGCAGAAGGACGGGAAGTCCTTTACGCCGACTGCACTGACGCCGACAGCGTCTGGGCAACAGCGCTGCTCGTACCGCAGCAGCCGGGCCACTCACCTTTCATCAGCCGTCCCGCAGACATCGCCAGGGTGATCACGAGTGTCTGAGCTCCTTTCAGGAGCAACATTTTCTAGACTCGCTGCGTGACCGATGACGAAGTGCTCCATGCCTACACTGCCCGGGCTGCAGAGTACGAGAGCCTTCTTGGCTCCGTAAAGGACATGGGCGAGCTGGACCGCCGTCGTATCGAACGGTGGGCCGGGGGACTTGGAGGGCCTGGACTTACCGGACCAGTGCTCGACGCCGGGTGCGGCCCCGGGCACTGGACCCACTTTCTGCAGGGGCAGGGACTGGACATCTCCGGTGTTGATCTCGTCCCCGAGTTCATCCGGAGTGCCCGCGCCCGCTTCCCGGAGGTGCGCTTCCGGGTGGCGTCGCTTCGTGCCCTCGACCTGCCCGACGGCCACCATGCCGGCGTCCTGGCCTGGTACTCGCTTATCCATTTCGCACCCACGCAACTGCCCCCGGTCCTGACGGAGTTCCGGCGCATCCTGCAACCACAGGGGCGCCTGCTTGTTGGCTTCTTCGAGGGCGAGTCCGGCGAGCCCTTCGACCATGCGGTCACCACGGCGTACTACTGGTCTGTTGACGAAATGAGTGCGATGCTGCGGGACGCCGGCTTCGAGGTCCTGGACGTGGAAACACGGCACGACCCGCGCCGGCGGCCGCACGCCGCCATCGCCGCGATCGCCCGCAGCGAGAAGACGAAGTGACGCCGACGCGGCGTTGCCAGCCGGATGTGCCGTTGGATACCCATGCCACGGGCTTGGAAATCATTGGCTGGCAAGTCCCTGGCTTCCGGCGTCATGACACGGGGTCGGGAACAGACCCTGACACCAACATGGTCCTGTAGTCCTGCGCCTGGCCGTGCAGTTGCTCGTCGGTCAGGTCACGTACCCCGTGCAGGATGAACGGGCTGAGCCACTGCATGCCCAGCCGGCGGGCTGTCGCCTGCAGGGGAATGAGGATGTCACTGTAGTCCCATCCATGGAAGCCGCTAGGAGAGTATGCCTCCGTGGTACCCCCTGTGCTGGTGGCAACCCGGAGCGTTTTGCCCGCAAGCGCCCCCGGCCCGCCGGTGCCGTAGGCCCAGCCGCGGATAAGCACCTCATCGAGCCAGGTTTTGAGGAATGCAGGAGGGGCGTACCAGTGCGTTGGATATTGCAGAACAATGTTCTCCACCGCTTCCACCGCTGCCCTTTCGGCCGCGACGTCGATCCGGCCGTCCGGATACAGGCGCCGCAAGTCACGCACGGCCAGATCGGGAGCCCCTTCCAAAGCGGCAGCGAGGGCACGATTCACGCGCGATTGGCTGATATCGGGATGGTCGAGAAGGATCAGGGTTTTGGGTTTTTCATACGTCATTATCGTGTTCCTTTTGGCGGGTGGGTTGCGGGGTTTGGGACAGGACTGCTGCCCGGGCAGACGACTTCGCGGCGTTGACTACTGAGCGCGACTGGGTCAGCCTGCCGGTGGCAAGCGCCCCGTCCATCAGCAGCCCAAGATGGCCGGCAAGGTGTTCCGGGTCGGTGGCGTTCGCCTCCCGGCTCAATTCGAGGAGCCACCGGTGGCGGCGCTTGACGTGGTGCAGCGTGGCCTGTCTGGCAGCCGAGTCCAGGGCTGCCTCCACGCCGGCGCTGACGAAGGGGCAACCGAAGAATCCGTGCCGGTCGAACGCGTCCGACAGTGCGTCAAAAAGTGCCACGAGCCGGTCCCGGGGCTGGGCTGCCTGTTGGGCTGCGGACTGTAACTGTTCAAGCCACGCGACGTCCGTGCGGGCCAGATAAGCCGCCACGAGGTCATCCTTGGTCCGGAAGTGGGTGTACAGGGTCGACTTGGAGACTCCGGATGCGGCGACCACATCGTCCACCCCGACCCCGCGGATGCCGGACTCATAGAACAGTCCTGCTGCTGCCTCCAGGATCCTGTCCACCGATCGGGTGCGGCGCTTTGTCACCATGCTCCTCCTTAATCGAACTGATCTGTTCGTATAAGTAGACGTGCAGGCGTTGTATTCCCGGCCATCTTCCCCCTGGTTCCTCAGCTGGAACTTCACTGGGAATGCTTCGGACGGGACACGCCCAACCATGTCCTGTTACACCTGCCGTGGTCCGGGGTAAGCTCCAGAAATGGCACCGCGAAGTTTTCTTCAATGGCCGGTCGTCCGTCAGCTGAGCACGGGCGACCTGCTTGGCCGTGGCCCCGCGGTCACATCGGCCAAGACCAAGGCAATAGCTCCACGCACCGCCACTGCTGACCGTGTGGTGCAGAGCGTTTGTCCCTACTGCGCCGTCGGCTGCGGACAGCGTGTTTATGTGAAGGACGAAAAGGTAGTCCAGATCGAGGGCGATCCGGATTCCCCCATTTCCCGCGGCCGGCTGTGCCCCAAAGGCTCTGCCAGCGAGCAGCTGGTCAATTCGCCGGGCCGGCAAACCAAGGTGCTCTACCGTGCACCGCGTTCCACTGAGTGGGAACACCTGGACCTGGAGACGGCCATTGGCATGGTGGCGGACCGGTTTATCGAGACCCGCCGCAGGACCTGGCAGCAGGAAGACGACCAAGGCCGGCTGCTGCGGCGCACCATGGGCATCGCCTCGCTGGGCGGCGCGACCCTGGACAACGAAGAGAATTACCTCATCAAGAAGCTCTTCACGGCTGCAGGGGCGGTGCAGACCGAGAACCAAGCCCGCATATGACACTCCGCCACGGTTCCCAGTTTGGGAGCCTCGTTTGGACGCGGTGGTGCAACGCAATCACTGCAGGACATGGCCAACGCCGACTGCATCGTCATCCAGGGTTCCAACATGGCCGAGTGCCACCCTGTGGGCTATCAGTGGGTAGCGGAGGCGAAGGCACGCGGAGCGAAGGTCATCCACGTCGATCCCCGCTTTACGCGCACGTCTGCCGTCTCGGATAAGCACATACCCATCCGGGCCGGCTCGGATGTCGTGCTTCTTGGCGCGCTCATCAACTACGTGATCAGCAAAGATCTCTGGTTCAAGGAGTACGTCAGCGCGTACACCAACGCTGCCACGTTGGTCCACGACGATTACCGCGATGCCGAGGATCTGGGCGGGCTGTTCTCCGGCTTCGATCCGGAGAAGGGTGCCTACGACACGTCGTCATGGGCGTACGCCGAACGTGAGGACGGCGCCATCGACGAGCCCGGGCCCGGGTCGGAACACGGGGCCAATGGGACGGCGCGCGCTACCGGCCATTCGTACGGCAGTGGTGGTCCGCCCTTGGAGCACGCCGAAGTCCAGCGGGACGATACCCTTCAGGACCCCCGGACCGTCTTCCAGATCGTGAAGCGGCACTACGCCCGTTACACGGCGGAGATGGTGCAGGACATGTGTGGCATCAGTGTGGCGGATTTCGAGTACCTGGCGCGTACCATCACGGAGAACTCCGGACGCGACCGGACCACCTGTTTCGCCTATGCCGTTGGCTGGACCCAGCACTCGCTGGGAACGCAGTTCATCCGGGGTGCCGCCATCCTGCAGCTCCTGCTCGGAAACGTGGGACGCCCGGGCAGTGGCATCATGGCCCTGCGCGGACATGCCAGCATTCAGGGTTCCACCGACATCCCGACGCTGTTCAACCTGCTGCCCGGGTATCTGCCGATGCCCAGCGCGGGCCGCCACGACAGCCTCGAAGAGTATCTGTCCGTTATTGGGTCGAAGCAGCAAAAAGGTTACTGGGCTAACGCGGACGCTTACACCATCAGCCTTTTGAAGGCATGGTGGGGTGACGCCGCGACCGCGGACAACGACTGGGCCTACGACTACCTTCCCAGGCTGACCGGAGCGCACGGTACGTACGAAACCGTGATGGGGATGCTCGAGGACGAGGTGGAGGGCTACTTCATCCTCGGACAAAATCCTGCAGTGGGTTCGGCTCATGGCCGGATGCAGCGGATGGGCATGTCGCACCTGAAGTGGCTCGTGGTTCGGGACTTGAACATGATCGAGTCCGCTACCTGGTGGAAAGACGGTCCGGAGATCGAATCGGGGGAGCTGCGCACCGAAGACATCGAGACCGAGGTGTTCTTCATGCCGGCGGCAACCCACGTCGAGAAAGCCGGATCCTTCACCCAGACCCAAAGGCTGCTGCAATGGCGGCACCAGGCGGTTGCACCGCCAGGGGAGTGCCAAAGCGAACTGCAGTTCTTCTTTGAACTGGGCAAGCGGATCCGGGAGAGGCTGGCCGGTTCCCAGGATGAGCGCGACCGTCCCCTGCTCGACCTGACTTGGGACTATCCCACGGACGAACACGGCGATCCCGATGCCGAGTCGGTCCTTGCCGAGATCAACGGCCGTCACCTGGCGGGTCCGGACGCAGGGAAACCCCTGTCCTCCTACACGGAGATGCAGGCTGACGGATCCACGTCTGGCGGCTGCTGGATCTACACCGGTGTTTACGCTGACGGCTTCAACCATGCCGCCAACCGCAAGCCGGGCCAGGAACAGGGACCGGCTGCTTCGGAGTGGGGCTGGGCATGGCCGGCCAACCGCCGGATTCTCTATAACCGTGCCTCGGCGGACCCGGACGGCAAGCCGTGGAGCGAGCGGAAGAAATACATCTGGTGGGACCAGGAGCAGGGCAAATGGGTCGGAGACGACGTGCCCGACTTCCCGGTTGACCGCGCCCCGGGCAGCAAACCCGATCCCTCGGTTGGTGGTCCTGCCGCCCTCAGCGGTGATGATCCCTTCATCATGCAGGCTGACGGCAAGGGCTGGCTGTTTGCGCCGAAGGGCCTCATGGACGGACCCCTGCCCACGCACTACGAGGCGCAGGAGTCACCGGTGGCCAACGCGCTGTACCCGCAGCAGCAGAACCCCGCGCGGCTGGTGTTCCCCCGCAAGGACAACCTGAGTGCCCCAAGCGCAGGGACCAGTGGCTCCGACGTCTACCCGTATGTCTTCACC
Source organism: Arthrobacter sedimenti (assembly GCF_042652025.1). Lineage (NCBI taxonomy): Bacteria > Bacillati > Actinomycetota > Actinomycetes > Micrococcales > Micrococcaceae > Arthrobacter > Arthrobacter sedimenti. Next base: position 497,735 of record NZ_JBHSDQ010000003.1, on the reverse strand, counting down.
ACGTACCGGCTGACCGAGCACCACACGGCGGGCGGCATGAGCCGTTGGCTTCCGTACCTCTCCGAGCTGCAACCGGAGATGTTCTGCGAGGTCTCGCCGCAGCTGGCGGCCGAACGCGGTCTTGAACCTTATGGGTGGGCCACGATTATTTCGGCGCGTTCCGCCATTGAGGCCAAAGTGCTGGTCACTGACCGCATGGCGCCCCTCCAGGTTGGTGGCCACACGGTGCACCAGATCGGGTTGCCCTACCACTGGGGCGTCGGCAGCAATGCCGTCGTCAGCGGCGACGCTGCCAACGACCTGCTGGGTGTGACGCTGGATCCCAACGTCCAGATCCAGGAATCGAAGGTGGCATCCTGTGACATCCGGCCGGGCCGCCGGCCCCGCGGGAAGGAGCTGCTTGCCTTGGTTGCTGAGTACCAGGAACGGGCCGGCGTGACCATTGAGACCGGCAACCGCGCCGTCACCGATCCCGCGGTGGAAGGGCTCCAACCCCGCCCCGATGAAAAGGGCAGCACCGAGGGTGGGGAGCATTGATGAGCCCGCTTCCCACCGCTTCAGTTGAAGCACACATTGCCCCGCCCGGAACGCCGCCTGCCGGTGGCGTTCCGGGCACCGACCCGACGACGGAGGACTAGATGGGCCAGCTGTCCGGACCGACCGACCCCACCGCCGATGCCCATTGGGAGCACAATCATCCGCGCAAGGGGTTCTTCACCGACACCTCGATCTGCATTGGCTGCAAGGCCTGTGAAGTTGCCTGCAAGGAGTGGAACCACAACCCGCAGGACGGAAACCTGGAACTGCTCGGGTCCTCCTACGACAACACCGGATCGCTGGGTGCCAGCACCTGGCGGCATGTCGCCTTCATCGAACAGGGCCAGGAACGGATTGTTGAGGCGCGGGAATCAGGCCGCGCCCTGGTCAGCCTGGGCATGCCCCGCATTGGTCCTCCGGCCGCGGCAGCGCCGGTCACGGACTTGGCGGACGCTGATACCACCCCGCCGGACACCGCTGACTTCCGGTGGCTGATGTCCTCGGATGTCTGCAAGCACTGCACCCACGCCGGCTGCCTTGACGTCTGTCCCACTGGCGCCCTGTTCCGCACCGAGTTCGGCACTGTCGTGGTCCAGGATGACGTCTGCAATGGCTGCGGAACCTGCGTGGCCGGCTGCCCCTTCGGCGTGATCGAGCGCCGCAGCAACGGCACGGTCAAGGTTGCCAGCAGCAGGGAAGAACAGCACGCCAAGCATCCCGCCGTCCCCAACGAGGGCATCGCCCAGAAGTGCACGCTGTGCTACGACCGGCTGGTTGATGACCAGACGCCTGCATGCGCCAAGGCATGCCCGACGACGTCCATCAAGTTCGGCGACCACGATGACATGGTGGACACGGCCCGGGAACGGGTGGCCACCCTGCATGCGCAGGGCATGACCGAGGCAAGGCTTTACGGGGCGAACGAAAACGACGGCGTCGGCGGAACCGGATCAGTCTTCCTGCTGCTCGACGAACCCGAAGTGTACGGTCTTCCGCCGGACCCCCGGGTTCCCACCGCAGACTTGCCGAAGATGTACCGCCGGGCCGGAATGGCCGTGGCGGGCATGGCCGCGGCCGCTGCGCTGGCCTTCCTGGGAGGACGGGCGTGACCCTCTCAGAGTTCGACAGCTTCCGTCCCTCAGAGCCTGCCCGCCGCCGGCAGGGCGGCAAGCGCGGCACCGGCCGCCGCCGGGACAATGGTGACGGCTCGCGGGAAATGCCCATGGTGCCGGAGCCCGAGTTCACCTCGTACTACGGCCGTCCGGTGGTCAAACCGGCTCCATGGGGCGACGACGTGGCCATCTACCTCTTTCTGGGCGGGGTGGCAGGTGGATCGGCCCTCCTCGGTCTTGGCGGTCAGCTGACCGGCCGGCCAATCCTTCGCCGCAACGCCCGGCTGGGCGCCTTGACGGCAGTAAGCGCCGGCGCCGTTGCCCTGGTGAAGGACCTGGGCAGGCCGGAGCGTTTCCTGCACATGCTGCGGACCTTCAAGGTGACGTCGCCCATGAGTGTTGGCTCGTGGATCCTCAGCGCCTTCAGCGCGGGCACGGCCGTGACGGCGGTGGCGGAAATCGACCGGATGACGGGAAGCCGGCTTCCGCTGGGTCCGTTGCGGAAGGTCCTGCATGCAGTTGAAGGCACGGCAGGGGTCGAAGCGGCGGTCTTCGCAGGGCCACTGGCCGCGTACACGGCTGTCCTGCTTGGCGACACCGCCACCCCGACGTGGAACGCCGCGCATGAGGAACTGCCATTCGTCTTCGTCAGTTCGGCATGCCTCGCTTCTGCCGGCCTCGCCATGGTCACCACACCCATCCACGAGACAGGGCCCGCCCGGAAACTTGCTGTGCTCGGTGTCCTGGGCGACGTCGCTGCCATGAAGGTGATGGAGCACCGGATGGATCCGGTGGCCGCGGAGCCCCTGCACCAGGGCAAGGCGGGCACCATGCTGAAGTGGAGCGAGCGGTTGGCGTTGGCCGGCGGCCTGGGGACACTGTTCGCAGGACGCAACCGCGTGGTTGCGGCAGTTTCAGGATTGGCGTTGCTGTCCGCTTCGGCACTGACCCGCTTCGGCGTGTTCGAAGCTGGCCTCGCCTCTGCCAGGGATCCGCGGTACACCATCGAACCCCAGAAGAACCGGCTCGCTGCCCGCCGTGCTGCCGGGGTGACCGGGGACGCGATCACCACCGCCAGCTGAGGGGGCAGCGGGTCAGCGGACCTCGATGCCCCGCCCAGCGGTGGTGTGGCCGATCACGGGGTAGCCCGGCAGCTCGCCGACCACCAGCAGGCCGCCTGAGGTCTGGGCGTCGGCCAGAAGCAGCAGGTCGTCTTCGGTGACACCCGCGGCTGAGCCCAGGTGCGGCCGCACCCAATCGAGGTTGCGCCGGGTCCCGCCGGAGACGAAACCGTCGCGGAGGGCCTCCCGCGCGCCCTCGATCAGCGGAACGGCCTTCAGATCGATCACGGCGCCCACTTCCGAAGCGCGGACCATCTTGTAAAGGTGCCCCAGCAGCCCAAAACCCGTCACGTCGGTGGCCGCCCGGACGCCGGCGGCAACCGCGGCGTCGGCTGCGTCCCGGTTGAGGGCCGCCATGGTCTCCACCGCTTCAGCGAATACCTCACCGGTCTGTTTGTGCCGGTTGTTGAGAAGTCCGACGCCGAGTGGTTTGGTGAGCGTGATCGGCAGCCCGGGCTGCGCGGCGTCGTTGCGGAGCAGCCGGTCGGGGTGGGCGACGCCAGTAACGGCCATGCCGTACTTCGGCTCAGGATCGTCAATGGAGTGGCCGCCGAGCACCGGGCAGCCCGCCTGGGATGCCACGCTCAGCCCCCCGCGGAGGACTTCGGTCATCAATTCCATCGGCAGGACACCGCGGGGCCACCCGACAAGGTTGATCGCCGTGACCGGCTTGCCACCCATCGCGTAGATGTCCGAGAGGGCATTGGCGGCCGCAATCCTGCCCCAGTCGAAGGCATCGTTGACCACGGGAGTAAAAAAGTCAGCGGTGGTAAGGACGGCCAGATCATCGCGGACCAGGACCGCCGCGGCGTCGTCGCCGCTGTCCAGGCCGACCAGGACCTCCGCGCCCGGCTGGCCGATCAGGCCACGGACCGCATCCTCGAGTTCACCGGGCGGAATTTTGCAGGCGCAGCCCCCACCGTGGGCATAGTCGGTGAGCCGGAGCGCACCGGCAACACCATCATCAACTTGCTGGACTGATGTCTGAGCCTCATTCACCCGCCAAGCGTACCCCTCCAGTTAACCCTGCTATATTGAGGCGCGGTGGCGTCCGGGTCCTGGTGGGCCCCCCGGTCTTCAAAACCGGTGAGGCTGAGCATCTCGGCCTGGCGGGTTCGATTCCCGTCCGCCACCGCCAAACTACCGGCGTGATTGCCGCGAAAAGAGGAGGGCTGTGGACCAGGTCGATCCCCGGCGGCTGATTCCCCGCACGAACGACCTGCTGGCGCTGCCGGCCGTCCGCGAGGCCCGGACGCGGCTGAATGAGCGCGTCGTCCGCGAACTCGTCCGGAAGGTCCAGGAGCAGGCCCGCCGCGGTGAGCTGGCTCCCGGCAAGGTGGAACCCGCCCTGCTGGCCGCCGTCGCTTCATTGAAAGCAACAACCCTTCGCCCGGTGCTGAACGCAACCGGTGTCATCGTGCACACGAACCTCGGCCGTGCCCCCCTTTCCGCAGCCGCGGTGGAAGCCCTTGTCGCTGCCAGCGGCTACGTTGACGTGGAGCTGGACCTGGCAGACGGCAGCCGCTCCCGCCGCGGTGCCGGCGCCCGGGCTGCCCTCCTCGCTGCCTGTCCTGCGGCCGAGGACGCCCTGGTAGTCAACAACGGGGCGGCTGCACTGGTGTTGGCCACCACAGCCCTGGCCGCCGGCCGGGAGGTAGTTGTGAGCCGAGGGGAACTCGTCGAGATCGGCGCAGGCTTTCGACTGACCGATTTGATGGAGTCGACGGGCGCGGTGCTTCACGAGGTGGGCACCACCAACCGGACCCACCTGCACGACTACGCGGGCGCCCTCGGGCCGGACACAGGCTGCGTCCTCAAGGTGCACCCGAGCAATTTCCGCGTGGACGGCTTCACGTCCGCAGTTCCGATTGACGAACTGAGCCGGCTGACTGCGGCACATGGAATACCGCTCGTGGCTGACCTGGGCAGTGGGCTGCTGGCCCCCGACCCCTACCTGCCCGACGAACCGGATGTTGCCTCCGCCCTTGCGGGCGGGGCCGACGTCGTCATTGCCAGCGGCGACAAACTGCTGGGCGGCCCCCAGGCCGGCTTGCTGCTGGGCCGCAAGGAGATCATCAGCAGGCTGGCCCGCCACCCGCTGGCCCGTGCGGTCCGGGCGGGCAAGCTTGCCCTGGCCGCCCTGGAGGCGACGGTCGCCGGTGGGCTGCCGCCGGTGGTCGAGGCGCTGCACGCCGACGTCGAACAGTTGAGGCGCCGTACCGACAGGCTCGCCGAAGCTCTCGGGGTACCCGTGGAGGCCCATGACGGCCGGGTGGGCGGCGGCGGTGCCCCCGGCTTTCCGCTGCCGGGGTGGGCGCTCCGGCTGCCCGAGGGAATTGCGGGACGCTTGCGCACCGGCCACCCTGCCGTGCTGCCGCGCGTCCACGATGGCGTCTGCCTGATCGACCTGCGGTGTGTGCCGCCCACCGACGACGACCGGATTCTTGACGCCGTACGCCAGGCATTGGCAACCCTCGACGTGGCAGACGCAGGCAGGGCGGGCTGAACCGTGCACGTCGTTGCCACGGCCGGACATGTCGATTCCGGGAAAAGTACCCTGGTCCGCGCCCTCACCGGCATGGAACCGGACCGCTGGGAGGAAGAGCGGCGCCGCGGGCTGACGATCGACCTCGGCTATGCGTGGACAACGTTGCCGTCCGGCCAGGACGTTGCCTTCGTTGACGTTCCCGGCCACGAACGCTTCCTTGGCAACATGCTTGCCGGCATCGGACCCGCGCCGGTGGTCTGCTTCGTCGTGGCCGCGGACGAGGGCTGGCAGGCCCAGTCAAGCGACCATCGCGATGCGGTCGCCGCGCTCGGAATTGAACACGGCGTTGTCGTGCTCAGCCGCGCGGACCGGGCATCCGGGCAGCGGGTCGTCGACGTGCTGTCGCGGACCCGCACGGAGCTGGCAGGGACCGGGCTGCGGGATGCTCCAGCCATCGCCGTGTCGGCCATCGACGGCACCGGCTTGGCTGAGTTGCGTGCAGCGCTCGACGGCGTCCTGGCCCAGGTGCCTGCCCCCACCACCACTGGGAGGGTCCGGCTGTGGGTGGACCGGTCGTTCACGATCACCGGTTCCGGGACGGTGGTCACCGGAACACTGGCAGCGGGAACACTCGCCCAGGGTGACCGGCTGGAACTGCTCGGCCACTCAGGGTCCCGGCCTGTGGCGGTCCGCGGCCTGCAGAGCCGCGACACCTCATACCCGTCGGTGGAGCCGGTCAGCCGGGTGGCGTTGAACCTGCGCGATGTAGCCGCAACGGACATCAGGCGCGGAGATGCGCTGGTTACCCCTGGCGCCTGGCCTACCACCGGCGTCGTAGGCATCCACCGCACTACCGGCGTGGCCTATACCGAGGTGCCCGAGCAAATCATGGTTCATGTCGGCACGGCGTCCGTGCCGGCGCGCCTGCGTCCCTTCGGGGCCGACCACGCCCGGCTGGTCCTCGACAGGCCCTTGCCCCTGGTTCTCGGGGACCGGCTGGTGCTCCGCGACCCCGGCAGCCGCTCGGTCCTGGGTGGGGCGCGCATTCTCGACGCCGACCCACCGGAGCTGCGGCGGCGCGGTGACGGCGCGCATTGGGCTGAACGGCTTTCGGGCATGGACCCCGCAGGAGACATTCTGGGGGAAGTGGCAGCCCGCGGAGCCGTCCAGGTGGATCATCTCCGCAAGCTTGGGCTGCTGCCCGGGCACGGCACGGAAGCCCCTCAGGGCGTGCGGGTTTTCGGTGACTGGTGGGTGCATGCCCCTGTCCTGGAGGCATGGCAGCACCGGCTCCGCACTGCGGTCGAGGCGCTGCAGGAGAAGGACCCCTTGGTCCCGGGCCTTTCCATGGGTGCGGCGCGGGACCTGCTCAGGTTGCCTGAGGAGAGGCTGCTTTCCCACGTGATCCGCGGGGCGGAGCTGGAGCAGGAGGGTGGCCACATCCGGTTGCCGGGCAGCCAGGACAACCTTGGGCCCATCGAGCCGGCAATCGTCCAGTTGGAGCGCAGGCTCAGCGCGGCCGCGTTCCACGCCCCGGAAGCCGACGAGCTGGCTGCCTTGGGCCTCGGCGCACGGGAACTGGCCGCCGCAGAACGCACGGGACGGTTGCTGCGTCTTCGCGATGGGGTGGTGCTGCTTCCCACGGCGCCGGCACTCGCGATGCGCACGCTTGCCGGCCTGGCCCAGCCCTTCACCACCAGCCAGGCACGACAGGCGCTGGACACCACACGCCGGATTGCGGTTCCACTGCTGGAGCACCTCGATTCGCGCGGCTGGACCAAACGGATTGATGCCGGTCACCGCACAGTGGTGCGCTGACCGGGCTGTCAGGCAGCAGGTCTGGAAAGACGACTAGGCCGGCTCGGTTGACTGGACGCGCCGCAGGATGTCGTCCACCACGCGTGCGAGCGGCGCGGTGGCGTCGATAGCGATGCCGCCAGATGGGATTTCTTCCCGTGTTTGGTACAGGTGCTCAACCAGGTCCCGTTCTGTTCGCCGTCCTCCCCATTCGTCCTCCGGGCGCTGGTCAAGCCGTCGCTTCAACGTTTCCAGGTCCACCTCGAGGACGAAGACGCCATCGAAGAGATCGATGAACTTGACGAGATTCCGCGAGCCGCCGCAGAAGAAGGTCAACGCTTCCCGCTGGTCTGCGGCCAACGCCCTGACCTTGTCCACTCTCCAGAGGTGGTGCCGGTGAACGGCGACTCCGGTGATGCCCCCGACCGGCTCGCCGGTTTCCGGGTTACCTTGATAGGCGAGTTCGCGGTCGCCGTTGATGGCCTCATAGCCCCGCCGCCGCAGTTCATTGCAGACTGCAGTCTTGCCGGTTCCAGAGCCGCCTTCGATCAGGTAGTTCTTCCTGCCCATGCCTGATGGTACCGATCATGGCCAGGGGCAGTTCTCCCCGTGTCCCTTTCGGGCAGTTGGGCCGGGGGCTGCCTAAGCTGTGGTCATGACAATGCCACCACACGTTTCCGCAACACCGATGAAGTCCCTGTTGTACTGGCGGAAGAGCAAGATCAACGGAGCCAAGACGGTGCCCGTCATAGTCAGCATGGATCCGTCAGGGATGTTCCGCATGGTGGATGCCGCGGGCGTGAGCGTGCTCTCCTTGCCTGTGCAGCAGGCGTCATTCCGGTTCACCAGCATGGGAACGATGGTGGTGACAGCCCAGGGCCGTACGTATGACGTGCTGGGCGTGGGGGCGTCAATGTCGCCGGACCCGTCGCCCGAGCAGAAGGCGGAGATGAAGGCGGCTGTCGCCGACTACAAGGACCGCACAGCCCTCAACCGTGCCGGTTCCGCCGGTGCTGCAATGAGCGGCGCAGGGGGATTGGGCGGTGTTGCAGGCGTCGCCGGCAGTGCCTTGATGATGTTCTCCTACTATGAGGGGCTGGAAACCATCAAGGCCTGGCAGGCGGTCCTTCCGCAAACAGGCGCTCCGGTCCAGACGAGTGCAATGAAGGCCGGCCTTTACATGATGCTGGGTCTCGTAGTGGCCATCATCATCGGCATCATTGTTGCCATCAACGTGCTCTAGGCTGGGGATCCATGCGTGCAATCGTCATGGACCGGATCGCCGGTCCCCTGTCTGTCCAACAAGTGCCTGTACCTGAGCTGCCGTCAGGCGGTGTCCTGGTCACCGTCACCGCCACCGGCCTCTGCCGCAGCGACTGGCACGCCTGGGCCGGCCACGACGACATAGCGTTGCCGCATGTCCCGGGCCATGAGTTCGCGGGCGTCATCACCGCCGTCGGTGAAGGGGTGACCAAGTGGGCCGTCGGCGACAGGGTCACGGCGCCCTTCGTTGAGGGCTGCGGGGCATGCGAGTGGTGCCGCGGGGGTAACGCGCAGGTCTGCCCCGAACAGCAGCAACCCGGCTTCACCCACTGGGGCTCCTTTGCCGAGCAAGTGGTCATCCACGCCGCAGACACGAATCTCGTCGCCATCCCGGCAGGAGTCAGTTTCGAGGCTGCGGCAAGCCTGGGCTGCCGTTTTGCCACCGCATACCGTGCACTCACCGGCAGGGCAGGCCTTGCCCGCGGCGAGTGGGTCACCATCGTTGGAGCCGGCGGGGTGGGCCTCAGCGCCGTCATGATTGCGAAGGCGCTCGGCGGCAAGGTGGTTGCTGTGGACCGGAACCCGGGTGCCCTTAAGGTGGCGGCATCCCTCGGAGCCGATCACATCCTGGTCGCCGACGGTTCGGACGTCCCCTCCCAAGTGCAGGCCATCACTGGTGGAAGCCACGTCTCCATTGACGCCGTAGGCAGTGAGCAGACATGCGCTGACGCGCTCCTTAGCCTTCGCCGCCGTGGCCGGCATGTCCAAATCGGGCTCCTCCCGCCGGTGGAAGGCCATCCCCGCGTACCAATGGCGCGTGTTATTGCCTGGGAACTGGATGTCTTCGGCAGCCACGGCATGGCAGCGGTGGATTACCCTGGCATGCTCGCCCTGATCGCATCGGGGGCACTGGAGCCACAGAAACTCATCGAGCGGATCATCGGCTTGGAGGAGGCCGCCGGGATGCTGCCACGTTTCGACACAGCGAACGTCGCCGGCATGACAATGATCGATCCCACCCTGTGACGCTTCCGGCCCGCGGATTGGGTGGTTTGATTAGTCAGTGCTCCGAGTAAGACGCTTTGTAGTTTTCAGCCTGTTCGTGGCCTGCGCCAGCGCGGTTTTCTCATTTTGGATCATCGGGCAGCCCGGGGCGGAAGCCCGGGTGGCGTTTTCACCACCGCCGCGGGCGGCGGTGACCCTTGAAACCGGGGCTGGCGGCATGACCACCGCCGTGGACGTGACACGCAGTCCCGACGCCGAATGGCTTCGAGGGGCTTCCCACGGCACCGGAATCCCTGCCCGTGCCCTGCGGGCCTATGTTGCTGCTGCCATCACGGCCAATGACTCCACGCCGCACTGCGGAATCGGCTGGAATACGCTGGCCGCCATCGGCTTCGTTGAATCAGGCCACGGAACCTATGGTGGCGGCAGCCTGGACGCGTCGGGCCAGGCCAGCGGGCCGATCGTGGGCCCGAGCCTCAACGGGTCAGGTTTCGCCGCCATCCCCGACACCGACGCCGGTGCCCTGGACGGTGACGCCAACTGGGACCACGCGGTGGGTCCCATGCAATTCATTCCCTCCACCTGGCGACTTGCAGGAATGGACGGGAACGGGGACGGAACAGCGGACCCGTTCAATATCGACGATGCAGCCCTCAGCGCGGCCACGTATCTATGCGGCCACGGCCGCGACCTAACGACCTCGCAGGGGTGGCGGGATGCCATCTACGCCTACAACCAGTCCGACGCCTATATCCGCAAGGTGGGTGCGCAGGCCACTGCCTACGCCACGAAAACGGGTACCGCCGAATAATCCACGACCGGCAGCCGGAAAGGGCCAGTGCCTTCCCCCGGTCAGGCCTGCCAGGTGATGGGAACTGCCTTCAGCCCGTAGACGATGGTGCTTTCCATGCGCTCCAGGTGGGCCCCGGAAGCCACGGACAGCCCGGGCAGGCGGGCGAGCAGCGCCTCCAGCGCGATCCTCGCCTCGAGCCGGGCCAGTGGTGCGCCCAAGCAAAAATGGATGCCGTGGCCGAACGCCACATGCCGGTTCGGGCTGCGGTCGACGTCGAACTCGGCCGCCCGCTCAAACTGCCGCTCATCGCGGTTGGCCGAGCCGATCCACGCCACGATCGGTGCCCCGGCCGGGATGCGTTCGCCGCCCACCTCGGTCTCCGCTACGCTCACCCGGTACATCGACTGGACAGGGGAGCGGAAGCGCAAAACCTCTTCGAGGGTCTGGGGCAACAAGGCAGGCTCCTTCAGGAGACGGTCAAGGGTGCCGGGCGATTCGGACAGGCACAGAACGGCGTTGCCGATCAGGTTGGTAGTGGTCTCGTTGCCCGCGACCAGCAGCAAAGCGCAGAAACCCAGCAGTTCAGGCACCGAGAGTTTCTGGCCTTCAATCTCGGCGGACAGCAGGCTGCTGATCAGATCCTCACCCGGACGGCTCCTGCGCTGGTCGATCAGGGCCAGGAAATACTCGACCATCTCGGATGTGGTGGTGTCCTGGCTGCCGCTGCCCGGACCGGTGCGTGTTTGGCTGACAATGGTGTCCGACCAGTGCTTGAAGCGCTCACGGTCCTGCGCCGGAATGCCCATCAATTCGGAGATCACGATGACCGGCAACGGGTAGGCCAAATCCTGGATCAGGTCCGCGCTGCCGCCGCGCGCCACCATTCCGTCCACCAGTTCGTTTGCGAGCGCGGAGATGCGTGGGGCCAGGGCGTCGACTGCTTTGGGCGTGAAAGCCTGGGTGACCAGGGACCGCAGCTGCCGGTGCCGCGGGGGATCAGCCGTGATCAGGCTTGACGCGAACAACTGGCCTGAACCCGATGGCGCGTCGCCGCCCATCCGTGAGGAAAACGTCGCGTGCTCGGACAGCACCCGCTGGACGTCGTCGTACCGGAACACATGCCAGCTCCCGGATTGCTCATCGTGGAAGACCGGCGCGGCCGCCCGCATGCGTTCATAGTGGGGAAAAGGATCCAGCGGGTATTGCGTGGACTGGGTGGCGTCCATGGTGGCCTCTCTGACTGACCGTAGAACCTCGATCCTAACCAAAGCCTGCCCCCGGGTCATTAGTCCCGCCGTCGTAAGCCATGACGCTTCACTTTGGAATTCCTGGACTTCCGCACTCCAGCCAAACCAAGCCGCCGCTCATGCCTCGCGGCGAACCACACGGCGGCCACCATCAGGCCCAAGACGTCCACGAACCCCAGGATCGCTTCCCACGGCATTTGGATGGACCCTCCCCGCAGGTTGTTGTAAAAGGAGCCGAGGGGGACCAGCAGCGGCCAGAGGACGATGAGGTTCCGGGCGGCGCTGAAGGCAACCGCGTAGACCACTCCGAGGCCGAAAAGGAAGAGCATCTCCGACCAGGCCATGCCATAGCCGACGTGGTAGGCGGCGTAGAGTGCGGCGGCGCCGGCTACACCCGGGATCGGGCCGAAGCTGGCTTCCAGCCGTGCCTGGACGAAGCCCCTGAAGAAGACTGCCTCGAAGAACCCGACGGTGATGGCGAGGGCCGCCAGGGGCACCCAGTCGACGGGGCGCGGAAGCGGGTACCCCCAAAGGGTGATGACGAACTGCACCGATGCGAGGACGAGTCCCAAGGCAAACGCCTGGCCCAGGTTTCTGCGGCTGATTCCCAACGCGGCCAGGGACCTCCGCCGGATCCACGTGTTGTATCCGATGGGACCGAGGACACCGAGGAGCATGCCGGCAGCGAACGACAGGAACAGCCCCAGCGTGTTTCCCTGCGTGAAGACCCTGAACGCCAGCCAAAAAAGGGCCACGACGCCCACGTAGAGCGCCGCTACGGCGCCGACGTCAGGCCAGTCAGGATGTCCGGCCCAGCGGGGCCGCGACATCGGCACAATGAGCGCCAAAACCAGGGCGGCAACGGGAACGCCGAAACCGTAGACTGCGGGGTTCCCGAGGGACAGCAGTAGTATCGCGCCGACGAGGAACACGGGCCAGGCAATCCGTGGCAAAGCCCGGGCGGTTCCACCCAGCTTCATATCCGACATGACACCCACCTCCAGGTAACGGCGGACTGCATGCATCAAGTCTTTCGTTGGCCAAGCCCGGACTATAGGGGCGAAGGGCCCAGCCGGGCTTGAACACAGGTCCCGCACCGCGCCAAGCCACCACCCGGGTCAGCGGCCAGCCCCTGCGGCTGCGGAGCGCTTCCCTTGCGCCCCTAGCCCAGGCCCAGGGCGACGGCCAGCTCCGGCCCCAGTGACTTCGCGAAGGTGTTCGTCATGTGGTTGTCCCGGTAGACCAAAACATTGCCGATGACGGCAGGGCAAACGCCGTCCCGGCAAAACAGCTTCGACAGGTTGACAACGTCGACGCCGTCGATCCGGCCGGCTGCCGACACAAGCGCGTCCTCACCGTCAGAAAGGGCCTCCGAAGCGGGTGTGGCACAGGCGCCGCCGTCGGCGTGCTTCTGAACGCACTCAACCGGGTTGCCCTGGGGATATGGCAGGTCGGCGACGACGGAGACGCGCAGCCCGGCAGCGCGCAGGCGGGAAAGGGACTGGACATAACCATCCAGCAGCGGGGCATCGGGCCCCCAGGACCATCCAAGTGCCTTGCGGTACCCCGCTTCACGCATTCCCGCAACCAGGACAAGGTCCGGTTTTGCTGCCGCGATCTTCTCCGCCGTCACAGCGTTCTGCGCGGAGCAGTTGGTGTAGACGGTGGCGGCAGACCGCGGCGGCGTCAGCGTAAACGGGCAGCCGTTGCGCACCATGGCGTGGATCCTGAGCGGGATCTTCCGTGAGACGGCGATGAGCGGATCCACAAACTGGCCGGCATGGGAATCCCCGACAACCACCACAACCGGGGCACCTTGCTGTCCGGTGGACCCGAACCAGCAATCCGTGTCGGGCACCAGGGCGGGGTCGTACACCCCGCAGGCCCCGGCGCTGGTGGCAGGCACGTCCTGCATGGCAACAGAGGGATCAGGACGGATGGGCAGGCCGGCAGGGACCGGCGCGGGCCGGGCAGACCACGCCTGCGCGCCGGGGTAATCGTGGTCGGACAGCTCGGTGGACAACTGCGCGCGCTTGAACTCGATCACCTGCCAGGGCGCCCACGCCGCCACAGACACCACCATCGCCACGCAAAGCGCCATCGCGTAGACCTGTCGGTACGCGCGCCAGTCGGCGGGCCCCGAGTGGTGCCGGAAGCGCTGCTCCACAAGGTGGTAGGAGGCGGCGGCGAGGGCAAGGCTCACGACGGCGAGGATAAGTGCTTCCCTGATGCGCGGTGTGCGGCCCAACAGCGCCACAGCGAAAACGATGACGGGCCAGTGCCACAGGTACAGGGAATACGACACGTCTCCGACGAACGTCATAGGCCGGATGCCAAGGACCCTTGAAGCGGACCAGGGAACGGCCGTTGACTCGGTGCCCGTACGCAGCAGGATGGCGGTGCCGAGCACTGGAATGGCGGCGATGCTGCCGGGGAAGGCCATGTCGGTGCTGAAGAGGAAGGCCGGCACGATAATGGCGGAGACGCCCAGCCACCCGCTGAGCGCGGAAAGGCGGGCGGAGCCCTTCAGCATGGTTGGGAGAAGGGCCGCGAGGCCGCCGACGGCGAGTTCCCAGATTCTGGTGGTGGTGGCAAAGTACGCCATGGTGTGTTCATGGCCGCTTAGGTAAATGCTGTAAATGAACGACGCCAGGGCAGTCACGGACAGGGCCGGCACGATGAACCGGCCGGCTTTTTGCCCGGCAGCGCGGGCCGCGGCGATCAGGCCAAGGAAGAAGAACGGGATGACGAGGTAAAACTGCTCCTCGACGGCGAGTGACCAGAAGTGCTGCAGGGGAGATACTTCCTGCGTCGCACCCGCATAGGTGGCAGCAGAAAGTGCCTGGTGCCAGTTTTGTACCTGGAGCAGCGAGAACAGGACATCGGAGGAGATGTTCTGCCAGCGGCTTGGGGCAAGCAGCAGGACAGTGCCGGCCAGGACAGCGGCCAGAACAACTGCCGACGCCGGGAACAGCCTCCGGATGCGCCGGGCGTAGAAGTCGAGGACGGAGATGGACGCCTTCTTCGCGGCTTCCCTTGCAAGTGAGCCAATGATGAGGAAACCCGAGACGACGAAGAACACGTCGACTCCTACGAAACCGCCCGGCAATGCTTCCGGGCGGAGATGGTAGATCACCACTATCCCCACGGCCAGCGCGCGAAGGCCCTGGATGTCGGGCCTGGGGCCATGGCTGTTCCGGGTGTGTGTCCGGCGGCCCTTAACCGCGGCGTGCCTCATTGCTTCCCCTCCATACAAAACGCTGTCAACCTCCGCCCTGCATGGGGAATCGGGGCGGGTGGGGCCCGCCGACAGCCGATTGTATCCGAAGACCATATCCTGCAGGATCCGGCGCGGGAACGCCGTCGTTGTAATCCCTGGCGCTAGGGTGGTGCCTGTGCCGCCGCCGGAGGGCCCGTCCTGTCCGGGCACGCCACGGCCGACCCCTGGACCGCAAAGGAGCTCCAATGGTTAACGACTTCACCACCGGCCCGCTTGAATGCCTTTACACGGGCTCCGTGTGGGCCGAGGGACCTCTGTGGGTGCCGTCGTCGCAGACCGTGCGCTGGAGCGATATCCCGAATGACCGCATCCTTGAGTTCAACCCTGACTCCGGGACTACCCGCGAATACGCCGTGGGCGTCGAATACACCAACGGCCGCACCCTCGACGCCGATGGCAGCGTGGTGCAGTGCAGCCACGGCCGGCGCCGGGTGGAGCGGGACAGCGGAGGGACAGTAACCGCGCTGGTGAACTCATTCGAGGGCCGGCGGCTGAACTCACCCAACGATGTGGTGGTGGCCCGCGACTCCAGCATCTGGTTCACGGACCCGCCGTACGGCATTCTGCCGGGGACAAGGGAAGGCCACGAGGGCGAGCAGGAGTACGGCGGCTGCAACGTCTTCCGCTTTGAGCCGGCCACCGGAAAACTCACTGCCGTCATTACGGACCTGGTGCACCCCAACGGGCTGGCCTTCTCGCCTGACGAGTCGGTCCTCTACGTCGCGGACACCGCCGGCCGCCGCTACGGCGTGCCCCTGCGGATCGCCACCTACACCGTGCGCCAGGGCCACTGCGGTCCCCGGACAGGCATGTTGGAGCTGGAAGACGGCTACCCGGCCGACGGTTTGAGGGTGGACGTCAAGGGCAGGATCTGGACCTCGGCCGGACCCACGGTCCGCATCTATTCGCCGTCCTTCGACCTCCTGCACACCATCGCCGTGCCGGAAACTGTGTCCAACCTGTGCTTCGGCGGTCCCGACGGGCAGGACCTCTACCTCACGGCAACCACCAGCCTGTACCGGATCCGCACCACCACCACGGACGCGGCCGCCCGCACCTTTCCGCCCAACCCCAACTGATCGCGAGGAACCCATGCAGTACCGAACCCTAGGACACAGCGGCACTATCGTCACCAACTACGCGCTGGGCACCATGACCTTCGGCGCAGAGGCGACGGAGGAAACCTCCCATGCCATCCTGGACAGCTACTTCGAGGCCGGCGGCAACTTCATTGACACCGCGGACGTGTACAGCGCCGGCGTGTCCGAAGAAATCATCGGCCGGTGGCTGGCCAAACGGCCCGAAGCCAGGGACAGCGCCGTGGTCGCCACCAAGGGGCGCTTCCCCATGGGGACGGCACCGAACGACGTCGGGACGTCCCGCCGGCGCCTTACGCGCGCCCTGGACAACTCCCTCCGCCGCCTGGGCGTGGAACAGATTGATCTTTACCAGATGCACGCTTGGGACCCGATCACTCCGCTGGAGGAGACGCTCCGTTTCCTGGACGATGCGGTGGCAAGCGGCAAGATCGCCTACTACGGTTTCTCCAACTTCCTGGGCTGGCAGCTCACCAAGGCCGTCCACGTGGCCCGCAGCCAGGGCTGGAATCCGCCCGTGAGCCTGCAGCCGCAGTACAGCCTGCTGGTCCGGGACATCGAGTTCGAAATCGTTCCGGCCGCGCTCGACGCCGGAGTTGGCCTGCTGCCTTGGTCGCCGCTGGGCGGCGGCTGGCTGTCCGGAAAGTACAAGAAGGACCAGCGCCCGTCCGGTGCAACCCGGCTCGGCGAAAACCCGGAACGCGGCATGGAGGCCTGGAAGGCGCGCAACGAGAACCCTCGGACCTGGGCCGTTCTCGACGCCGTTGCGGAGATTGCTTCTGCCCACGGCGTGAGCCATTCCCAGGTGGCGCTGGCTTGGCTGGCGGACCGGCCTGCAGTGACCTCCGTGATCCTGGGAGCCCGCACCACGGAGCAGCTGGCTGACAACCTGGCCGCCGCCGAGCTGGAACTCACCGCCGACGAAGTCTCCCGGCTCACGCAGGCCAGCCGGCCCGAAACCGGCGTCTACCCCTACGGGCCCATGGCCCAGGAGCAGCGCAGCCGCAAGATGGAGGGCGGCCGGTAGTACCTCCGGAACAGCCCGGGGAAGTGCGTCAGGCTACTCCGTGTGCTTGAGCACGTCCGGCAGTTCGTCCACGTACACCGTTTGCGGCGGGTCGAAGTAGATCACCAGCACTTCAGCACCCACCGGGAAGTCTCTGGCTTTGTCGAACGGGTGGGCATGAAAGGCCATGATGCCGCCAAGATAGGGCAGCATGACTTCGCCGATGGTGTCCGGGCCAATTCGCCCGGTCACCCGGCCGATCTTTCCGGTCAGGCTTCGGTCAACGTTCTTGCGCATCCAGGTCCCTTATGCCCTCTAGGAGCCCTGTGCCCTGGCCGGGTGCTTGGCGTCTTCACCCTTGCGCAGAGCGGACGCGAGGGCGGGGAGGTAGTCGCCTGCCTGGGCCAGGATTCCGCCCAGCATCTGGTTGACGCCCTCTCCGCCGTTCAGGACGGTCATGTTGCCCACGTGGGAGAAAGGCTCGGCCGCCGCGGCGATGATGGCTGGCATGTTCTCGGCAAGCTGCTGGGATATGACTGCGTCCTGGTTGGTGCCCAAGGCTTCGGCGCGGGCCTTGATGCCGTCCGCCTCGGCGAGTGCCTTGGCCTTGATCGCGGAGGCAGCGGCGTCACCCTTGGCCCTGGTTGCCGTGGCTTCGGCCTCGCCGGTGACCTTGGTGGCCCCTGCCGTGGCAGCGGCTGCGGTGGCGTTGGCCTGGGCCAGCAGCTCCGTCCGCCGCGCGTTGGCCTGGGCTTCCAGTTCGGTACGGCGGGCCAGTGCCTCCGCGGCGCTGATGTCCGCAGCCTTCTTGCCCTCCGCTTCGGTCCGGGTGGCATAGGCCTTGGCATCAGCCGGCTTCCTGACGATGGTCTGGAGCTTTTGCTCCTCCCGGTCTGCCTCGAGTTTGGCCACCTCCGTTTCCTGGACTACCACTTGCTGCCTTGCCGTCGCTTCGGCCAGCGGCCCGGCCTGGGAGGCGTTGGCCCTGGCGCGCTCGGCGTTGGCCTGCGCCACGGATTGCCTGATTGCGGAAGCGCTCTGTGCGTCCGCGATCAACGCTGCCGCCTCCGCTTCTTTTTCCGCCGCTTCCCGGTTCCGGGTGGCCTCCGCGATCCGGGCCTCCATCTTCACCTGGGCGATATGCGGCTTGGCGATGTTCTGGATGTAGCCCGTTGGGTCCTGGAGGTCCTTGATCTGCAGGGAGTCCACCACCAGGCCCAGTTTCTCCATCTCCACCCCGCTGGCGCTGCGCACTTGGGAAGCGAGCTTGTCCCGTTCGCGGATGATCTCCTCTACGGTCATGCTGCCGATGATGGAGCGCAGGTGTCCCTCGAAGACGTTATATACCTGGCTTTCCATTTTTGGCTGCTGGCCCAGGAAACGGCGGGCGGCATTGGCGATAAAGGGCGGGGCATCACCGATTTTGTAAATGACCACACCCTCCACAATGACCTGGATGCCCTGGGAAGTAACGCAGGAAACCTTGAGTTCGGTTTCATTCAATGTCAGTGACAGCGGCCGCACCGTCTGGAGGCCGGGCAGGACCAGGGCGCCTTTGCCGGTGACGATCTTGAAGTCCATTCCTTCCCGGGTTTCCAGTGTTCCGCGGGTCAGCCCGGAGATGATGAGGGCCTCATTGGGCTCAGCCACTTTCCACATCAGTTTTGTGGCCACCCAGATAAAGGCGATGGCAAAGAGAACCGCCAAAATAGTGGCAATAAGCGGGAAGAACGGTGCAAAGTCCGGCATAACCAGATCCTTTCAATGCCGTGAATGGGCATCACGGTATAGCCCCAACAATTGCAGCCGTCCTTTACCGCACCGCTGAAGTGCCCTCGATTCAGGCGTTTCCGGCCAGCTGTTGTAGACAGTCTGATTGGGGCCCGCCCCGGAGTCCAGAGTTGGGCGGCCATTTGCCTGCGGCAACGGAAAAACGCTTACGACGGCGGCAACCCGTCTTCCGTCGCCGGGTCCGGCCTCCGGGGCAGGACCAGTCAGGAAGGGAGGTTTTTCTCCAGGTAGCCGAGGGCTGCGCTGGCCGCCCTGGCGGCCTCCGCCACCGCCGGACCCAGCCGCCCGACGTCGTCCGGGCCAACGCGCTGGGTGGGAAACCCGACGCCCAGGACCGCAGCGAGGCGCCCGGCGTGGTTGAAGACCGGAGCGCTGATGGAGCCCACGTCGGAGTTCCGCTCGCCGAAGGCCGCATAGTAGCCATCGGCTTTCGCATTGCTGACCTGGCTGTCGAGTTTCTCCCACGTATCCGGCGTCGCCGGCGTATAACTCGTCAGTTCCGCGTCCTCGAGGGCCCGGCGGGCTTCGGGATCGAAGGCAAGGAAGATCTTTCCCGGAGCCCCGGCATGCATGGGCATGACTTGCCCCACGAGGAAGGGCCGCATCACCACGTGACGGGTCTCGGCCACGGCAACCACAGTACGGAAGGGGCCGTCCCGCATATACAGGCAAGCCGTCTCTCCGGTCCGGTCACGCAGTTCCTGCAGGAAGGGATGGACCAGGCGGACCACATCGAGGCCGAAGGTTCCGGGGGTGGCCCACTGGACCAGGCGCAGTCCGATCCGGTAGCGGTCACCGTCGCGGTCAAGGAACCCTTCCCGCACCATGTTCTGCACCAGTCGCTGGCAGGTACTTGACGGCAGTCCCGTCTCCCGGACGATCTGCTGGAGGGTTGGTTCCGGAAATTCAATGGAAAAGCAGTTCAGAATCTCGCTGACTTTGCGCAGCACCAGGAGGGGCTGCGCGGATCCGCTGCTTCGCTCTGACGCCAACGTCTATATCCCTTGTCTTCAATGATTTTCCCGTGCGTGAGTCGTCATTCTATGGCGCCGCGCCCGGTCAAGATAATCGTTGACATAGGCAACAAGGACCCGCACCATGGGTTGGAGAACCGCATTGCGGGTCCAGCGGCCTGATTCCGGAACCTCAAATATCCTATGTTCGAAGCCAGGCCGGCGCCCCTGCTACATCTGACCAATGGAGTGATGATGAGTATTCAAGGAGTGACCCGGGAGCAGGCCGTACGGCGCGCCACCGTGGCGAGTGTGGTGGGTACAACCATCGAGTGGTACGACTTTTTCCTTTATGGCACTGCCGCCGCCCTGGTGTTTCCCCAGCTGTTCTTTCCGGGCCAAGTAGCCTTCGCAGGTGTGCTCGCGGCTTTCGGCACGCAGTTTGTCGGCTTCGTGGCCCGGCCCATCGGCGCGGCCATTTTCGGTCACTTCGGTGACCGGATCGGACGCAAGACGACGCTCATGGCCACGCTTTTCCTCATGGCTTTCGGAACCGTACTGATTGGCCTGCTCCCCACGTACGAAAGCATCGGCGTTGCCGCGCCGGTGCTGCTGGTACTGCTGCGCATCATCCAGGGCATCGGGGTGGGCGGCGAGTGGGGCGGTTCGGTGCTGCTGAGCATGGAATGGGGTGACCAGGCCCGCCGCGGCCTGTCCGCCTCCTGGCCGCAGATCGGCGTGCCGCTGGGACTGGTCCTGTCCACCGGCGTCGTCCGGCTGACGACTGCCGCCACCGGCGCCGAGGGATTTGTCGCCTACGGCTGGCGGATCCCGTTCATTCTGAGCATCATCCTGATTGGTGTGGGCCTGTTCGTTCGCCTGCGGGTCATTGAAAGCCCCGAGTTCGATGCCGTCCGGAAGTCCAACAAGGTGGTCAGGGCCCCGATCATCGAGGTGATTCGGAGGCAGCCCAAGGAGATCCTCCTCTCCGCCCTGGTGCGGACTTCGGAACAGGCACCCTTCTACCTGTTCATCACCTTCGTGATCACGTACGCCACCAAGCAGCTGAAGCTGGACAGCAACTCCATCCTCGATGACACGCTGATCGCAGCGGCGTTGGGGCTGATCAGCGTGCCACTGTTCGGGCGGCTTTCAGACCGTTTCGGCCGGCGGCGCGTCTACGGAACCGGGATCGTGCTCACGGCCCTGTTTGCATTTCCCTACTTTGGACTGTTGAACACCCGGGACGCCTTGTGGGTGGGTGTCGCCGTCGTGGTCAGCCTGATCCTGCACGACATCCAGTACGGCCCGCAGGCTGCCCTGATCGCGGAAAGCTTCGACACCGACATCCGTTACACCGGCGCCGGGCTGGGTTACCAGCTGGCCAGCGTGATCGCCGGTGGTCCCGCGCCCCTGATTGCGGCGGCGCTGCTGGCGAACTACGGCAACTCGACGTCGATCTCGCTTTACATCATCCTCTGCTGTGTCATCGCGATGCTGGCCCTGATCTTCCTGCCCAGGGCCAAGGGGGCGCTGGCCAAGGACGCCGCTGCCGCCGCGGCCCCCAGGAACCTGTAGGCCGGATGCGATCTGACTTCGACCCCGGGCAGCTGGGCCCGCGGGAGTTCTACAAGTTCCTGACGTCGGTGGTTGTTCCACGGCCCATCGCCTGGGTTTCGAGCACGTCCCTGGCGGGGGTGGACAACCTGGCACCCCACTCCTTTTTCACTGTTGCGTCGGTGGACCCTCCGATCATCCAGTTGACCTCCGTCGGGGAAAAGGACTCGCTGCGGAACATCGAGGCGACGGGGGAGTTCGTGGTGAACCTCGCGCCGGCCGCGCTGATCCAGGAGGTCAATGCCACCGGCACGAACTTCAGTCCCGACGTAAGCGAGTTTGATGCCGCAGGCCTTACCCGCGAGCCCAGTGCAGTGGTCCGGCCGCCCCGGGTCAAGGAGTCCCCGGCGGTCCTGGAGTGTTCCCTGCATCAGACCCTGCCCATGGGCGACTGCGTCCTGGTGTTCGGGGTGGTGGTGCACGGATCAGTCTCAACCGGGGTGCTCCGCAGCGGCCACCCCGACGTCACCGGGCTTGATCCGCTCTCGAGGCTTGGCGGTGATGAGTGGGCCACCATGGGTCCCATCCAGGACCTTCCGCGGATCCGGGCATCCCAATGGCCCGGCAGCTTCACGCCACGGACTCCGCGGCACCCGGAATAAGGGAGGAAAGCCGACGTATGGCCGCCACCATAAGCCTTGAAGAGGTGGGATCTGTCGCGACGCTGTCCTTCGGCAGCGGGCAACGGCTCAATGCCCTTGGGCGCGCCGAGTGGCAGGAGCTGGGGAGCGCGGTCCAGCGGCTGGCGGCCATCCCGTCCCTTCGCGCCGTCGTGGTGCGGGGCAGGGGAGGAGTGTTCTGCTCCGGGTTTGACGTGCGCGAATGGGAGGGGCGGACGGACGCGGAAATCAGCCGGACGTTCGACGTGATCGAGGGTGCCCTGCAGGCGCTCGAGGACTTGCCCGTTCCCACCGTGGCTGTTGTAGAGGGGGCGGCTGCCGGTGGGGGCTGCCAGCTGGCCCTCGCCTGCGACCTGCAGTTGCTCACCCCGTCGGCCCGCATCGGGATGCCCGTGGCACGCCTGGGCCTGCTGGTCCCGGCCACCTTTGCCAACCGCATGGCACTGCGGATAGGCCCGTCGCGTACCAAGGACCTCCTGTTTGGCGGCCGCATGCTGACGGCCGACCAGGCCTGGTCCACAGGCCTGATCACCACCGTCGCCCCCGACGAGGACGCCGATGCGGCGCTGGAAGCGATCCTCGACAACTGGAAAGGGGTTTCGGCGGCTTCCCTGCGGGCATCAAAAGCAGCTGTGAATGCGGGTCTGGGCCTGCTGACGGAAGCCGGCCGCCGGGCAACACCGGGGCCCGCAGTGGATCCCGTTGAGTTCCAGGGCCGGGTCAAGGGCTTTCTGGCCCGGCAGCGAAAAAACCTGTAGCCAAAGCCGGTCAGGGGCTGTCGCGGTGTGAGGGGCGCGCCATGGGAAGCGGCTGCTGCGGCGCTTCCAGGACGGTGACCTCCATGGGCATCCGGTGCGTCCGGCGCAGGCTGCCGCGCAGGACGTTGTGCAGTCCGTGCGTCACCAGCCTCCGCCTGGTCAGGAACCGGAATTCCGCCCTATCGGAGGTCACCATGTCCACGATGGGCCATGCAGCTTCGTCGGCGCTCTGGCCCCACAGCCCGACGACCACCGGCAGGGCGCCCAGGCGATGCTGGTACCCGGGCTGGGAAGTCACCCGGCCCAGGAGGTCGGTCCGCACCAGCCCTGGGTTCATGCCGTGCACCCGGACGCCGGTGCCTTTGGTTTCCAGCCGCAGCGTCTCCGTGAACTGGCGGACCCACCGCTTGCTGGACGCATACGCGTTCTGCAGGGCGACGGGTCCGCGGTCGCCCTGGCCGTACAGGTTGACCAGGTCGCCGTGGCCCTGGGCAAGGAACACCGGCAAGGCCACGCGGGCCCCGTGAAAGGTCCCCAGGATGTTCGTTCGCACCACGTCCGTGAAGTCGGCCACGGGCGTGGAGGCCGTCGGCCCGAACACGCCGGACACGCCTGCGTTGTTGACCCAGATGTCCAGCGTTCCCCGGCTGAGGGCTTCGTCCCGGAGCGCCTCGACGTCCCCTGGCTCTCCGGTGTCGCAGCGCCTCCCCGACGCCGCGATGCCTTCAGCCTGCAGGCGTCCGACGGCGGCAGCCACGCCGTCGTCCGATCTGGACGCCAGCACCACCGTTGCGCCGTGCAGGCCCAGGGCGCGTGCCATGGAAAAGCCGAGGCCGCGCGATGAGCCGGTCACCACCGCCACGCGGCCCTGAAGCGCGTCACTGGCAAGGGCGCCGCGTTGTAAACGCATCCCTCAGTGATACGCGCCGGCGGGGAGGAGGGCAAGGGTTGCCGGCGGCTACCGGTCCTGGGCCGCAGAGCGGGCGTCGAGTGCGGCGGCCAGGTAGGGTGCGGTGCGGCTGTTGGCGGAACGCGCGACGGCGGCTGGGTCGCCGGCGGCGACGATCTGCCCGCCGGCGTCGCCACCGGCGGGCCCCAGGTCCATCACCCAATCGGCGGCGGCCACCACATCCATCGCATGTTCCACCAGGATCACGGTGTTGCCGGTGTCCACCAGCCGGTTGAGCTGGGCCATCAGGAGTTGGACGTCCGCTGGGTGCAGTCCCGTGGTGGGCTCATCCAGCAGGTACAGCGTGTGCCCGCGCCGGGCGCGCTGCAGTTCCGTGGCCAGCTTGATCCGTTGCGCCTCACCGCCGGAGAGTTCGGTGGCGGGCTGGCCCAGCCGGAGGTAGCCCAGCCCCACGTCCTGCAGCGTCTGCAGGGAGCGGGCGGCGGCGGGAACACCAGCCAGGAAGCCCGCGGCGGTGTCGACCGTCATGCCCAGCACCTCGGCAATGGTCCTGCCCTGGTAGGTGACCTCGAGGGTTTCCGGGTTGTAGCGCGAGCCGTGGCATTCCGGGCACGGACCGTAGCTGCCGGGCAGGAAGAGCAGTTCCACGGCCACGAACCCTTCGCCCTGGCAGGTTTCGCAGCGCCCGCCGGGCACGTTGAACGAAAAGCGCCCGGGCCCGAACCGCAGGCTCCTGGCAGCGTCGGTGGCAGCGAACTCCTTGCGCACAGCGTCAAACAGTCCGGTGTACGTGGCAAGGTTGGAGCGCGGGGTGCGGCCGATGGGTTTTTGGTCCACCGTGACCAGGCGGTCGATCCGCTCCAGTCCGGTCACGGTGCCCACGGTCAGGGGCGCGTTGTCTTGGGCAGGATCCGGGTCCTGCTCCTCGGCTGCGGGCGCGGTCGCGGACACGGTCCGCAGTGCTGCGCCCGCCACGCCCGCCAGGACCTGGCTGACCAGGGTGGACTTCCCGGAGCCGGAAACACCGGTGACTGCCGTCAGGACGCCGAGTGGAAAAGCCGCGTCCAGGTCCCGCAGGTTGTGGCGGCTCACACCGCGCAGCTCAAGCCAGCCCGCGGCCTGCCGGGGCCCATCCTTGCCGGCGTCAGCGCCGCCGTCGACCGTTACCGCTTGCCGTGCCTCCTGGATCCGTCCCGCCTGGAAGAGGAACGGCCGCGTTACGGACTCCGGTACGGCCTCCAGGCCCTGCACCGGGCCGCTGTACAGCACCTCCCCGCCGTCTTCGCCCGCACGGGGCCCTACATCCACCAGCCAGTCCGCACGGCGGACCAGGTCCATGTTGTGCTCCACCACGAACACCGAGTTCCCGGATGATTTGAGCTGGTCCAGCACGGCCAGGAGGGGCTCGGCGTCCGCGGGATGCAGGCCTGCGGACGGTTCATCCAGCACGTAGATCACGCCGAACAGCCCGGAGCGCAGCTGCGTGGCAATCCGGAGCCGCTGCATCTCGCCCGGGGAAAGCGTTGGCGTGGGCCGGCCCAGCGCCAGGTAGCCCAGGCCAAGCTCCAGCAGCACATTGATGCGCTGCAGCAGGTCGCGGGTGATGGCCACGGCCACTTCGTTGGACTCGGATGACTGCTTTCGGGACGCGGTCCCCGCGGCGGCCAATTCCGTTGTGGGGCGGATGAGCTCCGCCAGTTCGGCCATGGGCACGGCGTTGAGCCCGGAAATGGTGTGGCCGGCAAAGGTCACTGCCAGGGCTTCGGGCCGGAGCCCCGTCCCGCCGCAACGGGGGCACGGTCCGGTCTCCATGAACCGCAGCACCTTCTCCCGCATTGCAGGGCTCTTGGAATCGAGCAGTGTGTGCATCACGTAGCTTTTGGCGCTCCAGAACCGGCCTTTGTAGGGCTTGGCCACGCGGTCCCGCTGCGGCGTCACTTCCACCACGGGCTGTTCTTCGGTGAACAGGATCCAGTCGCGCTGCTTCCGGGGCAGCTGATGCCAGGGTGTGTCGACGTCGTAGCCCAGGTGGGTCAGGATGTCGCGCAGGTTCTTGCCCTGCCAGGCACCGGGCCAGGCCGCGATGGCGCCGTCTCGGATGCTGAGGGACGGGTCTGGAACCAGCGAGGCTTCACTGACGGTGTGGGCAGTACCCAGTCCGTGGCACTCCGGGCAGGCACCGGCCGCGGTGTTGGGGGAGAAGGAGTCCGAGTCCAGCGGAGGGGCGCCGTCAGGGTAGGTGCCTGCGCGGGAGAAGAGCATGCGCAGCGAATTGGACAAGGTGGTGACGGTTCCAACGGTGGACCGGGAGGTGGCAGTGCCGCGGCGCTGCTGGAGCGCGACGGCGGGCGGCAGCCCGGTGATCTGTTCCACCTTGGGGTTGTGCCCCTGCTGGATGAGCCGGCGGGCGTAGGGCGCCACTGATTCGAAGAACCGGCGCTGCGCTTCGGCGTAGATGGTGCCGAACGCGAGGGACGACTTGCCGGAGCCGGATACGCCGGTGAACGCCACGATCGCATCCCGCGGCACGTCCACGCTCACGTTCCGCAGGTTGTTTTCCTGGGCGCCACGCACCCGGACAAACCCGTCTTCGGCGTGGCCGGCCGCAATGGAGGGTAGGGTCAGGGCGGTCAGTTCGTTGGGACTCTGTTTGGCGTACACCGCTTCGACTGTAGCGCCGATCCGGAGATGGCCGGAATTTCAGGACCTGTTGGGCCGGCGCGGGCGGATTTACACTGAAGCATTCCGCGACGCTGGCGGGCCGGGGGAAGCTGACCGGGGAAGAGAAGATCAACTACATATTTGGGAAGGGCCGGCCATGGGCAACGCGTCGCAGGGAGCTAACAGGGCAGTATCGGAGGCCGCATCCGCGAGCCGCAGCCCGGCGGTCCGCATGTTGGCCCGGGCAGGATTTGTCTTCATCGGCCTGGTCCATATCCTGATCGGCGTCATTGCCCTGCAACTGGTCCAGGGCCGGGGCGGCGAGGCCGACCAGTCGGGGGCGATTGGAACCCTGGCATCCAAGCCCGGTGGCGGCATCCTGCTGTGGGCCGGCGCCGTGGCCTGCGGCGCCCTTGCCTTGTGGATGTTCAGCGAAGCCTTTTATGGTGCCCGCAGCGAGACTGAGTCCAAGAAGAAGGTGAAAGAGGCGGCCACCGCCGTGGGCAAGGCCGTGGTGTTCGGTTTCCTGGCCTTCACCTTTGCCGTCTTCGCCGCCGGTGGCAGCAAAAACTCCAGCCAGTCGGCCAGCGACTTCACAGCAAAGCTGATGGGAGCGCCGGCCGGGGTGGTGTTTGTCATTGTCGTGGGGCTGGCGATCGTCGGGGCAGGGGTCTTTTATGCCTATCGGGGTGTTTCCCGGAAGTTCATGAAGGACCTGCAGGATCCGGGCAGTGCCCGCACGGCCGTTGAGTGGCTTGGAACAGTCGGCTATGCGGCCAAGGGCGTGGTGCTCGCCGCCGTCGGTGTCCTGATTGTCGTGGCTGCGGCCACCGCCGACCCATCCAAATCCTCGGGCCTCGACGGCGGCCTGAAGGCCCTCGGCTCACAGCCTTACGGGGTGTTCCTTCTCGCCGCCATTGCCGCCGGACTCATCTGCTACGGCGTGTATTCCATGGCACGGGCACGCTACGGACGGTTCTAGACCCAGCCGTGCCAGTCCAGCCCGGATTACGGGGTCTCAGGAACCCGGCCCTGTATGGCGGCCAGGGCCGCGCCCAACGGGAGGCGCACTGCGGGCCCGTGGCCGGGGAGGATTACCGAGGCGTCAACTCCCTCCAGTTTCCGGAGGGCGGCCAGCGCCTCGGCCGGGTCTGAGTGATACATCCTGTGCAGCATCTGCGGCCCGCCGCTCCGGCTGATCGGGTGGCCGGTGACAAACGAATCACCGACGGCGATGACGCCGGCCCCCGGAAGGAGGAGTGCCGCGTTGCCTGGGGTATGGCCGGGCAGGGAGACGGCTTCGGGCCTGCCGGGCAGCGCCCGGAGGGCGGCTGCGTCCCATGCCTGCGCGCCGGAAACAGGCTTGGCCGCCAGCGCCCCGGCTTTGATGGCGTGCAGCATCCAGCGCATGACGCGGGGCCGCCATGCACGGCCCAGCACCTGGGCAAGGCTGACCTGGTGCTTTTCCGTTCCGCGCACGTGGGCCAGTTCTTCGGGGGCGCACAGCACCGGGGTTCCGAACTCCTCGGCG
Source organism: Arthrobacter sedimenti (assembly GCF_042652025.1). Taxonomy (NCBI): domain Bacteria; kingdom Bacillati; phylum Actinomycetota; class Actinomycetes; order Micrococcales; family Micrococcaceae; genus Arthrobacter; species Arthrobacter sedimenti. The sequence goes on along the minus strand of NZ_JBHSDQ010000003.1, from coordinate 470,148 downwards.
AAGTACGCCGCCGAGCCGGTGTGGTCCACGCGGCCGTGCGTGACCAGCAGCGCAACGGTGTCGGCAGGGTCCAGGCCAAGGTGGCGGAGTGAGGCGAGGACGTGGTGGCGGTCAGCGGGGTAACCGCTGTCGATCAGGATGAATCCCGTCCCGTCCCGGACCACGATCCAGTTGGCGGCCGGCCCTTCAGCGAAGTAGACGCCGGGTGCCGTCACGGAAAGGCTGGTCGCGGGGTTCCAGGTGGTTTGCTGCTGCACGGGTCAAGGGTAGCTGCTCGAGCGCAGCGGGACGGCCGGGTGCGCGCCTGCCCCCCACGGAGGCTGGCGGGGTACCTAATGCCCTAAGACTTCCTGTGCAGTCGCTGTGCATCCTGTTGATTCTGGTCACCTTCGCCCTACAGTGATCCCACAATTGCCTACGATTGGACACGGACAAAGAACATATCGGCGGCAGCGACCCAGCTGCCGCCACGCATTTCCAGGGAGGAGGCAGTACCCATGCACCAAAATGCGTACCCCCACTCGCATCCCGGGCGTCTTTTGGCGGCCGGAGCTGTTGCCCTCCTCCTGGCCATCACATCGGGAAGTGCCGCCCAGACCCAGCCATCCGCCACGGCGGCGCCTCCGGTCCGCGTGGTGGTGGTGGGGGACTCGCTGAGCACCGGCCACGGTACCTCTCCGCAGCAGGCGTGGCCTGCGCTGATGCGGAAGGACCCGGAGGTGGCCGGCCTGGAAGTGGTCAACGCCGCCGAGGACGGAAGCGGCTACCTCAGCCTGGGCGACTACAACGGAACTTTCGGCAGCCAGGTTGAAGATTTCGTCACCCCGGATACTGGGATCGTGGTTTTCTTCGGGTCCGAGAATGACCTGGGCTACCCGCCGGCCGATTTAGGCAGCGCCGCCCTGGCCGCCATGGACCGGGCGGAGACCCTGGCCCCCGAGGCCAGAATCATCGTGGTGGGCCCGCCGTCGTACACCACAACCCCGGATCCCGGACTGGTGGACATCAGCGACCAACTTAAAGCCGCTGCCCTGCAGGCCGGCGGGGAGTTCGTGGACCCCATCGCCGAAGGCTGGATCAGCGATGATTTTGACGACCTGATTGGTCCGGACGGCGACCATCCGACCGTTCAGGGGCAGCACTACCTGCTGGACCATATCGGCGCCTACCTTGAGCAGGCAGCCCCGGCGGCTGCAGCGGCATTGGAAGGGCGCCAGGACCCGCGCAAGCCTGCAGCCTAGTCCCGCGGACAGGACCACTAGAGGCCCGATCAAAAGCGCCTGGACAGCATCACCTGCGTCACTTAGACCAAAGGCCACGGGTAGCGCATGCCCGTGCGGTCCACGGGGAGGACCCGTTCCTGCAGCATGCGCTGGACCCGGCGCTGGAGCGCGGCCACCTCGGCGTCGTTAAGCAGCTCGGCCAGATCGGCCGGCACCTGGGTGGCCAGGGGGCTGATGTCGTCGAGCAGGGCCTCGGGAATGGGGTCGCCGGCGAAGTCCCAGATCACCGTCCGCAGTTTGAAGGCGGCGGAGAAGCACAGGCCATGGTCGATGCCCCAGATATGGCCGTCGGCGCCCCGCAGCACATGCCCGCTTTTCCGGTCCGTATTGTTCGCCACGTAGTCGAACAGGGCGATCCTGGCCAGTGCGCCGTGCGTTTCGGGGGAGTCTTCGTACAGGGTGAAGTAATGCTCCCCGAGATCGCCTTCGATGAACCACTGCAACGATCCCACCCCCAGCGGTGCGTCTGCGCGGACCACCGTGGGCGGGACGATTCCCCACCCCAGTGCTTCGCTGAGCAGGTACGCAGCACGCTCCCGGCGGTGCAGGCCGGCGTCGAAATCTGCGAGCGGACGTTCGCCGGCAACTGGTTTGTAGACTGCCCAGGCGGAGTCATCCCCGCACGAAAGCTCTGCGAGGAAGGTGGCATTGCTGCCGCTCATGATGCGGCCCAGCAGCTCCACGCGGCCTTCCGTGAGGAGGGTCAGTTCACGTTCAGGCACCACGGGCTCCACGTGGATGCACGCCTGGTCACGGCGCCCTCAGCCCGCTGAGGGGTTCCGACGTCGAATTAACCATAAGCACGGCTGGTGCCTGGCCGTCGGTGTAGGAGATTGCCGAGACCGACGCCGGGCTGATCATGATCCGCTGGAAGAGGTCCAGGTGGGTGCCCAGCGCGTGGGCGACGGCAGCTTTGATGGGGTCGGCATGGGAGAAGCAGACGACGACGGCACCCGGGTGGGCAGCCCGGAGGGCGTCCAGCGTGCCGACGATCCGGGCCTGCATTCCGGAGAATCCCTCGCCGTTGGGGAAGCGGAAAGCGGACGGGTTGTGCTGGACGGTTTGCCACTCCGGCAGGCCTGTCAGGCCGGCGAGCGCCGCACCGGTCCAGTCGCCGAAGTCGCACTCCAGGAGCCCGGCATCCTCGCTGATGGTGAGCCCGGCACGGGCAGCGGACGGTTCAGCTGTCTCCCGTGCCCGTTCCAGCGGCGAGGAATAGATCGCGTGCACGGGCAGGCCGGAAAGGCGTTCGGCCACGGCGTCGGCCTGGGCGCGCCCGCGCTCTGAAAGGTGCAGCCCCGGGGCCCGGCCGGGCAGGACCGTACCAGTGGTGGGCGTCTGGCCGTGGCGGACTAAAAGGATCAAGGTGCTCTGTGTCATTGCGTCTAAGCGTAGCCGCGAGGGGACCCCGTGCCGAGCTTGCGAGGCGCGGGGAGCGGCAAGCGGTAGCCGCGAGGGGACCCCGTGCCGAGCTTGCGAGGCGCGGGGAGCGGCAAGCGGTAGCCGCGCGGGGAGCGGCAAGCGTTACGGCCAGCCGCCTGGGAATCTGGAGGAATCTCTCGATTAGCCGCAGGGCGGGGCTTACGGTAGAGAGGTGACTGATCGCCCCGATATCTACACCGTTGGTGAACTCCGTGCGGCAGGCTACGTCCTCAAGGACCTTCGCCATGAGATCCGCGACAATCTCCTCGCCGCCCTGGCGGAGGGGCGTGACCCCTGGCCGGGCCTGTACGGGTTCAGCAGGACTGTTATTCCGCAGCTTGAGCGGGCGCTGATTGCAGGCCATGACATTGTCCTGCTGGGCGAGCGCGGCCAGGGCAAGACCCGCCTGCTCCGAACCCTGGCCGGGCTGCTGGATGAATGGTCCCCAGTGATTGAAGATTCGGAGCTCAATGAGCATCCGTTCGAACCGATTACCGAACAGTCCCGTACCCGCGCCGTCACCGAAGGGGACCGGCTGCGGGTTGCCTGGCGGCACCGTTCGGAGCGCTACGTCGAGAAGCTGGCGACGCCGGACACGTCGGTGGCAGACCTCATCGGCGATGTGGACCCGATGCGCGTGGCCGAGGGCCGGCGCCTGGGCGATCCCGAAACCATCCACTACGGCCTTATCCCGCGCTCCAACCGCGGCATCATCGCCATCAACGAACTGCCGGACCTTGCCGAACGCATCCAGGTAGCCATGCTCAACGTCATGGAGGAGCGGGACATCCAGATCCGCGGCTACGTGCTGCGGCTGCCGCTGGACGTGCTGGTGGTCGCGTCCGCCAACCCGGAGGACTACACCAACCGCGGCCGGATCATCACCCCGCTGAAGGACCGCTTTGGCGCGGAGATCCGGACGCACTACCCGATCGAACTGGAAGACGAGGTCTCGGTCATCCGGCAGGAGGGCCGCCTGGTGGCGGATGTCCCGCCATTCATCCTGGAGATCCTGGCCCGCTACACCAGGGCGCTGCGGCAGTCGCCGGCGATCAACCAGACCTCCGGTGTTTCCGCCCGGTTCGCCATTGCCGGGGCGGAGACCATCGCCGCCGCGGCCCTGCGCCGGGCCAGCCTGCGGGGTGAGGACCAGGCCGTGGCCCGGATCATCGACCTGGAACCCGCCGTGGAGGTGCTCACCGGCAAGATCGAGTTCGAATCAGGTGAAGAAGGGCGGGAGCAGGGCGTCCTTGACCACCTGTTGCGCACCGCCACAGCCGAAGCGGTCAGGGCCCATTTCCAGGGGCTGGACATGGGACCGCTCGTCGCCGCCCTCGATGGACACCGGACCGTCAGCACCGGCGAGCAGGTTACAGCCCGGGAGTTCCTTGGCAACCTCCCGTCGCTGAACGGCTCCGGCCTCTACGACGAAATTGGCCGGCGCCTCGGTGCGGTGAACGACGGCCAGCGGGCCGCCGCCGTCGAACTCGCCTTGGAAGGCCTGTACCTTGGCCGGCGGATCTCCAAGGAGTCCGACGACGAGGAAACCATTTACGGCTAAGCCCAGGAGGCACCATGGCCATCCACAAACGGTCCGCCAGATACGGCCGGTACACCGGCGGCCCCGATCCGCTTGCCCCGCCGGTGGACCTGGCCGAGGCCCTCGACGCCGTCGCCGAGGACGTCATGGCAGGCTATTCGCCGCGCCACGCCCTGCAGGAGTTCCTGCGGCGGGGCGGCCGGAACCGCGACGGGCTGGATGACCTTGCCCGGCGCGTCCAGCAGCGGCGGCGCGACCTGCTCGGCCGGCACCGGCTGGACGGCACCCTGGACGAAGTGAAGAAACTCCTGGATACTGCCGTGCTGGAAGAACGCAAGCAGCTGGCCCGGGACGCCATGATGGACAACACCGACCGTGCCTTCCGGGAAATGCAGCTGCAGAACCTGCCGCCCTCCACCGCCGCGGCCGTCAATGAGCTGGCGTCCTACGACTGGCAATCCAGTGCAGCACGCGAAGCGTACGAACAGATCAAGGACTTGCTGGGCCGGGAAGTCCTGGAGCAGCGGTTCGCCGGGATGAAGCAGGCGCTGGAGAGCGCCACCGATGAAGACCGCGAGGCTGTGAGCACCATGCTCCGGGACCTCAACGAGCTGCTGGGCAAGCACCGGCGCGGCGAAGACACGGAGGCGGACTTCCAGGAGTTCATGGCCAGGCACGGCCAGTACTTTCCGGAGAACCCGCAGTCGGTCGAGGAGCTGGTGGACGCGCTGGCACAGCGCGCCGCCGCTGCCCAGCGGCTCCTGCAGTCGATGTCCCCGGAGCAGCGTGATGAGCTGATGCGCCTGTCTGCCCAGGCCTTCGGCTCGCCCGAACTCATGGCCCAGCTCAGCGACCTCGACGCCGCCCTGCAGGCGCTGCGGCCGGGGGAGGACTGGAATGGATCGGAACGTTTCGAAGGACAGGAAGGCCTGGGACTGGGCGACGGCACCGGAGTGCTCCAGGACATCGCGGAACTCGACGAACTGTCTGAGCAGCTGTCCCAAAGCTACAACGGCTCCCGGCTGGATGACCTGGACCTGGACGCCCTTGCCCGCCAGCTCGGCGAGAACGCCGCGGTAAGCGCCAGGACGCTTGCGGAGATTGAGCGGGCCATGCAGGACGGCGGCTACCTGCGGCGCGGGGCGGACGGCGACCTTCGGCTGTCCCCACAGGCGATGCGGCGGCTGGGGAAGTCGCTGCTGCGCGACGCCGCCAGGCAGCTGTCCGGGCGGCAGGGCAGCCGGGACACCAGGATGGCAGGGGCCGCGGGTGAACTGACCGGGTCCAGCCGGCAGTGGGAATTCGGCGACGCCGAACCCTGGGACGTCACCCACACCATGACCAACGCCATCCGGCGGACCATGGCCGACGGCGGCGACCCGGCCCGCGGACTGCGGCTGGCGGTGGACGACATCGAAGTAGCGGAGACGGAAGCCCGGACCCAGGCCGCCGTTGCCCTGCTGGTGGACGTGTCCTTCTCCATGGCCGCCGAGGGGCGGTGGGTTCCCATGAAGCGGACGGCGCTCGCGCTGCACCACCTGGTGTCCACCCGTTTCCGGGGCGACCGGCTGCAGCTGATCACGTTCGGCCGCTACGCGCAGTCCATGGACATAGGGGAACTGACGGCACTGCCTGCCCTGCGCGAGCAGGGAACCAACCTGCACCACGGCCTGCTGCTGGCGGCCCGCTTCTTCCGCCAGCACCCGTCCATGCAGCCGGTCCTGCTGGTGGTCACGGACGGCGAACCCACCGCGCACCTGCTGCCGGATGGGGACTCCTGGTTCAACTGGCCGCCGGATGCCGAAACCATCCGGGCCACCGTCGGGGAACTGGACCGGCTTGGCCGCATGGGGGTGCAGACCACCTTTTTCCGCTTGGGGAACGATCCGGGCCTGGAACGGTTCATCCAGCGGATGGCGCACCGCGTGGATGGCCGCGTGGTGGCGCCCGAGGTGGGCGACCTGGGCGCCGCAGTGGTGGGCGAGTACCTGCGCGCCCACGTCCGCAGCGCCTACGCCGACGGCGACTGGTTCTGACCCGCCATGGCCGAGCTGATGGTGGACCTGATCATCACGCTGGACGGCTGTGCCTCCGGGGAGGGCTGGCCGGGCTGGTGGGGCCTGGAAGGGCCGGAGTACCTGGCCTGGCTCCAGCAGGAGGCACGTACGGAGCGCACCTATCTGTTGGGGGCCAACACCTACCGCCTCATGTCCGGGATGTCGGAGGATGCCGCGGCCGGGGGTACAGGCTACTCGGAAGACGAGAGCGCTTCGCTGACGGGCCTCGCTGCCGTTCCCAAGGTGGTCTTTTCCTCCAGCCTGACGGCGCCCCTCCAGTGGCCGAACTCCGAGTTGGTGGCCGGTGACGCCGTTGAGGCCGTCAGGCGGATGAAGCAAACCCATGCGGGGCCCATGAGTACCCTGGGCAGCCTCAGCCTTTGCCGGTCCCTGATGGGAGCGGGCCTGGTGGACCGTTTCCGCCTGGTCGTCTTCCCCCTGATCACCGGCCGCACCGGAAGCGAACGGATCTATGACGGCTACCCTGACGTTGCCCTGGAGATGGTGGACAGCAGGACTTTTGACGGGCGCCTCCAGCTGCTCGAGTACATTCCGCGCGTGATCGACGCGCCGCAACGGAGGGGACAGGCGTAGCGCCCTTGGCATCAGGTCACAGGGGAAGCACCACGACTTCAGTTTCGTAGGCCTGCGAGGAGCGCATGGTGCCGCGGAACCAGCACACCGCATGCACCGCAGAGTCTCCGGGCGGCACCATTGGACGAAGGTTGTCCACCTGGGAGTCGGCGGTCACTGCCTCCCAGTCCCACGTGCCGCCGCCGTCCCGGGTCAAGCCGGTGTAAATCTCGTAGTGTGCAGTGGCTTCCCCAGTCCGGGGATCGAGCGGAGCGGAGATGTACACCCGGTCCAGATCGTAGGGATCCACCGCGCCCAGCCCGGTGTAGTCCTGTTCGTGGGGGAGCAGGGCCGGGCCGGCGGCGGCGAGATGGTGCAGCTGCCAGCGGGTGCCGTCGAAGCGCGCGTAGAGCAGGCGGTGATCGTCGACGTCGAGCCGCTGCTCCCGCTCAAGGGCACCGTTGACGTCGTTTGCCCGGCAGCTGATGATCGCGGCCAGCTGGGAACCCTGGCCGCGGAGGTCCACAGTCCAGCCGTGGGTGAGGAGGTGCCCGTCGAGTTCGGTGCCTGCCTGGAAAACCGTGGTGAGGGAGCTCTGGTTGATGCCGGGGGAACCGAGCAGGGGCTTGGACACCACCTGGCCCTGTCCGTCGTGCAGAGCGTTGTCGCGGATAAAGCCGTGATAGATGCTGTTGTTGAAGTCGCGGGGGTGGTGGTCCGTGGTGATGAGGTCGATGCGGTCACTGCCGTTGCCGAAGTAGCGCGTGTAGCCGTTGACGTAGCCCACCTTGGGCCGGGTAAAGAGCTTGCCGCCGAAGCGCCAGCTGGTGCCGTCGTCCTCGGACACCATCAGGGTCGGGTCGTCGTTGATGGCCCGGACAAAGTTGTACACGCGGGACTCGGAGTCCAGCCGGTGCAGGTTGGAGTAGGTGGCGCCGCGCCCGTCGGCCAGTTCCGTCCAGTCGAAGCACTGTTCAGGCCCCCATTCGGAGGCGTCGTGGGGCCGCGTGGAGATCCGCCAGCGGGAAAAGTTGTCTGTCTTGTGCTTGGCGTACATGGCCAGGTACCGGCCGTCCGGCCTGATCAGCAACGCAGGAGCATCATGGTCGTCAGGCTCCAGCTTCCGGTGCAGGACATGTACCGTGCTCTGGCCTGTTGCCAGGTCCAGGACTGCAATTTCGATGTTGCCGCCACGGCTTTCGCCGCCGGGGCCTTCCGGAGCAGCCACCGAACCCACCAGCAGGGTGTTGGCAACGGGATCCACCAGGGCCCGCTCGTCCTGAAACCAGCACCAGGCGCCGTTGTCATTGATTGTGATCGGGTCCTGGGACATGGCACTCCTGTATAGTCGGGAAAGCGTATTCCGCTATCCTTGCCCATACCTCTTCCGGGGTCAACGCTTCTGCACCGCTGATATCGGATCAACAGCCGCTCCGGCCACCGGTCCGCCTGCTGCCGTACCGAGCCATTCCGTGTCAGGATCAAGGTATGCCCCAGCGCCTCATGCTGCTCGACACTGCCTCCCTCTACTTCCGTGCCTTCTACGGCCTGCCGGACACCATCCGCCATCCGGACGGAACGCCGGTCAACGCCGTCCGCGGACTGCTGGACATGATCGCCCGCCTCACCACCGACTACCATGCCACCCATCTGGTGGCCTGCTGGGACGATGACTGGCGGCCGCAGTGGCGCGTGGACCTGCTTCCCACCTACAAGGCCCACCGCGTGGCCCGGACGGTACCGGGCGGCACCGACGTCGAGGTGGTACCGGAGGGTCTTGAAGCGCAGCTGCCCATGATCCGCCGGGTGCTGGAGCTGGCCGGCATCGCCATCGTGGGTGCCGCGCAGCATGAGGCCGACGACGTCGTGGGCACCTACGCGAGCCAGGCTGCCTTCCCCGTGGATGTCGTTACGGGCGACCGCGACCTCTTCCAGGTCTGCGACGACGAACGCGGAGTCCGGGTCATCTACACCGCCCGCGGCATGAAGAACCTCGAAGTCATCACCGAAGAAAGTGTGGTGGCCAAGTACAAGGTCCTGCCCCAGCAGTACGCCGACTATGCCACCTTGCGCGGGGACGCTTCCGACGGCCTGCCCGGCGTGGCGGGAATCGGCGAGAAGACGGCGGCCTCCCTGCTGCTGAAGCACGGCACCCTGGAACGGCTGCTGGCAGCCGCGGAAGAGCCCGGCGGCGGGGTGTCCGGGCCTGTCCAGGCCAAGCTCACAGCCGCCGCCGCGTACCTGGAAGCAGCCCCCGCCGTCGTCCGTTTGGTGCGCAACCTGGAGCTGCCCACCCTGGATGAGGCCGGCGCCCTGCTGCAGCCGGTGACCGGTGGGCGGCGCGCTGAACTCGAGCAGCTGGCAACGGACTGGAACCTGGGCGGATCGGTCCGCCGGCTGCTGGCCGCCCTGGATCAGCGCGGTTAGCAGACGCCAACGGCGGTGAAAGCCGCCTTGTGTTGCGTCATCCAGGGACATAACACGCCCCCTTGGATCCCTGCTGGATGACGCCGGATGTGCAGGGGTGACGCCGGGTTTCGGCCCGTGTCCGTTCATGTCAGACGGCTTGAACAGGCCTTTTTCGGGATGGTTTGGTGAGGTAACGATCCAGACGAGAGGCCACTTCCATGACAGTCACTTCAGATCTTGCTCCGCGCCGGCTTCGCGACATTTTCGGAACCTTCGCCAGCGGCCTGACCATAATCACCGGTTCCACCCCGGACGGACCCGCCGGTTTCACCTGCCAGTCATTTGCATCCCTGTCGCTGGATCCGGCCCTGGTCACGTTCAGCCCGGCGCGCACCTCAACTACCTGGCCGGTGCTGCGGAGGGCCGGTTCCTTCGCCGTGAACATCCTTCCGGCGGAGCACCAGCACCTCGCCGGGCAGTTCGCCCGCCCCGGAGCCGAGAGGTTCGCAGGAGTCAGCCACACGTCGTCGCCGCTGGGAAATCCCCTTCTCGATAATGCGCTCGCCTGGATCGACTGCGACCTTCACGCCGAGTACGACGGCGGCGACCACAGCATTGTGGTGGCCGCGGTGCGCCATCTCCACGCTCGGCACGACGCAGAACCGCTGCTGTTCTTCAGGGGCCGGTACGGCGGGCTTGCACCGGCAAGGGGCCTGCTCGAAGCGGGACGCTGACGGGTCCTGCCAACCCATTGGCCCAAGGGCTTCCACTTCGCGCCCGGGAACACCGGCCGTCCGCACTCTTGCTTCCGGCCCATCCGGTAGTAAGCTTACTGAGCATTACTAGTAAGCTTGCTGATTAAATGGGATGGGAGCGGGAGCCATGGGCGCAATTCTCGGTACGGCCCTGTCACTGATGCTGACCGTTGGCGGGGCGGCGGTTGCCGCAGAGGGTGGCCCCGGGGCCGCCCAGCATTATCTTGCCGGACATGTGCTCCTCGGAGTGGGCATCGGCTTGTTGATCGCCACCATCCTGCGGGCAGGCGCCCGGATTCTCCTGGCCCGGCGTACTTCACCCGCGCATGAGACCACAGCGCTGCCCCCCGAGGCCGACCCGGCCACCGTCACCGTGCTACCCATCCGGTCCACCGTTCCCATGCCGATGCGGGGCAGGCATGCCGCATAGGGTGGAACCCACAGCGGCACCCGGGCTTGCCAGTGAAGCAGTCGGGGCGCATCCCGTACCCCTGCGCCGTCGGAGGGCCCATGCCCTGATCGTCCTCTGCTGCACCCTGGTTGCCGCCGCACTGGTGGTGGGAGCGGCGGGCATCCGTTCCGCAGACGACGACGAAAACGTCCTCCGGGGCTTCCAGGTCCGCGTACTGAGCATCAGCCAGGCGGCCGCAGAGAACAGGATGGATGGGGCACTGGCAGCCCTGCAGGCACTTGAAAAGGACGTGGGCGATGCGGCGGCAGCAGGCCGCCTCTCCGCTGCACGGTACCGGGGCATCGAGACCGCACTCTCGGCAGTGAAGTCGGACATTGCCACGAAAGTGGCGGCCGCCGCAGCACCTCCCGCGGCGGAACCCAGCGCAGCGGCCCCTGCCGGTTCCGACACCAACCAACTTGCCGACACCGCCCAAAGTGAATCCGTCCCCGCTCCCGTGGAACCGGCGGTGCCTGCCGTGGCCCCCGCCCCTGCTCCGGCGGCGGCCGTTCCCGGTGACAAGCGTTCGGACACCGCCAAGGAAGCCAGAAACAAGAACAAGGGCAAGGAACAGGGGAAGCCCTGACCCCAACGGCGGGGCCCATGCCGTCAGGGCAGAATGGACGGATGACTCCACCTGAGGGCTCCCCGCCCGCCGACGCTTTCGACCTCGCGGCCATCGGCGCAGGGCTTGCCTTCGAAGGTTCTCTTCCCGCCTTGCGAAGCGCACTGCAAAGCGGCGGGGCGCCGGGCGCCGCCGTGGTGCAGGCGCCGCCCGGGACAGGCAAGACCACGCTCGTTCCGCCGCTGCTGGCGAATCTGTACGGCCGGCACGGGCGCATCGTCGTCACCCAGCCGCGGCGCGTTGCCGCGCGGGCCGCCGCCCGCCGCCTCACCGGGTTGGACGCAAAGGGACTGGAGGCCGGAGGCAAGGGCAGTCGAGTCGGGTACACCGTCCGCGGGGAACACCACGCAGGTCCAGGCACCCGGGTCGAGTTCGTCACCCCGGGCATCCTGCTGCACCTCCTGCTGGCCGATCCCGGGCTTGACGGGACCGCCGCCGTCATCCTTGACGAGGTGCATGAACGCGGGCTGGAGACGGATCTTTTGGTGGGCATGCTCGCGGAGGTCCGGGCGCTGCGGGGCGACCTGGCCGTCGTCGCCATGTCCGCAACGCTGGACGCACCAAGGTTCGCAGCCCTGCTGGGGGATACCGACGGCGGCGGGCCGGCGCCCGTCGTCGACTGTCCTTCCGTGAACCATCCCTTGGAGGTCCAATGGCTCCCGGCGCCGGCCGCGCGGCTGGACGCCAGGGGGGTGAGCCGCTCCTTCCTGGACCACGTGGCCGCGGCAGCGGCTGACGCCCACGCCCGCACCCTTGCCGCTGACGAGTCAATGGACGCCCTGGTGTTCCTTCCTGGTGCCAGGGAAGTTTCCCACGTTGCTGCGCTGCTCCGTTCCCGGACGGGACGCACCGTTGAGGTCCTCGAACTCCACGGCCAGGTGGGTGCAGCGGAGCAGGACCGGGCGGTGTCAGGGCGGGGTCCCGGGGATCCGCCACGGATCATCGTCTCCACCGATCTTGCCGAGTCCTCCCTTACGGTGCCCGGCGTCCGGCTGGTCATCGACTCCGGGCTCGCGCGTGAGCCGCGGCGCGACTCGGGCCGGGGCATGAGCGGGCTGGTGACGGTTTCCTGCTCCCGGGCATCCGCCGACCAGCGTGCGGGCCGTGCTGCCCGGCAAGGGCCGGGAACCGTGGTCCGCTGCTACTCGCAGCAGGCGTACGGGGCTGCCCCCGCCCACGTGACGCCGGAAATCGGTGTGGCGGACCTGACCGGCGCCGCCCTGACCCTCGCCTGCTGGGGAGCGCCGGGCGGAAAGGGGCTCGCCCTGCCGGACGCGCCGCCGCGGCTGGCGATGGAGGACGCCATCGAGGTGCTCCGCGAGCTTGGCGCCGTCTCCGACGACGGCCACGTGACGAAGGCGGGACGCGCCCTTGCCGCGATACCCGCCGATCCCCGGCTGGCCCGTGCATTGCTCGACGGCGGCGCCTCCTATGGCGCGCAGGCCGCCGCAGAGGTCGTCGCCGCGCTCTCCGGGGACCATCGTGCCCCGGGAGCAGACCTGCCCCGCCTCATGTCCCAGCTCCGTGCCGATCCGGGCCCGGCCGGCCGCCGCTGGGCGGAAGAGGCCAAACGCCTGGCAGGGCTGGGGCGGCGGCAAAAGAGCGCTGCCGCGGCGGGCCCTGCCATGCCTGCCACTGGCGGGGAAGCTGTAGGCGCCGTCGTCGCCCTCGCCTTCCCGGACCGGGTGGCCCGCCGCGTGCCCGGCAGCGGGGGCGCCGGGCAGTACCTGTTGACCTCCGGCACCAGGGCGGGCCTGCCCGCCGGCAGCAGCCTGTCAGGGGAGGAGTGGCTGTCCGTGGCGGAAGTGTCGCGGGCGGAAGGCCGGGATGCTGCCGGCACCGGCGCCGTGATCCGCGCCGCGGCGCCGCTCTCGGCCGCGATGGCCGACCGGGCAGCGGCGCGCCTGTTCGCCGACACGGTGGAGGAGGAATTCAGCGGCGGCCGGGTGAGCGCACGGAGGACCAGGCGGCTGGGTGCCATCGTGCTGTCCGCCACGCCGGTCCGGCCCACGGCTGAGCAGGGCAGGAAGGCCGTGGCGGCGGCGCTGCAGTCAGGGGGGCTCACGGCGCTGGCATGGTCGACGGCGGCGTCCTCCCTCCGGCGCCGGCTCGCTTTCCTGCATCGCGGGTTGGGAGAGCCCTGGCCCGACGTTTCGGACGCTGCGCTGCTGGCGCGGCTGGAGGACTGGCTGGGGCCGGAGCTGGAAGAGCTCGCTGCCGGCAAGCCTGTCAGTTCGCTTGACCTGGCCCAGCCACTGCGCCGCCTGCTGCCCTGGCCCGAAGCCGCCCGGCTGGACGAGCTTGCGCCGGAAGCTCTTGAGGTACCCAGCGGCTCGCGGATCCGGATCGACTACCCGGAGCCCGGTGATGGAGCTGCTGCGCCGGTGGTGGCGGTAAAACTTCAGGAGTGCTTTGGCTTGGCAGAATCCCCGAGGCTGCTGGGGGGCAGGGTCCCCGTGCTGTTCCACCTGCTCTCACCGGCCCGCCGCCCCCTCGCCGTCACCGATGACCTCACGTCGTTCTGGTCGGGACCCTACAGGCAGGTACGTGCGGAAATGCGGGGCCGCTACCCCAAGCACCCCTGGCCGGAGGACCCTTGGTCCGCCCCGGCGACGGCGCGGACCAGGCAGCGCCCGTAAGGGCAAACCCGGGACGCTCAGGAGTGCGACCCGATGAATTCGGCGACGGGGGCGGCCAGGGATTCCCCCACCTCGTCGGCAGGGCGCTTCTTACCTGCCACCGCGAAGGAATGGTCGCCGCCCTCCACCCATTGAAGGACGGCATTGGGCCCGATGCGGGACACAACGTCCGCCATGATGTCCGGCGTGGCAAAGGTGTCCCGGGTCCCCTGCAGGAACAGCATGGGCGTGGCCAGCCCATACAGGTGTTCGTCCCGGAGCTTTTCCGGTTTTCCGGGAGCATGCAGGGGATAGCCCAGGTACACCAGGCCTGCGGTCTCCATGCCCTCGGCGACGGCCATGGACGCCATCCGTCCACCGAACGACTTGCCGGCCGCCCACACGGGACCGCGGTCACCGTGCGCTCCGGCCCGCGCACGGGCAGTGTCCATGGCTGCCCGCCAGGCTGCGATGGCCAGGGGAGGGCGGTCCGGAAACTTCCGCCCTGCCTCGCGGTAGGGGAAATTGAAGCGCAGGGTGGCCAGGCCCAGGCTGTTCAACGCATCGCTGAAGCCGCGAAGGAACGGGTGCTCCATGCCGGCGCCTGCGCCGTGTGCCACCACCACGGTTGCGGTGGGGTTCGCGGGGCGGGCGTAAATGGCGGAAAAGGTGGCGTCCCCTGTGGTGATGGTGAGCTGCTGTTCGGTTGCCGGCATGGGTCCATCATGCCGGAGCCCTGCCGGATGTGCCGGTCCCGGCCCGCGCCGGGGTGTACGTTGTCCCCATGGCGAGTGAACAGACCACCATCACTGTCCCGGGTCCCGACGGCGAGCGCGAGATGCGGATTTCCAGCCCCAGCCGGGTCCTCTGGCCGGACCTGGGCCTTACCAAGCTGGATCTGGTGAACTACATCTGCGATGTGGGGGAGGCGTTCATCGCCGCCAACGGGGACCGGCCCATCTCACTCCAGCGGTATTCGGGCAACATCGACGGCGAGATGTTCTTCTCCAAGAACCCGCCCAAGGGCACGCCGGACTTCATCCGGTCAGTCAAAGTCGTCTACCCCAGTGCCCGGTCCCACCCCCAGCTGGTGTTGGACGAGCCTGCGGCCGCCGTCTGGGCTGTCCAGATGAACACGGTGGTGTTCCACCCCTGGCCTTCGCGCGCTGAAAACACGGACAACCCGGACCAGCTGCGCATCGATCTGGACCCGCAGCCCGGCACCGACTTCGATGACGCCGTCCCCGCCGCCATGGTGATGAAGGAGGTGCTGGCCGAGGCGGGGCTGACCTGCTTCATCAAAACTTCCGGGAACCGCGGACTCCACGTGTATGCGCCCATCGAACCCACCCGCGAGTTCCTGGACGTCCGGCACGCAGTCATCGCCGCTGCCCGGGAAGTGGAACGGCGCATCCCGGACAAAGTGACCACCGCCTGGTGGAAGGAAGAACGGGGCCGGCGCGTGTTCCTGGACTTCAACCAGGCCAACCGCGACCGCACCATCGCCGGCGCCTACAGCCCGCGGGCGCTTCCGCACGCCCCCGTGTCCTGCCCCATTACCTGGGACGAACTGGAGCACGCCGATCCGAAAAACTTCACCATCCTCACCGTGCCGGAGCGGCTTAAGACCGTGGGCGATCCCTGGGCGGACTTCAGTGCGAGCCCCGGCACCATCGACACCCTGTTGGAATGGTGGGACCGCGACTGCAAGGCCGGCCTGGGCGAGATGCCGTTCCCGCCGGACTACCCCAAGATGCCGGGCGAACCGCCGCGGGTCCAGCCCAGCAGGGCACGCAAGCAGGACTGAGCCGCACACCCAGTATTGGGGCGCTCTGGCACGGACACGCAGGCCGCCGTCGTACTTTACGACGGCGGCCGGCGGCAAAGTGCCCCGCGACGGCTCCCGGGCGGGTTATTCGAACCTGGACGGATCGCCCATGCCGCGCCGGACAACCTCGGCCACCCCGCTGGAGAAGTCCACCACGGTGGTGGGCTCGGCGCCGCAGTCCCCGGCATCGATCACGGCGTCCACCTGGTGGTCCAGCCGCTCTTTGATCTCCCAGCCCACGGTCAGCGGTTCCTCCTCATCGGGCAGCAGCAGCGTGCTGGACAGCAGCGGCTCGCCCAGCTCGGCCAGCAGCGCCTGCACCACCCGGTTATCCGGGATACGCACACCAACGGTCTTCTTCTTGGGGTGCAGCAGCCGCTTGGGGACCTCCTTGGTGGCGGGCAGGATGAACGTGTAGCTGCCGGGGGTGACGGCCTTGATGCTGCGGAACACGTCGTTGCTGATGTTCACGAACTGCCCCAGCTGGGCGAAGTCCCGGCAGACCAGCGTGAAGTGGTGTTTGTCGTCCAGGTGCCGGATGCTCCTGATCCGGTCCAGGGCCTCCCGGTTGCCCATCTGCGCGCCCAGGGCGTAGCAGGAGTCCGTGGGGTAGGCGATCAGGCCGCCGTCCCGGATGATCTTCACTGCCTGGGCAATGGCGCGGGGCTGGGGGTCGTGGGGGTGGACATCAAAGAATCGGGCCATGCCCCGAGCCTACGTTCCCGCGGGCCGGGGCGCACCCATCCGCCGCCGCCTCCCGCGCGGCGGCGGCACGCACCGGGGGTGCTCAATGGTGGGAGAATGTGCGTCATGGCTAGGGAACGCATCGTCATCGGCCTCAACGGCAGCGGCGACGGAGACCTCCTGGTGCACCGCGCCGCCAAGCTCCTCGACCGCGCGGGCGGTGGTGACGTCCTTGCAGTCCACGTCCGGACACCGTCCGGCGCGCAGGGTGAATCTCCGCACGCGCTGGAGTCCCAGCGGCGGCTCGTGGCCGGGCTGGGCGGCAGCTACCACGCGCTCTCGTCCGGCGACGTCGCCGGGGCGCTGCTCGACTACGCCCACGCGCACAATGCGACGCACATCCTGGTGGGGCAGAGCCGCCGCCGGTTTGCGGTGCTGTCCGGCGGCAGCGTGGAAGCGAAGGTGGTCCGGGGCGCCGGGGACATCGACGTCCAGGTGGTGCCCCGTCCGGCGGTGTCCAAGCCGACCCTGTCCAGGGGCGCCGGGCAGCGGACCGCACTGGGGCGGCGCAGGGTGATGATCGGGTTTGCGCTCGCCGCCGCTCTCCCGGCCGGGCTGCAACTGCTGCTGGCAGTCTTTGACCACAGCGTGGCCACGGCGGCACTGCTCCAGCTGGCCGGCGCGGTGGCCATCGCCCTGGTGGGGGGCCTCTGGCCGGCTGTTGCGGGTGCGCTGTGGAGCAGCGTGCTGGTCAACTACTTTTCCACTCCGCCGCTGCGGGACCTCGCCATCCACGATCCGCAGGACATCCTGTCACTGGCCGTTTTCGCCGGCGTGGCCGTCGCGGTGGCCGGGGTGGTGGACCGCTCCGCCCGGCGGTCCAAGGAGGCTGCCACGGCGCGGGCAGAAGCCGCCACCCTGGCCGATCTGGCCCTTGCGGCGTCCCGGGACGAGGACAACCTGACAGGGCTCCTGGCGGAAGCGGTCAGTGTTTTCGGCGTTACGGGCGCCGCTGTCCTGGCCCGGCCCGGTGCCGGACCCAGCGCCGGGTCCGTTGCAGCCACCGGGTCCGCGGGGAGCGGTGATGGGGCGGACACCGGGATGAAGCACGACGCCGGAGCGGACCTTGGGCCGGGCGGCTGGCAGGTGCTTGCCGCGGCCGGGAATGCAGTGGGCCGGTTGGGAGGGCCACTTGGCGGGCTCCCTGGCACCGGGGCTCCTGGAACCACCGTCGAGCAGGTGGATGAGGAGACCACGCTGGTGCTGCTGGGCCGGGACGTTCCACCGTCCGGGCGCAGGCTGCTGGCTGCGTTCGCGGTCCACGTCAAAGCCCAGCTCGAGCGCCGCCAGCTGGCAGCCACCCGGACCGAAATGCTCCGCCTCGCCGAGGGGAACGCCATGCGTACGGCCATCCTCCGGGCCGTGTCGCACGACCTCCGCACGCCCCTGGCCGGCATCAAGCTGGCTGCCGGCGGACTCCTGCAGAACGGCGTCTCCTACACCCCGGCCGAGCAGCATGACCTGCTGGAGACCATCGATGCCTGCACGGACCGGTTGGACCTGCTGGTGGCCAACCTCCTGGACATGTCGCGGATCACCGCGCAATCGGTGGAACCGCTGCTGGGCCCGGTCCGCTGGTCCGAGGCCGTTGAGGCCGCCTTGCGGGGCCTGCCCCAAGGAACGGTGCGGGTGGCGCTGCCCGCCAATATGCCCCCAGTGGACGCCGATCCCGGCCTGCTGGAGAGGGCGGTGGCCAACATCCTGGAGAACGCGCTGAAGTATGCCGCCGGGACGGCTGTGGTGGTGACGGGCGGTGCCGGCGGCAGTGTCCTGGACGGTCATCCCTGCGGGGAGTTGCAGATCATTGACCACGGTCCGGGCGTTCCGGCCAGCAAAGTAGTGGAGATGTTCCGTCCGTTCCAGCGGCTCGACGACACCTCCCCGTCCACGGGGATTGGGCTGGGACTTTCGGTGGCGCAGGGCTTCGTCCAGTCGATGCGGGGAACCCTCACCGCCAGGGAAACCCCGGACGGCGGCCTGACCATGGTGATCCGCCTGCCCCTCTCCACCGGCGTACCGGCAGGCGACCCCGCCGGCGGCAGACCCGGCGTGGCCCACGCAGCCGCCGGGGCCCGGCCATGAGGGGGAACGACGCCGGCACTCCCGGCAGTGGCCAGGCCAAGGCGAAGGTGCTGGTGATCGACGACGATCCGCACCTGTTGAAGGCGCTCCGGATCACGCTCGCCGCGCACGGCTACGCCGTGGAGACGGCCGGGGACGGCGCTTCCGCCCTCACGGCGGCCTCCCGGCTGGCGCCGGACGTGCTGGTCCTGGACCTCGGCTTGCCGGACATGGACGGGACCGAGGTCCTGCGGAACCTGCGCCGCTGGAGCGCTGCGCCCGTCCTGGTCCTGTCCGCCCGGCATGGATCCCCGGACAAGGTGGGTGCCCTTGATGCGGGCGCCGACGACTACATCACCAAGCCCTTCGGCCTGGATGAGCTTCTGGCGCGGCTGCGTGCCCTGCTGCGGAGGGTGCCCCAAGCCGAAACACACCCCCTGGTCAGCTCCGCCGGCTTTACCGTTGACCTCCTGGCGAGGCAGGTCCTGCGTTCCGGGCAGCCGGTGAGGCTCACCCCCACGGAATGGAACATCCTGGAAATCCTGGTCCGCAACCCGTCCCGACTCATCTCCCAGCAGCAGTTGCTGGCCGATGTCTGGGGCCCGGCCTACGGCAAGGAAGCCAACTACCTCCGCGTGTACATGGCCCAGTTGAGAAGGAAGCTGGAGGACGATCCCGGCAACCCCCGCCACCTGCTGACCGAGGCCGGCGCGGGCTACCGCTTCGTGCCGTGAACCCGGGGATCGACAGGGGAGCGTTCCCTTGCCGGGCGCCGGATGGGGCAGGATGTTGTCTGCCCCAGTTCCGGCCGATGCGGTTCCGGCCCCTGAGAAGGAGACCCTGCCATGCCAACAGTCCTCAACCCCTACCTGAGCTTCCGCGACAATGCCCGCGAGGGGATGAACTTCTACCAGTCCGTGTTCGGCGGCGAACTGACGCTCAGTACCTTTGGCGACTTCCAGGCCAGCGACGATCCCGCGGAAGCGGAGAAAATCATGCACGCCATGCTGGTCACCACCCATGGCCTGGTGCTCATGGGCGCCGATACTCCCAACAACATGCAGTACCACCCTGGCTCCTCCATATCCATTTCGCTCAGCGGCGAGGATGAGGTTGAGCTTCGCGGCTATTACCAGAAGCTCACCGGCGATGGGGGAGCAGTGACTGTTCCCATGGAAAGGGCTCCATGGGGCGATGTCTTTGGCATGTGCACCGACCGGTTCGGTGTCTCGTGGCTGGTCAACGTCAATGCCGCCCAGGTGGCACCGGCCTCTTGACGTCCGTGCGCCTGCCGGCTGGCCGGGCGATCTTCCCGTGCTTCTTGAGGCCGGGCCGCCGGACTGCGAGGATTAAGGGGTGAGGCCCGTCATGGAGTTCTTGTCCGACAAATGGTGGATGGTGTTTCCGCTGATGGCGTTCGCCGGCCGCTGGGCAAGCGGCTGGCGGGGGGCAGGCGAACGCCGGCACCGGCGCCGGGTTGAACTGTACACACTCAGGAACCAGGCACTGGAGGCCGAAAAGGCCTCCGTGGCAGAGGTGCAGGCGCTGATGAATACCCATGAGGCCACCAACCGGCGGTGGCTCGAATACGAGCTGGACGTCGGCAAGCTTATCGATTTCCCCATGATGACCGACGTCCGCGAACCCCTCACGGTGGCCTTCCTTCGCGCCAAGCGGGAAGCGGACGGCCAACGCCCCGCCTCCGCCGAAGACCTCCGGTCGGTGTCCGGCCTTGACGCCTACCGGCAGGCGGTCAACAACTTCGCGGTGGCGCTTGACGTGGCCGAGCGCGAAGCCCGGCGCGTCAGGGACAGCAAGTTCAGTGGGCCCGAACGCGAACGGCTGGCCACGGCACGGAAACTGCTGATGATTGCCGAGAACGACGCTGCCACCCCGGCAGAACGGCAGGCCGCCTACAAACGGGCGCGCCGGGAGCTGGACGGCCTCATCGTCCTGCCCGACGTCACCGTGGCGGCCCTCGAAGAGAAGATCGCGCCGGAACTGGATGCCGGGCCGCGGCCGCCCCAGTTCCACCAGGGCTGAATCCCTCCGGGTGCACGTCCCGCTGCATCCCCGGTGTGGAATATCCCCGCCGGAACTGGACCGGGTCCGGTCTTTCCGGCTCCAACCCGTGTTTTGACCTCATGCCCGGTACGCGTACGATCGATAGGGTTTCCCGCCGGTTGTGCCAGCGCCGCAAGTCATTCCACGCAAACAGCTGGTGAACTATGCTGTGCAAGGCAGCCTGGCAAGTGAAACTGCTGAACGTCGTCTCTGCAGATTGGGCAACAGGTGGATATCACCTTCATGGTGGCGCTGGTCATCGCACTGGCACTATTTTTCGACTTCACGAACGGCTTCCACGACACCGCTAACGCCATGGCAACGCCCATTGCGACAGGTGCCATCAAGCCCAAGACGGCGGTGGCCCTGGCAGCGGTCCTGAACCTCGTTGGCGCATTCCTTTCCACCGAGGTTGCCAAGACGATCTCCGGCGGCATCATCAGGGAGGGATCCGGCGGCGTCCAGATCACCCCGGAAATCATCTTCGCCGGGCTGATGGGAGCCGTCCTCTGGAACATGATCACCTGGCTCAAGGGCCTGCCGTCCAGCTCGTCCCACGCACTGTTCGGCGGCCTCATCGGTGCAGCTGTCGTCGGCGCGGGATTCAACTCCGTCAACCTTGAAACCCTGCTCCAGAAGGTCATCCTTCCGGCTGTTTTCGCCCCGGTCATTGCCGGCCTTGCTGCCTATGTCTGCACGCGCCTGGCCTACGCCCTGACTTCCCGCCATGACCCCGAGACGGGCACCAAGCTCACGCAGAAGCGCGGCGGCTTCCGCGCCGGCCAGGTCTTCACCTCCAGCCTGGTGGCCCTGGCCCATGGCACCAATGACGCCCAGAAGACCATGGGCATCATCACCCTGGTCCTGATCGCCGCCGGAACCCAGGCTCCCGGCTCCGGCCCCCAGCTCTGGGTGATAGCAGCCTGCGCCATGGCCATCGCCATCGGCACCTACGCCGGCGGATGGCGCATCATCCGCACCATGGGTTCGGGCCTGACCGAGGTCAAGCCTGCCCAGGGCTTCGCGGCGGAAACCAGCACCGCGTCCGCCATCCTCGCGTCCTCACACCTCGGCTTCGCCCTTTCCACCACGCAGGTGGCCTCGGGCTCAGTGATCGGTTCCGGAATGGGCCGCCGCGGGACCACGGTCCGCTGGAACATGGTGGGTAAGATCGCGCTGGGCTGGCTCTTCACCCTTCCGGCCGCGGGCGTCGTCGGCGCCCTGACCGCCCTCCTGGTGAAGACCGGCGCCGTGGGCGTCCTCATCGCCGCCGTGGCAGGCAGCGCGGCTGTCCTGTTCATGTTCTTCTACTCACGCAAGTCCTCCGTGAGCCATCAGAACGCCGTCGAGGTGGAGGAAGCCGGCCAGGCCGTCCGGTTTGCCAAGAAGAAGGCCCGGGCCGAAGCCAAAGCGAAAGCCAAGGCCGACGCCAGGGCCAGGGCAGAAGCAAGAGCAACAGCAAACAACCGCAAGGAGACTCAACGATGAAGTGGTTGGAACTCCTGACCGTTGCAGGCGCCACTTTGGTGTCCGCGGCAATTGTGGTGACCCTCTACTCGCTTGGGGTCCGGTTTACGGCCATTGCGGCTGACGCCCAGCAGGCGTCTCCCGGCGTCAAGCGCTCCTTCGCCTACGTATGCTTCGGGTTCTGCGGTGTGGCAGTCCTCTTTGGGCTGTACCTGATCATCCCGTACTTCACGAAGTAGCGCCCCCCACGCAGCACTGCCGGACGGTTCGCCGGGCCTGCTGATTGGCGGGGTTACCCGGGCTCGCTAGGCTGGGCCCATGCCACGCATCCAGTACTTCGTTGCAGCGTCCCTTGACGGCTTCATCGCCACCACCACGGACGACCTGGGCTGGTTGTTGCAGTTCGACGGTTTCGAAGGCGGGGCGGAAAGCTACAACGACTTCATGTCCGGTGTGGGCTGCATCGTCATGGGCGGGGAAACGTTCGCATGGTTGATGGAACACGAGCCGCGGAAGTGGCCCTACACCGGCACGCCCAGCTACGTCTTCACCCACCACGAATACCGAGCCCCGGACGGCGCCGACATCACCTTTGTCCGCGGGGACGTCCAGGAATTCATGGCGGACTTCCGGCGCGACGCCGGGGACAGGAACATCTGGGTGGTGGGCGGTGGCAGCCTCGCGGCCCAGTTTGCGGACGCCGGACTGCTGGATGAGATCATCCTCTCCGTCATTCCGGTGGTCCTGGGCGCAGGGAAGCGGCTGCTGCCGATGAAGGGCCCGACGCCGGCACTTGAGTTGGCTGCTTGCCGCACCCTGGGCAGGGGGATCGTCGAGCTGCGCTATCTGCTTCCCGCGGCATCGGCCCCGCAGGCCTGAGGCAAGCCCTGGGGCCGGCCTGGCTCAGCCGGCGTTGTCCCGGAGCATGTTCGTGATCCGGGCCGTTGAAAGGCGGCGTCCCTGCCCGTCGGTCATGACCACCTCGTGCGTGGTCAGGGTACGTCCCAGGTGGATGGCGCTGCAGGTGCCGGTCACCAGGCCGCCGGCGATGGACCGGTGGTGGGTGGCGCTGACTTCGATGCCCACTGCGTGGCGGTCCGGGCCGGCGTGCATTCCCGCCGCGAAGGAGCCAAGGGTTTCTGCCAGCACCACGTGTGCACCGCCATGCAGGATTCCCGCCACCTGCGTGTTGCCCTCGACGGGCATGGTGGCAACCGTGCGTTCCGGGCTCATCTCCAGGAAATGGATCCCCATCTTCACCACCAATGCGCCAACGCCGAACCTGCCCAGCCAGCCGTGCATGTGGTCGGGAATGCCGGCGGCTGCCAGCTCTTCGGCGAAAGCGCCCGGCGTGAAATTGTCTGTCATGGCAACTAGGCTGGCACCTGTGAGTGAAACAACCAAACCGGCTCCCTTCCCGTCCCAGGCCATCGATGAGGGGGCTGCCGCCCAGCCCCGCTCCGCCGCCCCGAAGCCTGCTGCCAAGAGCGCCGCCCCCGCTGCCGGAGGGTCTGTTTCAGCTACCGAAGCGCCCGTCATTCCCATTACGGACCAGCCGCGGCTGCTGGTGCTGGACGGCCACTCCATGGCGTTCCGTGCGTTCTTCGCGCTGCCCGCGGACAAGTTCTCCACCTCCAACGGCCAGCACACCAACGCCATCCACGGCTTCACCTCCATGCTGATCAACCTCATCAAGGAGCAGCAGCCCACGCACATCGCGGTGGCCTTCGACGTCTCGGACGAATCCACCCACCGGAAGACCGAGTACAGCGAATACAAGGGTGGCCGGAACGAAACTCCCCGCGAGATGAGCGGGCAGATCGACCTCATCGCCCAGGTCATGGAAACCTGGGGCATCAAGACCATCAAGATGCCGGGTTACGAGGCCGACGACATCCTGGCCACCCTTGCCGCCATGGGGGAAAGGGCAGGTTTCGAGGTGCTGCTCGTCTCCGGCGACCGGGACGCCTTCCAGCTGATCACGGACAACGTTTTCGTGCTGTACCCGCGGAAGGGCGTGAGCGACATCCCCCGGATGGACGCCGCAGCCATCGAAGCAAAGTACTTCGTCAGCCCGTCCCGCTACTCCGACCTCGCAGCGCTGGTGGGGGAGACGGCGGACAACCTCCCGGGCGTGCCCGGCGTCGGACCCAAAACAGCGGCCAAGTGGATTAACCAGTACGGCGGCCTGGAAGGCGTCCTGGAACACCTCGACTCCATCGGCGGGAAGGTGGGCGACGCCCTCCGGGAGAACATCGAAAACGTCAAACGCAACCGGCGGCTCAACCAACTCCACACCGACCTCAAACTCCCGGTCACATTGGAGGACCTCCACCAGCCCCGCCCGGACCAGGCAGCCATGGAAGACCTCTTCGACCAGCTTGAGTTCAAAGCCATCCGCGGCCGCCTGTTCGCCCTCTACGGCGACGCCGACACCCCCGCCGCCGAACGCGAAAGCATCGACACCCCGGACTACACCGTTCCTGCCGATGCCGCTGAACTGGCCGCCTTCCTGGCTGCAGGCGCCGGGCAGCGGTCCGCCCTCGCCGTCGACCTCGTGCCGGGCCGCATCGGCGAGGACGCCGATGCGGTGGCCATCGTCCGTGGCGACGCCGCAGCCTACGTCAGCTTGTCAGGTCAGGACGCGGAGACCGAGAACGTGCTCGCGGCATGGCTGCGCGATCCTGAAGCGCCCAAGGTCATGCACGGTTTCAAGGCTGCGCTCAAGGCGCTGACGGCCCGCGGCCTGGAGCTGGAGGGCGTGGTGGACGATACGTCCATTTCCGGCTACCTCATCCAGCCCGACCGCCGCACCTACGAACTCGCCGAGCTCGCCCAGCACCACCTCAATGTGGGGATCCCCGCGGCCACTGCCAAAGCCGGGCAGCTGGAGCTGTCCTTCGACGGCGACGACAACGCCGCAGCCGATTCCCTGGTCCAGGCCGGCGCCGTCGTGCTGGCCCTGAGCCGCTACTTCGAGGACGAACTCAAGAGCCGCAAGGCAGAGGAACTGCTGTCCACCCTTGAGCTGCCGGTCAGCCGCGTCCTTGCGGACATGGAGCTCGCGGGCATCGCCATCGACATGGACAAGATGGACGACCAGCTTGCCGACCTCGCCAGGGTGATCGACCAGGCCCAGGAACAGGCCTTCGCCGCCATCGGGCACGAGGTCAACCTGGGGTCGCCCAAACAGCTGCAGACCGTCCTGTTCGAGGAGCTGCAGCTGCCCAAGACCAAGAAGATCAAGTCCGGCTACACCACGGACGCCGCCTCGCTCAAGAACCTCCTGGAAAAAACCGGGCACGAGTTCCTGGTCCAGCTCATGGCGCACCGCGAGGCCGCCAAGCTGCGGCAGATGATCGAGTCGCTGAAGAAGTCCGTGGCGGAGGACGGCCGCATCCACACCACGTACGCGCAAAACGTTGCCGCCACGGGCCGGATCTCATCCAACAACCCCAACCTGCAGAACATCCCCATCCGCAGTGAGGAAGGCCGGCGGGTCCGCGGCATCTTCGTCGTCAGCGACGGCTACGAATGCCTCCTCTCTGCCGACTACTCCCAGATCGAGATGCGCATCATGGCCCACCTCTCCGGAGACGCGGGGCTGATCCAGGCGTACAAGGACGGCGAGGACCTGCACCGGTTCGTCGGCTCCAACATCTTCCACGTCCCCACGGACCAGGTCACCAGCGCCATGCGTTCCAAGGTCAAGGCCATGTCCTACGGCCTTGCCTACGGGTTGACCTCCTTTGGCCTGTCCAAGCAGCTCGAAATCTCCGTGGATGAGGCCCGTACCCTCATGAAGGACTACTTCGACCGCTTCGGCGCCGTCCGCGACTACCTCCGCGGCGTGGTGGACCAGGCCAGGGTGGATGGGTACACGGCCACCATCGAGGGGCGCCGCCGCTACCTGCCGGACCTCACCAGCACGGACCGGCAGTTGCGTGAGAACGCAGAACGCATCGCACTGAACAGCCCCATCCAGGGTTCGGCCGCGGACATCATCAAACGCGCCATGTTGGGGGTCCACGCCGAACTGCAGGCGCAGGGCCTGAAGTCCCGCATGCTCCTCCAGGTCCATGACGAACTGGTCCTCGAGGTGGCTGCGGGGGAGCGGGCTGCCGTGGAGAAGCTGGTGACCGAGCAGATGGCTGCTGCGGCAGACCTCAGCGTCCCCCTGGAGGTCCAGATCGGCGTGGGACCTAGCTGGTACGACGCCGGCCACTAGGTCCGCTGCGGGCGCTGGGGATATGCCGCAGCGTTTTTGCTGGTCAGGCGCCGGATTCATTGACTAGGCTCGGGTAAATGGGTGATCTGAGCGGAAACTATGAAATCCGGCGCTTTCCTGCTGTGTCCAAAGGCAAGGACGGGTACGCCGAAGCCGAAACCTGGGGGAGGGCGGTAGGTTTCGGTTTCCACGACTCCACCCGGACCCCTGAGCATGTGGCGCGGTCAATGGCCACCTACGAGGCCGATGGCAGGATTTTTACCGGCGCCTACCAGACGGGAACACCGGCGCAGCACTCGCTCCCGGCCGAGGTCCCCGTAGCCACGTTTGGGACGTTGCGGAAAACCCTCAACATCGGTTTTGGCCGGATGCTGGAAGCCCAGATGGTTACCGCCGTCACCGTGCGGACCTCGCACCGCCGCCGCGGACTGCTGCGCCGCATGATGACCGCGGACCTGCAGGCGGCCAAGGATGACGGCGTCGCGGTGGCCGCCCTCACCGCCTCCGAGGGAAGTATTTACGGGCGGTTCGGGTACGGGGTGGCCAGCCTGGAGCGGACCATCAAAGTGGACACCACGGCCCGGTTCAACCTGCGGCACCAGGCCACGGGGACGGTGGAGGTTGCGGATCCCAAAGTCCTGCTCGACGTTGCCCCCAAAGTCTTCGACCGCGTGCATCGCAACACACCCGGCTCCCTCGGGCGGCAGGAGTGGTACTGGCTGCTCGCTTCGGGGTCGATGGGCCGTGACGGCAAGGAGGACCCCGCCATCAAGGCGGCGCTGCACTACGGCCCGGACGGCGGCGTGGACGGCTACGTCTCCTACAAGTTCGCCGGCTGGGACACCACGCCCGCCACGGTGGAGGTGGTGGACCTTGTTGCCGCAACGGAGCACGCCTACCTGGAGCTGTGGCAATACCTTGCCGCCATCGACCTCGTGGAACGGGTCTCCTGGAACGAGGCCCCGGTGGACGATCCCCTGGCCTGGGCACTGGCGGACCCGCGCTGCATCGACGCGTCGGACAGCCGCGACATGCTCTGGCTCCGCATCCTCGACGTCCCGCGGGCGCTGGCCGCCCGGCACTATCCTGCGGATGGACGGCTGGTCCTCGAGGTGACGGACCCGCTGGGCCTCACCGCTGGAACTTTCATCCTGGAGGTCAAGGGCGGCCAGGCCGCCGTCGAACGCGTTCCCGCCGGGGACCCAGAGGACCTGGTCCTGGACGTCTCGGCGTTGTCCTCAATCTACCTCGGCGGAATCAGCCCCGTGACGCTCAAGGCGGCAGGTGCGGTTTCCGAAGCAACACCCGGGGCCGCCTTCAAAGCGCAGCAGATGTTCTCCGTGGAGCGGCCCACCCATTGCCTGACGCACTTCTGAGCGGCCCCGTACCTGCCCGGCTTCCGCTTTGACCCGCGTTGCCGGCAGCGACTAGAATAAACGGGCGTGTACCACGTGCACGCGCTTGCTGCTCCTTGGGGGCGGCATTGAAAAGCAATCCACAAATCAGGATGACCCGGAGGATCCGTTCGGATTCACCGCGAATCGCGCCTGCGTTCCATGACGCGGGCGCGCCGGTTTTGCCTGACCGACTAACTATCCACAACGGAGCCCCTACTACATGACCATCACCTCCACCGAGAAGCCCGGTACCCCGCAGGTCGCCATTAACGACATCGGTACCGCTGAGGACTTCCTCGCAGCTGTCGACGCCACCATCAAGTACTTCAACGACGGAGATCTCGTCGAAGGTACCGTCGTCAAGGTCGACCGCGATGAAGTCCTGCTCGACATCGGTTACAAGACCGAAGGTGTCATCCCCTCCCGCGAGCTGTCCATCAAGCACGACGTTGACCCCGGGGACGTTGTCTCCGTTGGCGATCAGGTCGAAGCCCTGGTGCTCACCAAGGAAGACAAAGAAGGCCGTCTGATCCTCTCCAAGAAGCGTGCTCAGTACGAGCGTGCCTGGGGCGACATCGAGAAGGTCAAGGAAGAAGATGGCGTCGTCACCGGTACCGTCATCGAGGTTGTCAAGGGTGGTCTTATCCTCGACATCGGCCTGCGCGGCTTCCTGCCCGCATCCCTGGTCG
Source organism: Arthrobacter sedimenti (assembly GCF_042652025.1). Classification (NCBI taxonomy): domain Bacteria; kingdom Bacillati; phylum Actinomycetota; class Actinomycetes; order Micrococcales; family Micrococcaceae; genus Arthrobacter; species Arthrobacter sedimenti. The sequence goes on along the minus strand of NZ_JBHSDQ010000003.1, from coordinate 441,937 downwards.
AGATGCGCCGCGTGCGCGACCTGGCTCCGTACATCGGCCAGCAGATCGAAGCCAAGATCATCGAACTGGACAAGAACCGCAACAACGTGGTCCTGTCCCGCCGTGCATGGCTCGAGCAGACCCAGTCCGAGGTCCGCTCCACCTTCCTCAACAAGCTGGAAAAGGGCCAGGTCCGTCCCGGCGTCGTTTCCTCCATCGTCAACTTCGGTGCCTTCGTGGACCTGGGCGGCGTAGACGGCCTGGTTCACGTTTCCGAGCTGTCCTGGAAGCACATCGACCACCCGTCCGAGGTTGTCGAAGTTGGCCAGGAAGTCACCGTCGAGGTCCTCGAGGTCGACCTGGACCGCGAGCGCGTCTCCCTGTCGCTCAAGGCTACGCAGGAAGATCCGTGGCAGACCTTCGCCCGCACCCACGCCCTGGGCCAGGTTGTTCCCGGTAAGGTCACCAAGCTGGTTCCGTTCGGTGCGTTCGTCCGCGTCGAAGACGGCATCGAAGGCCTGGTCCACATCTCCGAGCTCGCCGTGCGCCACGTTGAGCTGGCCGAGCAGGTTGTCTCCGTTGGCGACGAACTGTTCGTCAAGGTCATCGACATCGACCTGGAACGCCGCCGCATCTCGCTGTCCCTCAAGCAGGCCAACGAGGGCGTCGACGCCGACAGCACCGAATTCGATCCCGCTCTGTACGGCATGGCCGCAGAGTACGACGAAGAGGGCAACTACAAGTACCCCGAGGGCTTCGACCCCGAGTCCAACGAATGGCTCGAGGGCTACGAGAACCAGCGCGCAGCTTGGGAGCAGCAGTACGCTGACGCCCAGGCCCGTTGGGAAGCACACAAGAAGCAGGTTGCCCAGCACGCTGCCGACGACGCTGCAGCTGCAACGTCCGGTGACAGCGATTCCGGCGCCACCAGCTACTCCTCCGAGCCTGCTGCCACGGATTCCGGTGCCGGCACCCTGGCTTCGGACGAGGCACTTGCTGCCCTGCGTGAGAAGCTGACCGGCAACTAATTGCCGCCGGCCCGGATTCCCGGGCTGAAAGCAACAGACCCCCTGCCACAAGGCAGGGGGTCTGTTGTTTTAAACCGTTGCGCGGATGCCGGACATGCGGCCAGTTCACCTGAAAGGTACCGCCGGTCTTTCCGGCGTGACGGCTTACTGGCTTTCCGGCGTGCCGGCGCTAGAGCTCGACGACGGCCAGGACGGTGCCGTCGTCCTGCGTCAGTTCCGCCCCGGCGGCCGCCAGCAGCCGCTGGGCGCCCCGGTTTCCCACGAGGGTGCGGGCAGTGACGCGCTTCAGGCCCGCCCGGCGGGCCTCCGCCAGCACCAGCTCCAGCGCGGCGCTGCCGACACCCCGGGAACGGAAGCTGCGGCCAAGCCAGATGCCGGTTTCCGCCGAGGGGATGCCGGCGTCAGGGTCGCGCTTCAGGCGCACGGAACCGGCAATGTGGCCGCCGGCGTAGACAGCCCAGGACTTTTCCGCCGCGGGGCCGTCCAGCCCGCCGGCTGCAGCGTGATGGTAGCTGAAGAACCAGGCGGTCCGTTCGAGGTTCCAGCCGGGGCCGCCCAGCGGGGGCGCCACCTCATCGGGCGAGGCGTCACGTTTGGCCAGCTCGAGCAGTTGGTCCGCCACTGCCCGGTCGACGTCCACGAGGGTCACGTCAGCCGAGGGGTTCATCCACCCATTCCGTTCCGTCGGGTGTCAGCCTGGCGGACCCTGCCGTGAGCTGCAGGATGCGATCGGACGCGGCGGCGATGGCGTCGGCGTCGTCGGGCACGGCAACCCGCAGCACGGTGTGCCGGTCCTGGTAGGTGGTGTCCGCCATGACCATGCCGGCGGCGCGCAGGTCATTCTCCAGCCGCCCTGCTGCGGCGTGCGGCACGGCGGTGGAACACACGCGCCGCCGCCTGCGCCTGACCAGCGGGGCAAGGTCCAGGGACGTCGATACTGATTCAGAGTATGCCCGGACCAGCCCTCCTGCCCCGAGCAGAACCCCGCCGAAATAACGGACGACGACGGCGCTGACGTCGCTGAGGTCCGTCACCCCGGGACCGGTTTCCCTCTTCAGCAGGGCTTCGAGCATGGGGATGCCGGCGGTACCCGCGGGTTCGCCGTCGTCGCTCGACCTCTGGACGTTCCGGTCGGGGCCGATGACAAACGCGGAGCAATGGTGGCGGGCGTCATGGAACTCGCGGCGCAGGCCTGCCACCAGGTCGCGGGCTTCGTCCTCGGTGCCGGCCCGGCGGAGTACGGTGATGAATCTGGACCGTTTGACCTCGAGCTCGTGCCGGAAGTCCGGCCCCGCAGCCAGGGTGGTGTAGGACGTGGCCCGGCTGTCCGGGTCCTGTGGTGGGTCCGCCGGGTTCAACACCGCTTCAGTCTAGTGGAGAAGCACGTTGGGGCTAACGGCCCATGACAGCGCAGGCGGCCGGCTGGAAAATCGACCCATGTCAGGCAAATTCAGGCAGCTGGCCGCGCCGGCAGTGGCGCTGGCCGGGGCTGTGTGGCCCTGGCTGGCGCAAATAGGCCAGGGACGTGGCGGTTTCTACAGTTACGACTTCCTGGAAAACCTCCTGGGCCTCGACATCCACAGCACAGACCGGATCCACCAGGAGTGGCAGGACATCCAGGCGGGGGACCATGTCCACCTGGCCCCGGCGGCGTCCTCGGACCTGGAGGTGGTCCGCGTTGACACAGGAAGCGCACTGGTCCTGGGCGTTCCACCTGATACACCTCCCGGGCCTTTCCACTTCACCTGGGCGTTCGTACTGCGGCCGCAGCCCGACGGCAGTACCCGGCTGCTGGTGCGGGAGCGGTATGCCTACCGTCGATGGTGGACAGTCTGGATGGTCGAAGCAGTGGAGGTGGCAAGCTACATCATGTCGCGGCGGATGCTTCAGGGGATCAGAACCCGCGCGGAGAGACGCACATGATCGCATGCGGCGGCAGCCCGGACCCCTCGGCGGTCCGGAAGGCGTGCCCTAGGGTGGGAGGATGCTGAAGATCGGATTGACAGGCGGAATCGCCTCTGGGAAATCGGTGGTGGCTGCGCGCCTGAAGGAACGCGGCGCCGTGTTGGTGGACGCGGACGCCCTGGCCCGTGAGGTGGTGGAGCCCGGGACCGAGGGGCTGGAGCGCATCGTCGCGGAATTTGGCGCAGGGATACTCGACGGCGGGGGACGGCTTAACCGGCCGCGGCTCGGGGAGGCGGTGTTCGGCAACCCCGAGCGGCTGGCTGCGCTGAACGCCATCGTCCATCCCCTGGTGCGTGCCCGCGCCGCTGCCATCACGGCGGCCGCCGCCGCTGACGCCGTGGTGGTCCAGGACATTCCCTTGCTGGTGGAAACCGGGCAGGGGGCCGCCTTCCACCTGGTCGTCGTGGTGGACGCCCCCGACGACGTGCGGCTGCACCGGATGCAGGAGTTGCGGGGGATGACCGCGGAGGCCGCGCTGTCCCGCATGGCTGCCCAGGCCACCAGGGAGGAACGGCTGGCCGCCGCCGACGCCGTCCTTGACAACTCAGGGACCGTGCAGCAGTTGCTGGACCAGGTTGATGGGCTCTGGGACGGGCGCCTGGTGCCGTTCGCCCATAACCTGGCGGAAGGGAAACGCGCGCCGCGGCGCGGGGGAGCGGTGTTGGAGCCACACCGCGCAAGGTGGGCGCAGGAGGCAGGCAGGATTGCAGCGAGGATTGCTGCGGCCGCGCCGGACCTCATCCTGGCGGTGGAGCATATCGGATCCACCTCCGTGCCCGGCCTGGCCGCCAAGGACGTCATCGACCTGCAGGTGGCCGTGCCGGATCTCGAAGCGGCGGAAAGACTTGCCCCGCTCCTTGCCGCGGCAGGCTTTCCAGCCGTCCGGGGAGTGGAGGCCGACACCCCGAAGCCCGGCGATCCTGACCGGTCGGCCTGGTTGAAGCGGTTCCACGCCAACGCGGACCCGTGCTGTGCCGTCAACGTGCATGTCCGTGCGGCCGGTTCGGCAGGCTGGCGTTACGCCCTGATGTTCCGGGACTGGCTGCGGAACGACCCCTCCGCGCTGGAGCTCTACGCCGAGCACAAGGCGGACCTCGCAGCACGGTACGCCGGTTCGCCGACCACCAGGGCATACGCCGACGCCAAGGAACCCTGGTTCACGGACGAAGCCTGGCCGCGGATGTCGGCTTGGGCCGAGGCAACCGGGTGGGAACCGCCGTCGTACGCGTCCTGAAGCCGGGCCCCACACGGGAGGTTGTTCGCCGGTAACGGACGTGGCAGTCCACTGTCAGTGCCCGGTTGTAAATTAGATCCATGAGCCTTGCGCAGGAAGTCAACCGTGTTGTAGCGCCCTTCGAAGTCATCAGCGAATTCCAGCCTGCGGGCGATCAGCCGGCCGCCATCAAGGAGCTGACGGAGCGCATCAACAACGGCGAGAAGGACGTGGTGCTGCTCGGTGCCACGGGAACTGGTAAAAGCGCCACTACCGCCTGGCTGATCGAGCAGGTGCAGCGCCCCACCCTGGTGATGGTGCAGAACAAGACGCTCGCCGCGCAGCTGGCCAACGAGTTCCGCGAACTCCTGCCCAACAACGCGGTGGAATACTTCGTCTCCTACTATGACTACTACCAGCCTGAGGCCTACGTGGCCCAGACGGACACCTTCATCGAGAAGGATTCGTCCATCAACGAGGAAGTCGAACGGCTCCGGCACTCGGCCACCAACGCGCTGCTGACCCGCCGCGATGTGGTTGTGGTGGCCACTGTCTCCTGCATTTACGGCCTGGGTACCCCTGAGGAGTACATCGCCGGGATGGTCACCCTGCGGAAGGGTGCGGAGATGAACCGGGACGACCTCCTCCGCAAGTTCGTCGCCATGCAGTACTCCCGCAACGACATGGACTTCCACCGTGGAACGTTCCGGGTGCGCGGCGACACCGTGGAAATCATTCCCATGTACGAGGAACTGGCCATCCGGATCGAGTTCTTTGGCGATGAGATCGAGAACATCCACACCCTTCACCCGCTCACGGGCGAGGTCATCCGCGACGAAGAGGAGATGTACGTCTTCCCGGCCTCGCACTATGTGGCCGGGCCGGAGCGGATGGCGCGCGCCATCAAGCGGATCGAGGATGAACTGGCCGACCGCCTCAAGGTGCTGGAAAGCCAGAACAAGCTGGTGGAAGCACAGCGACTGCGCATGCGCACCACGTACGACCTTGAAATGATGCAGCAGATGGGGTTCTGCAACGGCATCGAGAACTATTCATCCCATATTGACGGGCGCGGGCCGGGCACCGCCCCCCATTGCCTGCTGGACTACTTCCCGGACGACTTCCTGCTGGTGGTGGACGAGTCCCACGTGACCATTCCCCAGATCGGGGCCATGTACGAAGGCGACATGTCGCGGAAGCGGAACCTGGTGGACTTCGGGTTCCGGCTGCCATCGGCCATGGACAACCGGCCGCTGAAGTGGGACGAGTTCCTGGAACGGGTGGGCCAAACGGTCTACCTTTCGGCCACCCCTGGCAAATACGAGTTGGGCAAGGCGGACGGGTTCGTCCAGCAGATCATCCGGCCCACCGGCCTTGTCGATCCCGAGGTGGTGGTCAAGCCCACCAAGGGCCAGATCGATGACCTGCTTGGTGAAATCAAGACGCGGGTGGAGAAGGATGAGCGGGTCCTGGTGACTACCCTGACCAAACGCATGGCGGAGGACCTCACGGACTACCTGCTGGGCCACGGCGTCAAGGTCGAGTACCTGCACTCGGACGTGGATACCTTGCGCCGCGTGGAGCTGCTGCGCGAACTTCGCATGGGGTCCTTTGACGTACTGGTAGGCATCAACCTGCTCCGTGAAGGACTCGACCTTCCCGAGGTATCCCTTGTCAGCATCCTGGATGCGGACAAGGAAGGCTTCCTGCGGTCATCCACGTCGCTCATCCAGACCATCGGGCGTGCCGCCCGCAACGTGTCCGGCGAGGTGCATATGTACGCGGACCGCATCACCGACTCCATGGCCAACGCCATCGACGAGACCAACCGGCGGCGCGCCATACAGGTGGCCTACAACAAGGAACACGGCGTGGACCCGCAGCCGCTGCGGAAGAAGATCGCCGACATCACCGACCAACTGGCCAAGGAAGACGCCGACACCGATGCGCTGTTGAACAGCTTCGACTACGGCAAGGGCAAGCGCGGTATCACCGGGGCAACCAAGTCCGGTGCCAAGGGGGCCAAGAAGGCCGCGGCCACCGTCCGGGCGGACGGCCTGGCCGCCGCTCCGGCCGAGGACCTGGTGGGCCTGATCGCGCAGCTGACGGAACAAATGCACGGAGCGGCCGCCGACCTGCAGTTTGAGGTGGCGGCCCGGATCCGCGACGAAGTCAGCGAACTGAAGAAGGAGCTGCGCCAGATGCAGGCCGCAGGCCACGCCTAGGCCCGGAATTACCTTCGGGCAGCGGCTTGGTTTCTGGGCAACTGCTTCACCGGGAACGGCGGACATCCCATCAGGGGATGCCCGCCGTTTTCGCTGTTTGAGCCGGTCCCGGGTCCTACTTCTTCCTGGCCGAGTCGATCATGTCCTTTGCTTCCTGCATGAGGCCCTTGGCCGCGTCCGAAGGTGACCTGCGGTCGAAAAGGACATCGCTGCTGTACCGCTGGATCAGTGCCTGTACCCCGGAGGAACCCGTGGGAGGTACGGGAGGAACGTCCTTGAGGTCCGGCTTGATGTCCTTCAGGAATGCCGCGGCTGCCTTATCCGCGGGCGTCAGCTGCGGGTCGATCGCCGTCTGGACCTCGGAGTTGGTGGGGAAGCCGCGTTCCGTCAGGATGGTCTTCGCCGCGTCCAGGTTGTTGAGCAGGTAGTTGACCACCTCGGAGGCTTCCTTCGGATGCTTGCTGCGCGAGGAAACGGACCAGAACATGGACGGCTTGTAGGACATGCCGTTGTCCTTGGCGCTGCCGGTGGAGCTCGGCGCGCGCAGGATCTTCACCTCACTCTTCAGTGCGGACTGGAGCGCGTTGACCTGGTTGGTCCACCACCACGACATGGCAGTCTTGCCGGTGGCGAAGAGGGTTTGTTCAACCGGGGCACTGATGTCCTCCGTGGCGATGTTGGCAGGAGCGGCTGCCCCCTTGTTGCGCAGGTTCAGCACGTTCTCGAAGAAGGACGTGGCGGTGCCTTCCTTGAAGCCGAGGCCGCCGTCCGCAGAGTACAGCGACTCGCCGTGCTGCATGGCCCAGGTGTTGAGGTCGGAGTCGGTCAGCGAGTAGGAACTGCCGTAGTTCGTCTGGCCGGCCTTGGATGCCGCAGCAGCAATCTGGGCGGCGGTCTTTGTGTAGTCGTCCCAGGTCCAGGTCTTGTCGTCCGGGATGGGGACCCCGTAGTCCTGGAACATCTTGGTGTTGATCATCACCGCTTTGGCGTTCTGGCCCGTACTCAGGCCATACTGCTTGCCGTCCACCTGGCCGGACTTCAGGGCATCCTGGTCAATCTTGGAGGTGTCGATGTTGCCCTGCTTCGAGAGGTCCAGCAGTGCTCCACGGCCACCGTATTCAGCGATGTAGGCCTGGTCCATCTGGATCACGTCGGGGGAATCATTGGCGGCGGTTGTGGTGGCCAGTTTGTCCCAATAGCTGCTCCAGACGCCGGGCTCGGCCTGGATCTTGATGTTGGGATGTGAGGCCTGGAAAGCGTCGATAACCTGCTGCGTCTCTTTGTTCCGCAGGTCGTTGCCCCACCACGTGAACCGGACGGTGACGTTGCCGCCGCTGTCGCTGGATGAGGAGGCGGAGGAGCAGCCGGTAGCCAGCAGGGCCACGGCGGCGGCGGTGGCGAGGGCCTTGGCCACCATGCCAGTGCGAAGCGGAGTCTTCATTGACCAACCTTGACTTTCTGGACGAATACTAGGTCGAGGTGAGAAAGCGCTTTCTCACTGCGGATGATTATTACAAGCACCGCAGGGCGGGTCAATAGGGTATGGGAAACCGTTATCCGAAACGGCCGGGGCGGTTTGCGTGAAACATCAGGTTGTATGCGCTGGGGTACAGTTAAAGGCACGTAGGGGAGTATCCCAAGCGCTACGATCGTCAACACGCAGGGCACAGTTGCCCCGCCGGGCGTAGCGGGCCGCCACATCAGCACCAAGTGCACAGGCAGGCCGGAGAGACTTACACCATTTTTGTGTACCCTGCGAAAGGCTGCCCTGTGCTCGACTTGCCTGTATGGTTCGAGGTTGGCTCATTTGCCGTCCTCGGCCTGATTCTCCTGATCGACCTCCTCCTGGTGGTGCGGCGGCCGCACGAGCCGTCCATGAAGGAGGCCGGACTGTGGGTGGCCTTCTACGTCACGTTGGCCCTGGCCTTCGCCGGCGCCATGTTCGCTTTCACCGGCCCTGAATTTGGCAGCCAGTTCGTTGCCGGCTGGGTCACGGAGTACAGCCTCAGCATCGACAACCTTTTCGTGTTCATCATCATCATGGCCAGGTTCTCCGTGCCCAGGAAATACCAGCAGGAAGTGTTGATGGTAGGCATTATCATCGCGCTCATCCTGCGCGGCATCTTCATCCTGCTGGGCGCCGTGGTCATCAACCAGTTCAGCTGGGTGTTCTACATCTTCGGCGCCTTCCTGCTCTGGACGGCGTGGAAGCAGGCCCAGGACGAGGGCGAAGAGGAAGAAGACCGCGAGAACCCGCTGATTGCCAAAATCCGCAAGGTCATCCCCATGTCGGAGAAGTTCGACGGCGGCAAGTTGCGGACCGTGGTCAACGGCAAGAAGGTCTTCACCCCAATGGTGATTGTCTTCATCACCATCGGCCTGACGGACCTCCTGTTTGCGGTGGACTCCATCCCGGCGATCTTCGGCCTGACCCAGAGCCCCTTCATCGTCTTTACCGCCAATCTCTTTGCCCTGATGGGCCTGCGGCAGCTGTACTTCCTCCTCGGTGGCCTGATGAACCGGCTGATATACCTGAAGCACGCGCTGTCCGTCATCCTGGCATTCATCGGCGTCAAGCTGGTCCTGCACGCCATGCACGTCAACGAGCTGCCCTTCATCAACGGTGGGCACCACATCGAGTGGGCGCCGGAGATCCCCACCTTCGTATCGCTTGCGGTCATTGTGGGCACCATCATTATTGCCGTGGCCGCGAGCCTGCTCAGCTCCAAAGCGCAGGCTGCGGAAGTTGATCCCCGGCTCGAAGAGGACGCCAGGAAGAGCCACAGCGACGCCGAATAGGGCCGCGCCGCACGATCCCATCACGGTAGTCCCGGCCTTCTTCGCGGCCGGGACTACCCGTTTTAAACCCTGGTAGAAACAGCGACCAAAACCCCCTGCAGGGCACCCCGGCACGGGTCTATGCTCGGAACATGGCCCGCACACTTGTGAAGGATCAGGGCGTGCGCCAGGTGCAGCGGCGCACCGTTGTGCTCTTGAGCGCGGCCCAGGTGTTCGGTGGACTCGGGACGGGTTCAACCGTGTCCATCGGCTCCATCCTGGCCGTCGAACTCTCGGGGTCCAGCGCGTGGGCGGGATCCGTTGCCACCGTAATGACCCTCGGCGCCGCAGCCGCAGCGCTGCCCCTGGCGTCCCTGGCCGAACGGCGCGGCCGCCGCACCGGTCAGGTGGCCGGACTCTCCGCCGCCCTTGCCGGCGCAGTGCTCATGGTCCTGGCAGTGATATCCGGTTCCTTCATCCTGCTGGTCCTGGGGGCGGCAGGCATCGGCGTGGGGACTGCCGCGAGCCTGCAGGCCAGGTTCGCGGCCGTCGATCTCGCTGCCGCCGAGCACCGTGGCCGGGCGCTGTCCACCGTCGTCTGGGCGGTCACCGTCGGCGCCGTCGCCGGGCCCAATCTCATCCAGCCCGGTACGGCTGTTGGCACCGCACTGGGCCTGCCGCCCATCGCAGGCCCCTTCGTGATCTCCGGGGCCGGGCTCCTGATCGCCACCGTGCTCGTGTTCGCCGGCCTCCGTCCCGACCCGCTGCTGCTGGCACGCGAACTTGCCGCTGCCGGCAAGAACGTCGCGACGGGCCATCTGGACGCCCCGCACACCGGCGGCCCTTCGGCAGATGTCCCCGGGCAGGGCGTCCCCGGCGCGCCACCGGCCGTCGGAGGCTCCCTTGGCCGTGGACTACGGGCCATCCGCAGTTCGCGGACGGCGCTGCTGGCCGTGACCGGAATCGTCGCTGCCCATGCCGTCATGGTGGGCGTGATGTCCATGACTCCGCTGCACCTGCAGCACCTCGTGGAGGGGCCCGGTCCGCATACCGGACATGCCGAGGGTGACGTGCTGGTCATCATCGGCTTCACCATTTCGCTGCACATCGCCGGGATGTTCGCGCTCTCCCCGGTCATGGGCTGGCTGACGGACAGGGCAGGCCGGATCGAGACCATCATGATCGGCTTCACGGTGCTGGTGGCCGCCGTCGCGGTTGCCGGATTCGGGCAGTCCTCAACCACCGCCGTAGCCATCGGGCTGGTCCTGCTGGGCGTGGGCTGGTCTGCGGCCACCATCTCGGGGTCCACGCTGCTGGCTGACAGCGTCGGGCGGGACGCCAAAGTGGCGGTGCAGGGCGTCTCCGACATGCTGATGGGCGCCGCGGGAGCGCTGGGCGGCGCGTTGTCCGGACTGGTCCTGGGCTACGCCGGCTACCTGGGCCTGAACCTCCTGGGCGGAACCATCGGCGCTGCTGTCCTGGCCGCCGCCGTTGTCACCCGCACGTCGCACCGGCAGTCAGCGGCCGCTTGACCGGGCCATTCCCAACAGGCGGGCGAAGATCCTCTCACCGTCGTCGGCAATCCCGTCGTGATGGAAGTCGGCGGTCTCCCACACCTGCAGGCCCTGCACTGCTGCCGCGGTGCGCAAGGAGAGGTCCCGGTCCACGTAGATATCGTCCGAGTACACCGCCGCCGCCACGGGGACGGTGTTGGTGGCAAGCACCCGGGAATCGTAGAGCGGTTGCCAATCCTGCCTGCAAGCCAGCAGCTCCGCGACCTCCCGCAAGGGCTCGAGGGCCGGGTCCTGCTCGAAGTACCACGGATACACCATCTCGCCGGTCAGCAGCAGCGGCTCGGCATCCGGCCTGAACCAGGGGTTCTCGGCGAGCATCCGCCAGGCGGACCAATTGGTGGCCTGCCCCTGGCCGTAAATGGATTCGTGCATCAGGGCATACAGCGGGTTGGAACGGCGGGAAACGACGCCCTGGAGCTGCTCCAGGAACGTGTCCGAAAGCCTTGGCCCGCCGGGGGTCTGCACGAAGGCGTCCTCCAGCAGGTAGTGGAGGCTGTCCACCCGGGTGTTGCCGCCCAGGAATGCCCCCGCCATCTGGAACCGTTCCACCGTCAGGGGCACGCCGTCGGGCATCATCTCGGTTGTTGAGCGCAGGTGCCGGGCAATCCGCTCCACCGTCTTCCGGTCCTCCGGATACCAGCCGAAGTATTCCTCGTTGCGTGCCGCCACGCGCTGGTAGGTGGCGCGGTACACGTCGTCCGCGCTGCCGGTGAGCGGTGCAAGGCCGCCGGTGATGAGCACTTCGCGCAGTCCCTCCGGTGCGAAGGACAGGTACGTCAGGGCGCAAAAGCCCCCGTAGCTTTGGCCGTAGATGGTCCAGGGGCCGGAGCCAAGGGCCGCTCGGATCAGCTCCGCGTCCGCCACGATCGAGTCTGCCCTGAAATGTTCCAGGTAGGCGGCCTGGGCGGGCGCGGAGCCGCGGCCAGGCAGGGTGGTGCGGTCGAGGGGTGTGGAGAGCCCAGTGCCGCGCTGGTCCAGCATCAGGATCCGGAAGTCCTGGGCCGCGGCCTTGCTCCAGCCGCCCAGGGAACCCCACCTGTTCCCGCGTCCGCCGGGTCCGCCCTGCAGGAACAGAAGCCATGGCAGCGCGCCGGCGGCTTCCTCGCTGTGTGCCGCGGAGACGTACTCGCGTGCGAAAACTGTGATGGACTCGCCGGACGGCTCCGAATGGTCCAGTGGGACCGTGAAGTAGTGCTCCACGGTGCGCATGCCGCGGAACTCGTGCCTGGCCCTGACCTCGTGCCGGACCGCCGCGGCAGTGCCGCGCTGCACGTCAACCACGGGCGGGAGCCGGGAGGGAGGCTGCCCGGCCGAACATATCCAGCGCCTCGCCGGTGAGCCGGAAGGTGGACCAGCCGTCCATGGGGCGGGCCCCGAGGCGGCGGTAGAAATTGATGGAGGGCTCGTTCCAGTCCAGCACGCTCCACTCCACCCGGGCGTAGCCGTTCTCTACGGCGGTCGCGGCGAGGTGCTGCAGCAGCGCCTTGCCGTGCCCGTCGCCGCGCGCTTCCGGGCTGACGTAGAGGTCCTCCAGGTAGATCCCGTGCACGCCCTCCCAGGTGGAGTAGTTCAGGAACCACAGTGCGAAGCCCTGCACGTCCCCCGCATCATCTTCGGCCATGACAGCGAACACGCTGGGGTTGTCGCCAAAGAGCGCCTGGTCCAACAGCTCGGGTGAATTCCGGACGGCGTCGGGTTCCTTCTCGTAATGAGCCAGTTCGTGGATCATACGGAGGATGGCGGGGACGTCATGCCGGGTTGCGGGACGGATTACACTCATGATTCGAGCTTACCGCCGGTACCGGCACGCCCACCGCAGGGCCGTGGAGAGCCCGCAGGAGCGCAGGCGGCCCGCGTCAGAGGCGGTTTACCTCCGTCACCCTGACCATGGCCGTTCCGGTCGCATCGGACTCCGCCAGGTCCACCTCCGCCGAGATCCCCCAGTCGTGGTTGCCCGCCGGATCGTCGAAGATCTGGCGAACCTTCCAGGTGCCGGGTTCCTCGGTGATCATCAGCAGGCCGGGGCCGCGGGCATCTGGGCCCGTCCCAATGTCGTCGTGTTCGTCGAAGTAGTCGTCCAGCGCATCTTCCCAGCGGTCGGCACCCCAGCCGGAGCCGCCGTCGAGCTCTCCCAAAGCCGCGGAATCTTCGTCGGCGAACAACTCCACCCGGCGGAACATCTCGTTGCGCACCATCACCCGGAATGCGCGGATGTTTGAGGTGAGCGACGGCGGCGGGGGCGGCGGTGCGTCGTGCGGCGTCGGGGCCTTCCCGGACGTGAGTTCCTCCCACTCGTCCAGGAGGCTGGAGTCCACCTGCCGTACCAGCTCGCCGAGCCAGGCGATGAGATCCGCCAGGTCCTCTCGGAGGGCGTCCTGCGGGACGGTCTGGCGCAGCGCCTTGAAGGCGTCGGCGAGGTACCGCAGCACGATGCCTTCCGAGCGCGCCAGGCCGTAGAACTGGACGAATTCACCAAAGTTCATGGCCCGTTCGTACATGTCGCGGACCACCGACTTGGGTGCCAGCTCGAAGTCGCCCACCCATGGCGCAGCCTTCCGGTACACCTCGAACGCCTCACCCAGGATCTCTGCCAGCGGCTGGGGGTAGGTCACCTCATCCAGCATGGCCATCCGCTGGTCGTAGTCGATGCCGTCGGCCTTCATGGCGGCCACCGCTTCGCCGCGGGCCTTCTTTTGCTGTGCGGAGAGGATTTGGCGGGGTTTCTCCAGGGTCGCCTCAATGACGGACACCACGTCCAGGGCGTACGACGGCGACTCCGGGTCAAGGAGGTCCAGCGCAGCAAGTGCGAAGGGGGAGAGCGGCTGGTTGAGGGCGAAGTTTGGCTGCAGGTGCACGGTCAGCCGGACAGTGCGGCCATCGGGGCCTTGCTCGTCCGGCGGGATCCGCTCGATGACCTCGGCAGCCAGCAGTTCCCGGTAGATGCCCAGCGCCTTCTTCATCAGCCGCAGCTGGTTGGGGCGCGGCTCGTGGTTCTCGGTGAGCAGCCGCCGGGCCGCCGCGAACGGGTCGCCCGGCCGTTCCATCAGGTTCATCAGCATGGCGTGCGTCACCGTGAAGCTTGACGTCAACGGGTCCGGGACTGATTCCACCAGCCGGTTGAACGTGGGCTCGCCCCAGGACACGAAACCCTCGGGCGGTTTCTTCTTCACCACCTGGCGCAGCTTCTTCTGGTCGTCGCCGAACTTGGCGGTGGCCTTGGCCATGGCCTTCACGTTCTCGATCACGTGCTCGGGCGCCTGCACCACCACGGTCCCGGCGGTGTCGTAGCCCGCCCGGCCGGCCCGCCCCGCAATCTGGTGGAACTCACGTGAGTTGAGCAGCCGGGTGCGGACGCCGTCGTACTTGCTCAAGGCCGTGAGCAGCACCGTCCGGATGGGCACGTTGATGCCCACGCCCAGTGTGTCCGTCCCGCAAATCACCTTCAGCAGTCCCGCCTGTGCCAGCTGCTCCACCAGCCGGCGGTACTTTGGCAGCATGCCGGCGTGGTGCACGCCGATCCCGTGGCGGACCAGCCTGTTCAGCGTCTTCCCGAACCCCGCCGCAAACCGGAAGTTGGCGATCAGCTCCGCGATCTTGTCCTTTTCCTCCCTGGTGCACACGTTGATGCTCATCAGGTTCTGGGCGCGGTCAATGGCTTCGAGCTGGCTGAAGTGCACCACGTAGACAGGCACCTGCTTGGTGGACAGCAGCTCCTCCAGGGTCTCGTGGACGGGAGTCTGGTGGTAGTAGTAGTGCAGCGGGATGGGCCGCTCCGCCGAGCTCACCGTGGTGGTGGCGCGGCCGGTCAACGCGGTCAGCCCCTCCTCGAACCGGGTCACGTCGCCCAGGGTGGCGGACATGAGCAGGAACTGCGCCTGCGGAAGCTCCAGGAGGGGGACTTGCCAGGCCCAGCCGCGCTGCGGGTCGGAGTAGAAGTGGAACTCGTCCATGATCACCGCGCCGAGCTCCGCGGCCGAGCCTTCCCGCAATGCGATGTTGGCCAGAATCTCTGCGGTGCAGCAGATGATGGGCGCGTCCTGGTTGACCCCGGAGTCGCCGGTGATCATGCCCACGTTCTCCGCACCGAAAATGTCGCACAGTGCAAAAAACTTTTCGGAGACCAGGGCCTTGATGGGCGCCGTGTAGTAGCTGCGGCGACCCTGGGCCATGGCCTGGAAGTGCGCGGCGATCGCCACAAGCGACTTCCCCGATCCCGTGGGCGTTGCCAGGATGACGTTGGCCCCCGTTGCCAGCTCCATGATGGCCTCGTCCTGCGCCGGGTACAGCGACAGGCCCCGGCTTTCCGTCCACTCCACGAACCGGGTGTACAGGGCGTCGGGGTCGACGGCGGCGGCCGGGTTGGGGGTGGACAGGTCGCTCAGCTGGTCAACGAGTTTCATTGACTTCAACCTTAGTGCCACGTGGCATACCGGCAGGGCGGTGCTGCCGGGTTACGCTACGGCTTGCCCGTGTGCGCGTCAGAACCTGGAGATATTCATGAAATGGGACCCCGCAAAGTATGCCGAGTTTGGCGACTACCGGAACAGGCCGTTCTTCGACCTCACGGCCCGGATCCATGCGGAGGGGCCGGCGCACGTGGTGGACCTTGGGTGCGGGCCCGGAAACCTCACGGCAACCCTGGCCGAACGTTGGCCGGACGGGCGGGTGGTTGGCGTGGACTCGTCCGCGGAGATGCTGGCACAGGCTGCCCCGCTGGCGGCGAAGATCCCCGCCCTGGCATTCGAGCAGGCGGACATTGCCGCCTGGATGCCCGCTCCCGTGACCGACGTCGTGGTGAGCAACGCCGCCCTGCAGTGGGTCCCGGGCCACCAGGACCTGATGCGGAAGTGGCTCGAAGCCCTCCGGCCCGGCGCCTGGTTTGCCATGCAGGTGCCCGGAAACTTCAACGCCCCGTCGCACGCCCTGATGCGGGAACTGGCCGCCTCGGACCGGTGGGCGTCCAAGCTGGACGGGGTGCTGCGGGGCGGGGAAACAGTGGGGGAGCCCGGAGACTACCTGGGCATCCTGCTCGACGCCGGCTTCGCGGCGGATGCATGGGAAACCAGCTACCAGCAGGTGCTGCATGGCCAGGACCCGGTGCTGGCGTGGGTCAGGGGCACCGCGCTGCGCCCGGTCATGGGCGCCCTCAGCGAGGATGACGCCAAGCGCTTCGAATCCGAGTACGCCGCCGCCCTTCGGGACGCTTATCCCCAGGGCGTCCACGGCACGGTCTTCCCGTTCCGCCGGATCTTCGCAGTAGGCCGCAAGGCTGTGGGCTGATAGTTTTCAAAACCGTCACATGCCGTGACAGCGATGAAAAGTGATGTGGCTTACAATGGCGTCTGTGGTTTAGGGGTCAAGCTGCTGGCCCCCTCTTCGGCCAAACGCACATACAGGGGGTATTTTGCTGGTCGGACTCATGAAGCGGCAGCTTGCGGGCCAATACGGGCGGGTCGGCGCCATCGTCTTCCTCCAGTTGGTCCAGGCGGCCGCGAACCTGCTGTTGCCCACGGTGAACGCAGCCATCATCGATGACGGCATCGTCGCCGGAAGGCCTGAGGTGATCTCGCGGCTCGGGGTGCTCATGGCCGTCATCGCCGTGGTGCAGGCCGTCTCGGCCATCGCCGCGGGTTACCTTGGCGCCGTGGTGGCCATGAGGATCGGGCACCGCCTGCGGGCGGAGGTGTTCAGCAGGATCCAGTCGCTGTCCTCGCAGGATGTGGCCCTGTTTGGAACGCAAAGCCTGACCACCCGCGCAACGAACGATGTCCAGCAGGTCCAGGCGTTTGCCGTGCTGGTCTTCACCATGCTCTTTGCCGGGCCGGCCATGGGCATCGGAGGGATCGTACTTGCCGTGCAGCAGGACGTGGCGCTCTCCGTGGTCGTGATCGTCATCGTGCCCTTGCTCCTGCTCATCATGTACTTGATCGTCCGCCGGTTGATTCCGCTCTACCGGGAAGGCCAAGACCTGCTGGACCGGTCCGGCGGTATTCTCCGCGAGCAGATCATTGGCGCTGATGTCATCCGTGCCTTCGTCCGGCAGGGCCACGAAGTGCGGCGGTTCGCGGCGACCAACGCGGGCCTGACGGCCAACAATCTTCAGTCCGCGCTCCTGGTGGCCGGGATGCTGCCGATGATCATGCTGGTGGTCAACATCAGTTCGGTTGCCGTTGTTTGGTTCGGCGGCCACCGCATCCAGGCAGGACTGATGAACCTCGGGGCGCTTACGGCGTTCATCGCATACATCATGCAGATCCTGCTCGCGATCATGATGTCCATGTACGTCCTGATGACGGCGCCCCGCGCCGCCGTCTGCGCCGAACGGATCCAGGCGGTCCTCGACACCGAGCCGTCCGTCAGCAGCTCAGCGCAGCCGCACGCCCTGCTGGACCAGCCCCGTTTCCATCACCCCCGGCTGGACCACACCCGTTTGGACCCGTCCCGCCCGGCGCCGCTGACATTCCAGGACGTGGGCTTTTCCTATCCGGGTGCAGAAGCCCCTGTGCTTGCCGGCATCAGTTTTACCGCCGCTCCCGGTACCACCACCGCGATTGTCGGCTCCACGGGCAGCGGCAAGACCACCTTGCTGAACCTGGTTCCGCGTTTCCTTGACCCCACGGAAGGCCGGATCACGCTGGCCGGCCAGGACATCCGGAACCTGCCCCTGGACCAGCTCCGCGCCGCCATGGCCATCGTGCCCCAGCACTCCCACCTGTTCACCGGAACCATCGCCGACAACCTGAGGATGGGCGCCCCCGACGCAACGGACGAAGAACTCTGGGCCACCCTGGAGGCGGCGCAGACCATGCGCTTCATGCGTGACCTCCCGCTGGGGCTTGCCACCCCTGTTGGCCAGGGGGGCGCCAGCCTGTCCGGCGGGCAGCGGCAAAGGCTGTGCATTGCCAGGGCCCTGCTGCGCAAAGCGCCCCTTTACCTCTTCGATGACAGCTTTTCGGCGCTGGACTACGACACGGACACCAGGCTGCGGCAGGCCCTGGACGAGCAGCTCGCCGCGGCAACGACCATCCTGGTTGCCGAGCGGATCTCCGCCGTGGAGGACGCGGAGCTCATATTGGTGCTCGACGACGGCGGGCTCGTTGCGCAGGGGACGCACCAGGAGTTGCTGGAAACCTCAGCCACCTACCGGGAGATTGCCGAATCCCAGCTCGCGTTGGACGGCACGCTGTGACGGCCGGGGAGGAATCCGGGGAGGCGGCGCAGAAGTTCTGGCCGACTGCCGGCAGGCTCCTTGGCCTCCTGCGCCCCTTCCGGCTGCACGTGCTGGGGGCAGTGGCGGCCACCTGCGCGTTCGCGGGCCTTAACGTTGCCGCCCCAAAGTACCTGGGTGATGCCACCGACGTGGTGGTGGAGGGCGTCTTCCAAGGCACCCTGGACCAGCGCCTTGGAATCCTGCTGGCGGCCGTGGCCATAATGTATGTCTTCGCCTCCCTGTTCAACTGGGTGCAGGGCGCACTGACAGCCCATGCCGTACAAGGTCTCATGTATGGCCTGCGCGCCTCGGTCGAGGACAAACTTCACCGCCTTCCCTCCACCTACTTCCGGGAGCGCTCCCGGGGTGACGTCCTGAGCCGGGCCACCAACGACATCGACAACATTGCGCAGGCCCTCAACCAGGTCCTGACCCAGCTGATCGTGTCGGTGCTGATGCTCTTCGGTTCGCTGGCCATGATGCTGTGGATCTCGCCGCTGCTTGCAGCCATTGCCGTTGCCACCGTTCCCATCTCCACCTGGATCACGTTCCTGGTGGCCAGGCGGTCGCAGGAACACTTCGCGGTGCAGTGGAAGGAGACCGGCGAACTCAACGCCCACGTAGAGGAATTCGTCAGCGGGCACGAGGTCATCAAGGCCTTCGGCCGGCAGGGACATGCGGTGGAAGTATTCAGCCGCAGCAACGGGCGCCTGGCACGGGCAGCTGCCAAAGCGCAGTATTCGGCGGGAGTGGTCCAGCCGCTGATGGTGCTGATGTCCAACCTGAACTACATAGCGGTTGCAGTGGTGGGAGCCCTGCAGGTCATCGCGGGGGCCATGACCATCGGGGGCGTCCAGGCCTTCATCCAGTTCAGCCGGTTGTTCACCCAGCCGGTGGGCCAGATCGGGGGGCTCCTCAACGTCATGCAGTCCTGCGCGGCGTCCGCGGGCAGGGTTTTCGTGCTCCTGGATGCACGTGAGGATCCGCAGGAGCCAAACCTGCAGCAGCAGGACCCGCCGGAGCAGGACGGGCGGCCTTCCGGCGCTGCGGCCGGGGGCGCCATCGTTTTCGACGACGTCACGTTCGGCTACCCCGGCTCCGTTCCCGCGGTCCGCAACCTCGCCTTCACCGTGGAACCGGGACAGTCGGTGGCAATCGTGGGACACACCGGCGCGGGCAAGAGCACAGTGGTGAACCTGCTGATGCGGTTCCTGGAGCCCACGTCCGGCAGGATCACCATGGGTGGACTCAACATCGCGGACATCCCCCGGGACCACCTTCGTGCCCGGTTTGGCGTGGTGCTGCAGGATTCCTGGCTTTTCGGAGGCACCATCCGCGACAACATCGCCTACGGCCGGCCCGACGCCCCGGATGCTGCCATCGTCGCCGCGGCAGAGGCCACGCATGCGGACCGCTTCATCAGATCCCTGCCGCACGGCTACGACACTGTTTTGGAGAACGGAGGGGATCCGCTCAGCCAGGGCCAGCGGCAGCTCCTGACCATCGCCAGGGCGCAGCTCGCCGGGCGCTCCGTACTCGTCCTGGATGAGGCAACCAGTTCGGTGGACTCCAGGACTGAGCTGCTCATCCGCCAGGCGATGCAGCGGCTGCGCCACGGGCGGACAAGCTTCGTGATCGCCCACCGTTTGTCCACCATCCGTAACGCTGATCTAATTCTCGTCATGGACCACGGACGCATCGTCGAGCAGGGCACGCATGGAAGGCTCCTTGCCGCCAACAGCTACTACGCCAGGCTGTACAACGCCCAGTTTGCAGAACGCGAAGGCAAGGCGGGCGTCCTGGAGGGCGGCCTGTGAAAGCTGCTACCGACTTCCCGGGGTCCTGGCGGCCCAACCAGGCCAGCAGCGTAGCGCTGTTCGAGCAGCTTCGGCTGCAGGTCATCCACTTGGCGGACAGCGGTGCACTGGCGCCCGGAACCAGGCTCCCTGCGGTAAGGGCCCTCGCGGAACAACTCGACGTCGCCCCGCACACCGTCGCCAGGGCCTACAAGGAGTTGGAGGCGGCCGGCGTCGTCGCCACCCGTGGCCGCAACGGCACGGTTGTTTGTGCCCGTGATGAGCGGCTGGGAGGCCTCTCCGACGCCGCGGCCGCATATGCCGCCGTCGCAAAATCCCAGGGCGCCAGCTTCGCCGAAGCGGTCAAGCTGCTGGCCGCCGCCTACGATGTTCCCTGAGGGCGGAACGGTCAGTGTTCGAAAAAGTTTTCGATTAGCATTATGGGGTGCCTAAAGCCTTAGCTGAAGAAACCCCTGCCCCCTCCGCTTCCCTCGCCGTACCCTCCGCGGCCGCCCTGGAACGCCCGGACCTCTCCCGCCTCGTGGTGAAGGGCGCGCGGGAGCACAACCTGCGCAACGTGGACCTCGACCTGCCGCGCGACGCCATGATCGTCTTCACCGGCCTCTCCGGATCCGGCAAGTCGTCCCTGGCGTTCGACACCATCTTCGCCGAGGGCCAGCGGCGCTACGTCGAATCACTCTCCGCTTATGCACGCCAGTTCCTGGGCCAGGTGGACAAGCCCGACGTCGATTTCATCGAGGGCCTCTCCCCGGCGGTCTCCATCGACCAGAAATCCACCAGCAAGAACCCGCGGTCCACGGTGGGCACCATCACCGAGATCTACGACTACATGCGCCTGCTCTGGGCGCGCGTCGGCCGGCCGCACTGCCCCGTTTGTGGTGAACCGGTGTCCAAGCAGACCCCGCAGCAGATTGTCGACCAGCTCCTTGAACTCGACGAGGGCACGCGCTTCCAGGTCCTGGCCCCGGTGGTGCGCGGACGCAAGGGGGAGTTCGTTGACCTCTTCAATGACCTCACCGCCAAGGGCTACTCGCGGGCGCGCGTGGACGGCAATCTCATCCAGCTGAGCGATCCGCCCAAGCTGGGCAAGCAGTTCAAGCACACCATCGAGGTGGTGGTGGACCGCCTGGTGGTCAAGGAAGGCATCAGCCAGCGGCTGACAGACTCCATCGAGACCGCCCTGGGACTGGCCGAGGGCCGCGTCCTGGCGGAGTTCGTTGACGTTGATGCGGATGCCCCCGAGCGGATCCGGGCGTTCTCGGAAAATCTCGCCTGCCCCAACGAGCACCCGCTCGCCATCGACGAGATCGAGCCCCGCTCCTTCTCCTTTAACAATCCCTTCGGCGCCTGCGCGGCCTGCAGCGGCATCGGCACCCGGCTGGAGGTGGATGAGGAACTCATCGTTCCCAACCCGGAACTGTCCCTGTCCGAGGGCGCCATCGCTCCATGGTCCATGGGAACCGCCACCGCGGAGTACTGGAACCGGCTGCTGGAGGGCCTGGCCAAGGAAGTCGGTTTCTCCATGACCACGCCGTGGGAGAAGCTGGGCAAGGACGTGCGCCAGATCGTCCTGCACGGCAAGGACCACAAAGTGGTTGTGCAGTACCGCAACCGCTTTGGCCGTGAACGCAAGTACAGCACCGGATTCGAAGGTGCCATCCAGTACGTCCACCGTAAGCACGGCGAGACCGACTCCGACTGGGCCCGCGACCGATACGAAGAGTACATGCGGCAGGTTCCCTGCCCCGCGTGCAATGGTGCCCGCCTCAACCCGGCATCACTGTCCGTCCTCATCAACGGCAAGTCCATCGCCGAGGTTGCCGCCCTCCCCATGCGGGAATGCGCAGATTTCCTGAACAACCTGGTGCTGACCGGACGCGAAGCCCAGATCGCCCACCAGGTCCTCAAGGAGATCCAGGCACGGCTGACCTTCCTCCTGGACGTCGGCCTGGAGTACCTCAACCTGGAGCGGCCCTCGGCCACCCTGTCAGGCGGAGAAGCCCAGCGCATCCGGCTGGCCACACAGATCGGGTCCGGCCTGGTGGGTGTCCTCTATGTCCTCGACGAACCGTCCATCGGCCTGCACCAGCGCGACAACCGCCGGCTCATTGAAACCCTCACCCGGCTCCGCGACATGGGGAACACCCTGATCGTCGTGGAGCACGACGAAGACACCATCCACGTGGCCGACTGGATCGTGGACATCGGACCCGGCGCCGGCGAGCACGGCGGCCAGGTGGTCCACTCCGGCACATACAAGGAACTGCTGGACAACAGGGAATCGCTGACCGGTGACTACCTGTCCGGCCGCAAGGCCATCGAGGTACCCAAGAAGCGCCGCAAGTACGACAAGAAGCGCGAGATCAAGGTAGTGGGCGCGCGGGAGAACAACCTCGTGAACGTCGATGCCGCTTTCCCCCTGGGCCTCTTCACTGCGGTTACCGGCGTGAGCGGTTCGGGCAAGTCCACGCTGGTCAACGAGATCCTCTACAAAGTCCTGGCGAACAAGCTCAATGGTGCCAAGCAGGTGGCCGGGCGGCACAAGACGGTCCAGGGCCTGGAGCAGCTGGACAAGGTGGTGCACGTCGACCAGAGCCCCATCGGCCGGACTCCGCGGTCCAACCCGGCCACGTACACGGGCGTCTTCGACAACATCCGCAAGCTCTTCGCGGAAACCACCGAAGCCAAGGTCCGTGGCTACCTCCCCGGCCGCTTCTCCTTCAACGTCAAGGGCGGCCGTTGCGAGGCGTGCTCCGGCGACGGCACGCTGAAGATCGAGATGAACTTCCTGCCTGACGTCTACGTCCCCTGCGAGGTGTGCCACGGGGCCCGCTACAACCGGGAGACCCTGGAAGTGCACTACAAGGGCAAAACCATCGCGGATGTCCTCAACATGCCCATCGAAGAGGCCGCCGAATTCTTCGCGGCGTTCTCACCCATCGCACGGCACCTGAACACCCTGGTGGACGTGGGACTGGGCTACGTGCGGCTGGGCCAGCCGGCCACCACCCTGTCCGGCGGCGAAGCGCAACGGGTCAAGCTCGCGGCGGAACTGCAGAAGCGCTCCAACGGACGCAGCATCTATGTCCTGGACGAGCCCACCACCGGCCTGCACTTCGAAGACATCCGCAAGCTGCTCATGGTCCTGCAGGGCCTGGTGGACAAGGGCAACACCGTGATCACCATTGAGCACAACCTGGATGTCATCAAGAGCGCGGACTGGCTGGTTGACCTCGGGCCTGACGGCGGTTCGGGCGGCGGCCAGATTGTCGCCGCAGGGACGCCGGAACAGGTGGCGAAGTCCAGCACCAGCCACACGGGGAAGTTCCTCGCCGAAATACTGGGCTGAGCGAAGGAATTACAAGAGAAGTATTCCTCGCCGGGAATGCGAGTTTCAGGCACTCCTGCTGTCGTGAGAAACTAACCCGGTGACTTCAACAACAGTGCCCGTGATCTTTGACCTGGACGGCACTCTTGTCGACCCGGCCGGTGGAATAACCGGGGGGATTGCGTCGGCCCTCCGCGGGCTGGGGCTCCCCGTTCCCGGCCAGGACCTGCTGGACTCGATGATCGGCCCCAAGCTGAGCGATTCACTGCTCAACGTGGCAAAGGTGCCGGCGGACCGCCTGGAAGAGGTGGTCCGCCGCTACCGCGACTACTACGTCGCCACAGGCATCGCCCAGAGCCGGCTGTACCCGGGCATCCGCGAAATCCTCGAATCGTTCGCAGAGGCTGGACGCCCCGTGGCCGTTGCCACCCAAAAACCGCAGCGGCTTGCCCACAAGGTCCTTGCCCACCACGGCATCGACGGCTTCTTTCACGGCATCCACGGGTCCGCCGACGACGAAACGCTGGTGGAAGGCGTCCCGCTCGGCAAGACGCAGATCATCGCCGCCGCCCTCCGGGACCTGGACACCCGGCACGCCATCATGGTGGGGGACCGTGCCCAGGACGTTTCCGGTGCAATCGCCAACGGGCTGGACTGCATCGGGGTTGTCTGGGGCTTCGCGCCGGACGGGGAGTTGGAGGAAGCCGGCTCCGTGGCGGTCGTCAATACCGGCGAGGAACTCGTAGCCGTGATCGAGCGGCTCCAGTCGATCCACACTGCGGCCATGAGCGGGGTGAGCAACGATGGAAATGTTTGATGCCGTCCGCTGGACCACCCGCAACCTGATCGCCGGCACCTGCCGGCCCACCGTCGTCGGCCTCGACAACGTCCCTACCGATGGCCCCTTTATCGTTGCACCCAACCACCTGTCCTTTTTCGACAGCGTGATCGTCCAGGCGCTGATGCCCCGGCCCGTCGCCTTCTTCGCCAAGGCTGAATACTTCACCACCGGCGGCGTCAAGGGCAAGGTCATGAAGGCCTTCTTCGAGTCCGTGGGCTCCATCCCGGTGGAGCGCGGGGAACAGGCTGCCAGCGTGCAGGCCCTCAAGACCCTGCTGGACATTTTGGAAGCCGGGCGCGGCATCGGCATCTACCCGGAGGGCACCCGCTCCCGTGACGGCATCCTCTACCGGGGGCGCACCGGGGTTGGCTGGCTGGCGCTCACCACTGGGGCTCCCGTGATTCCCGTGGGCCTGATCGGGACCGAGCAGCTCCAGCGCGCCGGCGAAAAAGGGGTCCGGCCGCAGCACTTCACCATGAAGGTGGGGGAGCCGCTGTACTTCGACAAGACGGGTCCGGACCACTCCCTTCCGGCCCGCCGTCAGGTTACGGATCGGATCATGGACGCCATCGCCGAACTCAGCGGCCAGGAACGCTCTGCGAGCTACAACCAGAGCAAGTCCGCCGAATAGCCGGGGCTGGCAGGGAGACCCGGCGCGACTCGGTAGACTTGATAGGTGGCAAATCCAGCAAGTTACCGCCCCAAAACCGGTGAAATCCCCACCAACCCAGGCGTCTACCGGTTCCGCGATCCGCACGGCCGGGTCATCTACGTAGGCAAAGCCAAGAGCCTGCGGTCGCGGCTGAACTCCTATTTCGCCAACCCGGCCGGGCTGTTGCCCAAGACCTATGCGATGGTCCACGCCGCCAGCAGCGTCGAGTGGACCGTAGTGGGCAGTGAGCTGGAGTCGCTGCAGCTGGAATACACCTGGATCAAGGAATTCAAGCCCCGGTTCAACGTGGTGTTCCGGGATGACAAGACCTATCCGTACCTTGCCGTGACCATGAGCGAAAAGTACCCCCGGGTGCAGGTGATGCGCGGCGACAAGCGGAAGGGGACGCGCTACTTCGGTCCGTACACAGCCGGGGCCATCCGGGAAACCATGGACACCCTGCTCCGCGTTTTCCCTGTCCGGAGCTGCAGCGCCGGTGTCTTCAAACGGGCTGAGGCCAGCGGGCGGCCGTGCCTGCTGGGATATATCGATAAGTGCTCAGCGCCCTGCGTGGGCCGGATCTCGCCACAGGACCACCGGGCACTGGCTGACGACTTCTGCGCCTTCATGGGCGGTGAGGCCACCAGGTTCATCAACAAGCTCGAGAAGCAGATGGGCGACGCCGTGGCGAAGCTCGACTATGAGCACGCTGCCAGGCTCCGGGACGACATCACCGCGCTGCGCAAGGTCTTCGAACGGAACGCGGTGGTCCTGTCAGAGGACACCGACGCCGACGTCTTCGCCCTGCATGAGGACGAACTCGAGGCCGCCGTCCAGGTGTTCCACGTCCGCGGGGGCAGGATCCGCGGCCAGCGAGGCTGGGTGGTGGAGAAGGTGGAGGACTTCAGCACCCCTGATTTGGTGGAGCACCTGCTCCAGCAGGTTTACGGCGAGGACGGCGATACGCACGGTCGGCTCCCACGCGAAGTCCTGGTGCCTGTGGCGCCCAGCAATATGGAGGACCTGGCGAAGTGGCTGGCCGGCATCCGCGGCGCCAAGGTGGACATCCGGGTACCCCAGCGGGGGGACAAGGCGGCGCTGATGTCCACCGTGCGCGAGAACGCCGAGCACGCGCTGCGGCTCCACAAGACGCGGCGCGCGGGCGATATCACCGTCAGGTCCCAGGCCCTCCAGGAACTCCAGGAAGCGCTGGACCTGCCCGTTCCGCTGCTGCGGATCGAGTGCTTCGACGTTTCCCACGTACAGGGCACCAACGTGGTGGCCTCCATGGTGGTGGTGGAGGACGGACTCCCCAAGAAGTCCGACTACCGCAAGTTCTCCATCACGGGTCCCGCGGCGTCCGATGACACGGCCGCCATGCACGACGTCCTCACCCGCCGGTTCCGCCACTACCTGCAGGACAAGTCCGCGCAGGTGGATGAGTCCGTCCTGGCGGCGGACGGGCTGGCGGTGGACGGGCTGGTGGCGGATGGCCAGCCTGAGGCTGACCAGGCGGCCGAAACCGAAGCTGCCGCCCTCGACACCACCACCCCGGCGCCCAAGGCAAAGTTCGCCTACCCGCCCAACCTGGTGGTGGTGGACGGCGGCCAGCCCCAGGTGAACGCCGCGGCCCGAGCCCTGAAGGATCTTGGCGTCGATGATGTGTACGTCGTGGGGCTGGCCAAGCGCCTGGAGGAAGTGTGGCTTCCGGACAGCGACTTCCCGGTTATCCTGCCCCGCACGTCCCAGGGGCTGTACCTGCTGCAGCGGATCCGTGACGAGGCGCACCGCTTCGCCATCACGTTCCACCGCCAAAAGCGCGGCAAGGCCATGACCGTCTCGGCGCTGGACGCCGTTCCGGGGCTGGGTGCCTCCAAGCGCAAGGCCCTGCTGGCGCACTTCGGCTCGGTCAAGGGCGTGAAGGCTGCCACCGTGGAAGAGCTTGCCCAGGCGAAAGGCATTGGCCCGGCACTGGCCAATGCCATCGTGCACCACTTCGCTGCCGACGGGCCCGAAGCGGTCACAGTGCCGGCGATCAACATGACCACCGGCGAAATCATTGAATCTTAGCTAGGGTAAAGGGCGGGGCAGCGCCATCGCCGCCCAAGGGGACAACGAGGAAACGGGGCAGGCTTCATGGCAGACACGACGGCGGAATCCGGGGCCGGCCACGACGGGATGGAACCCGTCAAACCGGTCGAAGCGGAGCTGCTGGTGGTCACCGGAATGTCCGGCGCCGGACGAAGCACGGCAGCCGACGCACTGGAGGACCACGGCTGGTATGTCGTAGAGAACCTGCCGCCGCAGATGCTGGGCACGCTGGCGGAACTGGTCTCGCACGCACCGCAGTCCATTCCCCGGCTGGCAGTGGTCATCGACGTCCGCAGCAAAGGTCTCTTTGCCGATATCCGTTCGGCTCTGCATGCACTTGCCGCCAGCGGGGTCACCTTCCGGGTCCTGTTCCTTGACGCCAGCGACAACGTCCTGGTCCGGCGGTTTGAACAGGGACGCCGTCCGCACCCGCTGCAGGGTGGTGGACGCATCCTTGACGGTATAGCGGCCGAACGTGAGCTGCTGCAGGAACTGCGCGACAGCTCCGACGTCGTCCTGGATACTTCCAACTACAACGTCCACGGCCTGGCCACCGCCATTACGGAACTGTTCAGCGAAACTGGCCCCGTCGCCCTGCGGCTCAACGTCATGAGCTTCGGCTTCAAGTACGGCCTGCCGGTGGACGCGAACTACGTGGCCGACGTCCGGTTCATCCCCAACCCGCACTGGGTGCCCCAGCTCCGCCCGCAGACCGGCCTGGACAAGGACGTCAGCGACTATGTGCTGGAGGCCGAGGGCGTCAAGAACTTCGTGGACCGCTACGTCCTTGCCCTGGAACCCGTCCTGGAGGGGTACCGCAGGGAAAACAAGCACTACGCCACCATCGCCGTGGGCTGCACCGGCGGGAAGCACCGCTCCGTTGCCGTGGCCGTGGAACTTTCGAAGAAACTCGCACAGTATCCGCGGGTCACGGTGACCACCGCGCACCGGGATCTGGGCCGCGAGTAATGGCCCTGTTCACCGGAGCCCTGCCCCTGGTGCCGCCGGCCGCTGGTAAGGGCCCGGGCCAGCAGGACAAGGGTCCCAACGTGGTGGCCTTGGGCGGCGGCCACGGCCTGGCGGCCTCGCTCTCGGCACTGCGGCTGCTCACCTCCGAGCTCACCGCGGTGGTCACGGTAGCGGACGACGGCGGCTCGTCCGGGCGTCTGCGCGAGGAGTACGGCGTCCTTCCGCCGGGAGACCTCCGCATGGCACTGTCCGCGCTCTGCGACGACACAGACTGGGGCCGCACCTGGCGCGATGTCATGCAGCACCGGTTCCGAGCCGGGAAGGGCCCGGGCGGCTCCCTTGACGAGCACGCCATGGGCAACCTGTTGATCGTGACGCTTTGGGAACTGCTGGGCGACGCCGTCGCAGGGCTCAAGTGGGCCGGAGCGTTGCTCGGGGCACGGGGGCAGGTCCTGCCCATGTCAACCGTTCCGCTCACCATCGAAGGCGATGTGCGCGTGACCGCCCCGGACGGTGGCACCAGCCTCCAGACCATCCGCGGCCAGGCGCGCTGTGCCGTGGCCGGTTCGTTGGAGGAAGTCCGGCTCCTGCCCGAGGCAGCCCCGGCGTGCACTGATGCCCTGACGGCCATCGAATTGGCGGACTGGGTGGTCCTCGGCCCCGGCTCCTGGTACACGTCGGTCCTGCCGCACCTGCTCCTGCCGGAGATGCGGCAGGCCCTGTGCAGCACGCCGGCCAAGCGCTGCCTGACCATGAACCTTGCCACGGACACCAAGGAAACCAGCGGCATGACGGCCGCGGACCACCTGCACGTCCTTCGGCGCTACGCCCCGGAGTTCAGCGTGGACGTGGTCCTGGCCGATCCGGCGTCGGTGCCGGACAGGCAGGAGTTCGAGAAGGCTGCCGGCATGCTAGGAGCGGAAGTTGTCTTGGGTAAAGTAGGGGCGTCGGGACGCCGGCCCGTCCACGAGCCGCTTCGGCTGGCCACGGCGTACCAGGACATTTTTGGGAACAGTTAGGAAGGTGCCATGGCACTGACAGCATCAGTCAAGGAAGAACTGTCCCGTCTGGACATCAAGAAGTCATCAGTGCGCAAGGCTGAAGTCTCCGCAATGCTCCGGTTCGCCGGGGGACTGCACATCATCTCCGGCAGGATCGTCATCGAGGCGGAAGTGGACCTGGCGTCCACTGCCCGCAGGCTCCGCGCCGCCATCGCCGAGGTCTATGGCCACCAGAGCGAAATCATCGTAGTCTCCGCCGGCGGACTGCGGCGCGCCAGCCGTTACGTGGTGCGGGTTGTCCGTGACGGCGAGGCGCTGGCCCGCCAGACCGGCCTCCTGGACGGACGGGGCCGCCCCGTGCGCGGGCTGCCATCCGCCGTCGTCAATGGTTCCGCGGCGGACGCCGAAGCCGTGTGGCGCGGTGCGTTCCTGGCCCACGGCTCGTTGACCGAACCTGGCCGATCGTCGTCGCTGGAGGTCACCTGCCCCGGGCCCGAATCTGCCCTGGCCCTGGTTGGCGCCGCCCGCCGGCTGGACATCCAGGCCAAAGCGCGGGAGGTCAGGGGAGTGGACCGCGTGGTCATCCGCGACGGGGACACCATCGCGGCGCTCCTGACACGCATGGGCGCGCACGACGCGCTGATGGTGTGGGAGGAACGCCGCATGCGCAAGGAAGTCCGGGCCACCGCCAACCGGCTTGCCAACTTCGATGACGCCAACCTGCGGCGCTCTGCCCAAGCCGCCGTGGCCGCCGGTGCCCGCGTGGAGCGGGCGCTCGAGATCCTGGGCGACGACGTTCCGGACCACCTGAAATACGCCGGCGAGCTTCGCGTGGCGCACAAGCAGGCCAGCCTCGACGAGCTTGGCCGGCTGGCCGACCCCGTCATGACCAAGGACGCCATTGCCGGGCGCATCCGCCGGCTGCTGGCCATGGCTGACAAACGCGCACTTGACCTCGGCGTTCCCGGAACGGACGCCAATGTGACGCCCGAAATGCTGGACGAGTAAGCGCCCCATAGAATCAAGAAGAATTCCGGGCACCAGCTGCCCGGATGCACAATCCGAGAGTTACCAACCGGACCTCCGGGTCCACGATATTGGAGGATTTTGTGACCGAGTACGTTTTGCCGGAACTCAGCTACGACTACGCCGCCCTTGAACCGCACATTTCTGCGCGGATCATGGAGCTGCACCACAGCAAGCACCACGCCGCCTACGTGGCAGGCGCCAACAACGCGCTGGCCCAGCTGGCCGAGGCTCGTGAAAAGGGCGACTTCGCCAACATCAACCGGCTTTCCAAGGACCTCGCGTTCCACACCGGCGGCCACGTCAACCACTCCGTGTTCTGGAAGAACCTCTCCCCGGACGGCGGCGACAAGCCCGAAGGTGAGCTGGCTGCCGCAATCGATGACGCTTTTGGCTCCTTCGATGCCTTCCGCGCCCAGTTCTCCGCCGCAGCCCTCGGCCTGCAGGGATCGGGCTGGGGCTTCCTGGCCTACGAGCCCATCGGCGGAAACCTGGTCATCGAGCAGCTCTACGACCAGCAGGGCAACACGGCACTGGGAACCATCCCGCTGCTGATGCTGGACATGTGGGAGCACGCCTTCTACCTGGACTACGTCAACGTCAAGGCCGACTACGTCAAGGCGTTCTGGAACATCGTGAACTGGGCAGATGTTGCCCAGCGCTTCGAGGCAGCACGCGCCAACGCCACGGGACTCATCACCCTCCCGTAGTGATGCGCGTTATACATCGCTGTAACAAACTTCACATTCCGACTTAAACCGGCCGGGATGTGGACCGTCCGCCCCCGCACTTGCGGGGGCGGACCCAGTTGAACGTAAGATAGGTCACGGAAGGCGGTTAGCCTTCAGCAATGAGGCTGGTCGCCCTCCGTGTAAATCATCTCTGCCCAATGGCGTGCGGGATCTGTTAGTTGGCTTCAACGCCCGCTCAACTAGTAGTGCTTCTCAAAGCACCAAGGAGACTGTAAAAGTGACGACCCGTATTGGTATCAACGGCTTTGGCCGTATCGGCCGCAACTACTTCCGCGCAGCGCTTGCCCAAGGCGCGGACCTGGAGATCGTTGCAGTCAACGACCTCACCAGCCCCGAAGCCCTGGCGCACCTGTTCAAGTACGACTCGGTCGGCGGCCGCCTGAAGGAAACCATCGAGGTCAAGGACGGCAACATCGTCGTCAACGGCAACGTGGTCAAGGTCCTGGCCGAGCGCGACCCCGCCAACCTCCCCTGGGGCGAACTGGGCGTGGACATCGTCATCGAATCCACCGGTTTCTTCACCAAGGCGGCCGACGCGCAGAAGCACATCGCCGCCGGGGCCAAGAAGGTCCTGATCTCCGCTCCGGCCTCGGACGAGGACATCACCATCGTGATGGGTGTCAACCACAACCTCTACGACAACGCCAAGCACAACATCATTTCCAACGCATCCTGCACCACCAACTGCCTCGGCCCGCTGGCCAAGGTGGTCAACGACGAATTCGGCATCGAACGTGGCCTCATGACCACCGTCCACGCGTACACCGCCGACCAGAACCTCCAGGACGGACCGCACAAGGACCTGCGCCGCGCCCGCGCTGCCGCCATCAACATGGTTCCCACCTCCACCGGTGCCGCCAAGGCCATCGGCCTGGTGCTGCCGGAACTCAAGGGCAAGCTGGACGGCTACGCCATCCGTGTTCCCGTGCCCACCGGCTCCGCCACCGACCTCACCGTCACCGTGTCCCGCGAGACCACCGTTGAGGAAGTCAACGCTGCCCTCAAGCGCGCCGCGGAGTCCGAAGAGCTCCAGGGCTTCCTGACCTACACGGACGAGCCCATCGTCTCCTCCGACATCGTGGGCGACCCCGCGTCCTCCATCTTCGACTCCGGCTTGACCAAGGTCATTGGCAACCAGGTCAAGGTTGTTTCCTGGTATGACAACGAATGGGGCTACTCCAACCGTCTCGTCGACCTCACGGAGCTTGTGGCATCCAAGCTGGGCTAGGGTTAGACACATGACATCTCACACCCTCAACGAACTGATCGCTGAAGGTGTCCGCGGGCGGTACATTCTGGTTCGAAGTGACCTGAATGTGCCGCTCGACGGCTCTACAGTCACTGACGACGGCCGTATCAAGGCCTCACTGCCAGTGCTGGCAAAGCTCACGGACGCCGGTGCCCGCGTGCTGGTAACAGCCCACCTTGGACGCCCCAAGGGCGCTCCGGAAGACAAGTACTCCCTGCGGCCCGCAGCGGACCGGCTCGCCGAACTGGCCGGCTTCAAGGTGACCCTTGCCGCCGACACCGTCGGTGATGCCGCCAAGTCTGCGGCGGCGTCCCTGCAGGACGGCGAAGCCCTGGTCCTCGAGAACGTCCGCTTCGACGCCCGAGAAACCAGCAAGGACGACGCCGAACGCGGCGCCTTCGCCGATGAACTGGTAGCCCTCACCGGCAGCAACGGCGCTTACGTGGACGATGCCTTCGGCGCCGTGCACCGCAAGCACGCCAGTGTCTACGACGTCGCCACCCGGCTGCCGTCGTACCAGGGCGACCTGGTGCACACCGAGGTGGAGGTCCTCCGGAAGCTGACCACCGACACCCAGCGCCCTTACGTCGTGGTGCTCGGCGGCTCGAAGGTCTCGGACAAGCTCGCGGTCATCGCCAACCTGATCGGCAAGGCTGACACCATCCTGGTGGGCGGCGGCATGCTGTTCACCTTCCTGGCAGCCCGGGGCCACAAGGTCGCCTCGAGCCTGCTCGAGGAAGACCAGATCCCCGTGGTCCAGGACTACCTGAAGCGGGCCGCGGACGCAGGGACCGTGTTCGTGGTTCCCACGGACGTGGTCGTGGCGGAGAAGTTTGCCGCCGACGCCGCTCACGAAACGGTTGCCGCCGACGCCATTGAGGGCAGCAGTTTCGGCGCGCAGGGCATCGGCCTGGACATCGGACCCGATACCGCCGCCGCCTTTGCTGAACAGATCAAGGGCGCACGCACCGTCTTCTGGAACGGCCCCATGGGTGTCTTCGAGTTCGAAGCATTCTCGGCAGGCACGCGCGCCATTGCGCAGGCCCTGACCGAAACCGACGGCTTCACAGTGGTGGGCGGCGGCGACTCCGCTGCAGCAGTACGCACCCTGGGGTTCGCCGACGACCAGTTCGGCCACATTTCCACGGGCGGCGGCGCAAGCCTGGAATACCTTGAAGGCAAGGAACTCCCGGGCCTCAGCGTCCTGGACCGGTAGTACGGCCCCGCAGTCCTCCGGCCGGCAGGTTGCCCGCGGCAGCCTGCCGGCCGCACACATATCAAGAACCTTTTGGAGATTACGTGACTACGTCAACGAACGGCGCTTTCGACCGCAAACCCTTCATCGCGGGTAACTGGAAAATGAACATGGACCACGTGCAGGGCATCACCCTCCTGCAGAAACTGGCGTGGACCCTCTCCGATGCCAAGCACGACTACAGCCGCGTGGAGGTTGCCGTCTTCCCGCCGTTCACCGACCTCCGCGGCGTGCAGACCCTGGTCCAGGGTGACGACCTGCAGGTCGCCTACGGCGGCCAGGACCTCTCGCAGTTCGATTCCGGCGCCTACACCGGCGACATTTCGGGCCAGTTCCTGAACAAGCTCGGCTGCAAGTACGTCCTGGTGGGCCACAGCGAACGCCGCACCATCCACAACGAATCCGACGACGTCCTCAATGCCAAGGTCAAGGCCGCCTTCAAGCACGGCGTTATCCCGGTTCTCTGCGTCGGTGAGGGCCTGGAGATCCGCCAGGCCGGAACCCACGTTGACCACACCCTGCAGCAGCTGCGGGCCGGAGTGGCTGGGCTAACCAACGAACAGGCCGCCGAACTGGTGGTTGCGTACGAGCCCGTTTGGGCCATCGGCACGGGCGAGGTCGCCGGACCGGAGGACGCACAAGAAATGTGCGCCGCCATCCGGGCAGAACTCGAAAGCCTCTTCGGCGCCGACGTGGCCGCCAAGACCCGCCTCCTCTACGGCGGTTCGGTCAAGGCCAACAACGCCGCTGCCATCCTCCAGGAGCGCGACGTGGACGGCCTCCTGGTGGGCGGCGCCAGCCTTGACCCGGCGGAGTTTGCTAATATTGTCAGGTTCGAGAGCCACCTGGTCGCGGACTAACCCGCAACCAGCGCACACTCCCGCAAATCCAACTTCTGAAAGGCCGTCGTGGACGTTCTTCATGTCATTCTGCAGATCCTCCTGGGCATCACCAGCCTCCTGCTGACGCTGCTGATCCTCCTGCACAAGGGACGCGGCGGCGGCTTGTCCGATATGTTCGGCGGCGGCATGAGTTCAGGACTCAGCTCTTCAGGTGTGGCAGAACGGAACCTCAACCGCTTCACCATCATCCTGGGCGTCACCTGGGGCGTGGTGATCATCGCGCTCGGCCTGATCATGCGGTTCAGCGGCGGGGACTCCTAGGCGCTGGGCAACGCGACACAAGGTCCTTTCGGCCCTGCCGGCCGCTGGGACTGCCAACTAAACTGTGGCTGACGGAATCCGTCAGCCACAGTTTTTTTTGTTCCTGAACGCAGACATGAGGCAGGAGTTGCCATGGTCCACCCAGCATCAGGCTTCCGGGGCACCCGCGCGGGCGTGATCGCAGGTTCCGGCTCGACGCTGCAATCGAATGATGACTCGTCCTCCCAGCCTTTGCCGCGCATCAGGGTGTCTTACTGGTGCGCCAAGGGCCACGAGACCCAGCCCGTGTTCTTGAAGATGCCTGAGGACCAGATTCCCCGGACATGGGACTGCCGGCGCTGCGGCGGCACTGCTACCCGTGACAGCCAGGCGGTAGCTCCGGACGACCCCTTCGACGACGGTTACAAGAGCCATCTGGAATACGTTAAAGAGCGGCGCTCCGGCCAGGACGCCGAAGACGTCCTGGCCGGAGCGCTGGAAAAGCTACGCGCCCGCGGCGTCCTTCCGGACCAGCTGCTGCGGGACACGTGAGGCCGCGTTCTCGTCAATCAGCCACAGAGTGCGGGACGTACCGCGGGGGCCCGAGGCAGGCACCTGCACCGGGTTGGCCCCGGCCAGGGCAAGTCCCACGGCGCCGGCCTTGTCCTCGCCGGCTACTACCATCCACACCTCGGCCGCCGTGTTGATGGCGGGAAGGGTAAGGGAGATTCGCAGCGGCGGCGGCTTGGGAGAGTTCCGGACGCCCACCACCGTGCGGTCTTTTTCCCGGATCCCAGCCTGTTCCGGGAACAGCGATGCGATATGGGCGTCGGGTCCCACACCGAGCAGCACCACGTCGAGCCGGGGCAGCGACGAAGGCTCCTCTGGCCGGTCGTCGGACATATCGGCCGCATGCTCGGCCGCTGCCGCTTCCCTCAGTTGCCGGGCGTAATCATCCGCGGCCTCCTCGGGAGTGTCGAAATCGTCAGACGAGCCGGGCGAATGGATGCGTTCCGGGTCCACCGGAATATGGGAGAGCAACGCATCAAACGCCTGCTTCGTGTTGCGGTCCGGATCAGCAGAACCAACAAAGCGTTCGTCACCCCACCAGAAGTTGACCTTGGACCAGTCGACGGCGGGCGCCGCCGGTGAGTCCGCAACGGCCTTCAGTGTGCCGATCCCCACGGTTCCCCCGGTGAGCACCACGGTGGCTTCGCCGTACTTGTCCTGCACATCGACGAGCTTGGTGATCAGGCGTGCGGCGATGGCGGCCATGAGGACGGACGAATCAGGATGGATGCTTACTCGTGGGTCAACGCTCACTGGGTCGGACGCTCCTTAGATTGGTACGTGGCAGTCCAATAGTAATCACTTCACCAAACACTTCATCCGGGTCCAGACGGCGGAGTTCCTCTGCGAGGCAGTCGCGCAGGCTGCGGCGCGGGAGGGAGATCCGCTGGGCCGGCTGGCCAGGCTGGGTCAGTTCCGCCACGGACAGTCCCGGCCGGAACAGCTGGACATCGCCGCCTGGGCGGGTGAGGCGGACGCGCCGGATTCCGGTTCCAGCCGGGTCCGCCACGATGGTCACGGGGGCATCCAGGGTCAGCGTGAGCCAGGCCGCGAGCAGGATGGTGGAGGGTGAGTCCGAGGCACCCTCGACGGCGACGGCCGTCACCGGGGAGGAGTCCACTTCATCAAGGGCCGCAGCGAGTTGGATGCGCCAGTTGGTAAGGCGGGTCCAAGCGAGGTCGGTGTCGCCGGCCTTGTAGGTTTGGTGGATGCGTTCCAGGGCGGCCTGGGGATCCGGTTCGTTCGCGGAGTCGGTGATCCTGCGGTGTGCGATGGCGCCGATGGAGGTTTCGCAGGCGTTCTCGGGGGCGCCGTGCGGCCACCAGGCCACGATGGGTGCGTCCGGGAGCAGCAGCGCCGCGACCAGGGACTCGGATTCGTGCGCGAGCTGACCGTAGCCGCGCAGCACAATGACCTCCGAGGCCCCGGCATCCCCGCCAACGCGGATCTGCGCGTCCAGCC
Organism: Arthrobacter sedimenti; assembly: GCF_042652025.1. Taxonomy (NCBI): domain Bacteria; kingdom Bacillati; phylum Actinomycetota; class Actinomycetes; order Micrococcales; family Micrococcaceae; genus Arthrobacter; species Arthrobacter sedimenti. The sequence goes on along the minus strand of NZ_JBHSDQ010000003.1, from coordinate 405,811 downwards.
GATCCTTGGCGTCTTTCCCGGCGTCGGCGAGCACGATGATCCGGCAGGGATGTTCACGGGAGGCGTCGTTCGCGGCCTCGATCGCTTCTTCCTCGAGCCCGGACTTGGTGACCACCACCAGGGTCAGGACCCGGCCCAGGGCGATCACTCCACCCTGCTCGCGCAGGGCCATGAGTTTCTTGGAGACCTTGGACGTGGTGGTATCGGGCAGGTTAACGATCATGGCCTTCTCCAGGTTCGTCCGTCACGGGCCAGCAGCTCATCAGCGCTGGCGGGGCCCCAAGAGCCGGGGGCGTAGGGTTCAGGCTGTTGGTTCAGCGACGCCCAGTATTCCTCAAACGGGTCGAGGATCTTCCAGGACAGCTCCACTTCCTCATGCCGAGGGAACAACGGCGGCTCACCCAGCAACACATCCAGGATCAACCGCTCGTAGGCCTCGGGGGAGGATTCGGTGAAGGAGTGCCCGTAGCCGAAGTCCATCGTGACATCCCGGACTTCCATCTGGGTGCCCGGGACCTTGGACCCGAACCGGATGGTGACGCCCTCGTCCGGCTGTACACGGATGACCACCGCGTTCTGCCCGAAGTCGTCCTCACCATGGTCACGGAACAGCAGGTTGGGGGCGCGCTTGAATACGACCGCAATCTCCGTCACCCGCCTGCCCAGGCGTTTGCCGGCACGCAGGTAGAACGGCACTCCTGACCAGCGCCGCGTGTGGATGTCCACCCGCACCGCCGCATAGGTTTCCGTGGTGGAGTCCGCCGGGATGCCTTCCTCCTCCAGATAGCCCAGGACCTGCTCCCCGCCCTGCCAGCCACCGCTGAATTGTCCCCGCGCCGAATGCGTGGAGAGGTCTTCGGGGAGTTTGACCGCGGCGAGGACCTTTTCCTTTTCCGCGCGCAGGTCATCGGCGTTGAACGAGATCGGCTCTTCCATCGCCGTCAGCGCCAGCAGCTGCAGGAGGTGGTTCTGGATCACGTCCCGTGCCGCTCCGACGCCGTCGTAGTACCCTGCCCGGCCGCCGGTGCCGATGTCCTCGGCCATCGTGATCTGGACATGGTCCACGTAGTTGGCGTTCCACAACGGCTCGAACAACTGGTTCGCGAACCGCAGCGCCAGGATGTTCTGAACCGTTTCCTTGCCCAGGTAATGGTCGATCCGGAACACTGCATCCGGCGGAAACACCGATTCGACGATGTCGTTGAGCTTCCGCGCCGATTCCAGGTCGTGGCCGAACGGCTTCTCGATCACCACGCGCCGCCATTTGTCGCCCTCGGCCTGCGCCAGGCCGTGCTTGGACAGCTGCCGGCAGACCTGTTCGAACGCCTTGGGCGGGATCGACAGATAGAACGCGTGATTCCCGCGGGTGCCGCGGACGTCGTCGAGTTCCTTGATCGTCTCACCCAGACGCTCAAAGGCTGCGTCGTCGTCGAACTCGCCCTGGACAAACCGGATGCCCTCGGACAACTGGTTCCAGACCGCCTCATCAAACGGCGTCCGGGCGTGTGCCTGCACGGAGGCCTTCACCTCAGCGGCGAAATCCTCCTTGTCCCATTCCCGGCGGGCGAAACCCACCAACGCGAAACTCGGCGGCAACAACCCACGATTGGCCAAGTCATACACCGCCGGCATCAGCTTCTTCCGGGCGAGGTCCCCCGTCACCCCAAACAACACAAGCGACGACGGACCTGCGATCCGGTTCAAACGACGGTCACGAGGATCACGCAACGGATTACGCCCGCGGCCTGCGCCCTTCCGGCCGTATTCAGTTTCTGGCATATTGCTTTTGCGCCTTAGTTTTCGGTTGCGGATGCGCGGGTGGACAGTGCAGCGACGACGTCCTGCAGCTGGGCCACACCGGCGGCACGGTCAGTGAGGTGGAGGCGCAGCACGGGACGGCCGTGTTCGCCCAGGACCTGGGCGTCGCCTGCAGCCTGCGCGGCGATCAGCTCGCCGAAGGTGAACGGGCGGTCCGGGATCCCCAGATCCTCGGCGGGAGCGGCGGTGACCTGGAGGAAGACGCCAATGGCCGGACCACCCTTGTGGAACTGGCCGGTGGAGTGCAGGAAGCGCGGGCCCCAGCCGAAGGTGACCGGGCGGCCGGTGGTGGCGGCCAGTTCGTCACGAATGCCCTCCAGCCCGGCGAACGCCAGACGGTCAAAGTAGGCCTGGACGCTCAGGTAGCTGTCGGAGGCCAGCGTGTCCAGCAGAGCCTTGACGGCAGCTTCCGCCGTGGCGGCGTCGCCGAGCCAGTCGCCGCCGCGCAGCTCGATTGCGCCGTCAACGAACGCGGCCGGAGTGGGTTCGGGCTGCGCGTCCAGAAGTCCGCGGGCTGCCACCTTGGCGGCCTCGACGTCGGGCTGGTCGAAGGGGTTGATGCCGAGCAGGCGGCCGGCCACGGCGGTGGCGAACTCCCACACCATCATCTGGGTGGCGAGGCCGCCGGCGATGGCCACCTGGTTTTCGCCGAGTTCGACGTCGGCGTCCGCTGCCACGAGCCGGACCACCAGGACGTCGGGCGCGCCCGACGTGACCTCGGGGGCCTGCGGACCTGCAACCACCGGAAGGATGCCGGTGCCCAGCTTGCCGGTTGATTCGGCGATGAGCTGTTCCGCCCAGTCGGCGAAGCCAACGATGCCGGACCCGTCTTCGGCGATGACGATCTTGTTCCGCAACGGATTGGTACCGCCCAGGGCGGTGCCGAGGGCCAGCCCGATGTTCTCGGGTGCGTCATCGTTGAGGATTTCCGCAGCTTCCTCGGCCTCGTCCAGGAAGGCCTGGATGTCCACGCCGGCCAGGCCGGAGGGGACCAGGCCGAACGCGGTCAGGGCGGAGTAGCGGCCGCCGACGTTGGGGTCGGCGTTGAAGACGGCCCGGTAGCCGGCCTCCCGGGAGGCCTTGTCCAGCGGCGACCCCGGGTCCGTGACAATGATGATCCGGCTCTTGGCATCCACGCCGGCCTCGGTGAAGGCCTGTTCGAAGATTCGCCGCTGGGAATCGGTCTCCAGGGTGGAACCGGACTTGGACGAGACCACGATGGCGGTCTGGGCCAGCCGGTCCGCGAGGGCAGCCCTGACCTGGTCCGGGTCAGTGCTGTCCAGCACTGTCAGCTCGACGCCGGCGGTGCCTGCGATGACCTCGGGGGCCAGCGAGGATCCGCCCATGCCGCAAAGCACGATCCGGCTGACTCCTTCGGCACGCAGGGCATCACGGAGTTCCAGGATGTCCTTGACCAAGGGCTGGGAGACTGTGGCTGCCTCCACCCATCCGAGCCGGATTGCCGATTCGGACTCCGCGTCGGGACCCCACAGCGTGTGGTCCTTGGCGAATATCCGCGTGGCAATTCGGTCCTCAACGAGGGCGGGAAGGTGCTGTTCAAGCGCCTTCTGCGCTGCGCCGGTGGCGTCGTAGCTGAGAGTGCTCATGGGTGTTAGGAAGCCTTCCGTGCAGAGGCGAGGGCGCCTTCGACGTCGGCCAGCAGTTCTTTCCAGCTGGCCACGAACTTGTCCAGGCCCTCGGTTTCGAGGAGTGCGACGACCTCGTTGTAGGAGACGCCGAGCTTCTCCAGGGCATCGAGCGTGGCGTTGGCGTCTTCGTAGGTGCCCTTGACGGTGTCGCCGGTGACCACACCGTGGTCGTACGTGGCGTCCAGGGTCTTCTCCGGCATGGTGTTCACGACGCCGGGCGCGACCAGTTCGGTGACGTACAGGGTGTCCGGGTAGGCCGGGTCCTTGACGCCGGTGGAGGCCCACAGCGGGCGCTGGGGGAGTGCGCCGGCGTCGGCCAGCAGGGCCCAGCGTTCGGTGGCGAAGAGCTCCTCATAGACCTGGTAGGCCAGGCGGGCGTTTGCCAGGCCGGCCTTGCCCTTCAGGGCCTTGGCTTCGTCGGTGCCGATCTTGTCGAGGCGCTTGTCGATTTCGGTGTCCACGCGGGAGACGAAGAACGAGGCGACGGAGTGGATCTTGGACAGGTCATGGCCGTTTTCCTTGGCCTGTTCCAGTCCGGACTGGAAGGCGTTGATGACCGCACGGTAGCGCTCCAGGGAGAAGATCAGGGTCACGTTGACGCTGATGCCTTCGGCCAGGGTTGCTGTGATGGCTTCGAGGCCCTCGATGGTTGCGGGGATCTTGATGTGGACGTTGTTCCTATTGACGCGCTGGGAGAGGTGCTTGGCCTCTGCGATGGTTCCTGCGGTGTCCCAGGCGAGGCGCGGGTCCACTTCGATGGAAACGCGCCCGTCCACGCCCTTGGTGGCGGCGGCAACGGGGGCGAACAGGTCGCACGCGTCAGCGACGTCGGTGGTGGTGATCTCGAAGATCGTGTCCTCCACGCTGGCACCTTCTGCTGCCTTGCCGGCAATGATCTGGTCGTAGTCAGTGCCGGACGTGATGGCGGCGTGGAAGATCGACGGGTTGGTGGTAACACCAACCACGTTCTTCTCCTCGATGAGCTTGCGGAGGGTGCCCGTTTCCAGGCGTCCGCGGGAAAGGTCGTCGAGCCAGATGGAAACTCCGGCGTCGGAGAGCTGCTGGGTGGGAGTAGTCATTGCTGTTTCTCCTGAAATTTGGGTTTAGGCCTGGGTGGCGGCGAGGGAGTCCTTGGCGGCGGCGGCAACTGCCTCTGCCGTGATGCCGAACTCCTGGAAGAGCCGCTTGTAGTCGGCGGAAGCGCCGTAGTGCTCAAGGCTGACGGAACGGCCGGCGTCACCGACGAATTCGCGCCAGCCCAAGGCCAGTCCGGCTTCAACCGAAACACGTGCCTTGACGGCGGCGGGCAGGACGGATTCGCGGTAGGCGGCGTCCTGCTTCTTGAACCATTCAACGCATGGCATGGACACGACCCGCGCTGCGATGCCTTCGGCCTGCAGCGCTTCGCGGGCCCGGACTGCGAGCTGGACCTCGGAACCGGTGGCAATCAGGATGACGTCGGCCGGAACGGTGGCGCCGTCCTTGGATGCCTCGGCCAGGACATAGCCGCCCTTTGCCACACCCGTGGCGGATGCCAAGGTATTGCCGTCGGCGTCGCCCTCGCCGCGTTCCCAGGTGGGAATGTTCTGGCGGGTCAGGACGATGCCTGCCGGGTTGGCGTGGTTTTCCAGCATCGTCTTCCAGGCCGCTGCCACCTCGTTGGCGTCGCCGGGGCGGACAACGTCCAGGCCCACGATGGCGCGCAGTGAGGCGAGCTGCTCAACCGGCTGGTGGGTGGGGCCGTCCTCGCCGAGCCCAATGGAGTCGTGGGTCCAGACGTACAGGGACGGCACACCCATCAGGGCGCCGAGGCGGATGGCGGGCCGCTGGTAATCGGAGAAGATCAGGAAGGTGCCGGAGAAAGCGCGGGTGTTGCCGGCCAGGGTGATGCCGTTCACGATCGAGGCGGCAGCGTGCTCACGGATGCCGAAGTGCAGGACGCGGCCGTAAGGGTTGCCGGACCAGGCATCGGTCTGCTTGGAGGCAGGGACGAAGGACGGCGAGTCCTCGATGGTGGTGTTGTTGGACTCCGCGAGGTCGGCCGAACCGCCCCATAGTTCGGGCATGACCGGGCCGAGTGCGTTCAGGACCTTGCCCGACGCCGCGCGGGTGGAAACGTCCTTTCCGGCCGGGAAGACCGGGAGGGCTGCGTCGACGCCGTCGGGCAGTTCCTGGGCCTCGAGGCGCTGCAGGAGTGCGGCGCCTTCGGGGTTGGCTTCCTGCCATGCGGTGAAGGACTCTTCCCATTCCTTGCGTTCTGCGGCGCCGCGTTCCACCACCTGGCGGGCGTGGTCCAGGACTTCCTGGTCCACCTCGAAGGACTTGGCCGGGTCGAAGCCGAGGACTTCCTTCAGCGCCGCGACCTCGTCGCCACCGAGGGCGGAGCCGTGGATCTTGCCGGTGTTCTGCTTCTTGGGGGCCGGGTAGCCGATGATCGTGCGCAGCGAGATGATGGACGGCTTGGAGGTCTCGGCCTTGGCCGCCAGCAGGGCGCTGTAAAGCTCCTGGACGTCTTCCTTGTATTCGCCGGTGCGGGTCCAGTCCACGCGTTGGGTGTGCCAGCCGTAGGCTTCGTAACGCTTCAGGACATCCTCGGTGAAGGCGATGTCTGTGTTGTCTTCGATGGAGATGTGGTTCTCGTCGTAAATGACCACGAGGTTGCCGAGTTCCTGGTGCCCGGCCAGCGACGAGGCTTCGGCCGTGACGCCTTCCTGGAGGTCGCCGTCGGAGGCGATGACCCAGATGGTGTGGTCGAACGGCGACTGGCCGGCGGGAGCGTCGGCGTCGAACAGGCCGCGCTGGCGGCGCTGCGAGTACGCAAAGCCGACCGAGGATGCCAGGCCCTGGCCCAGCGGGCCGGTGGTGATCTCCACGCCGGCGGTGTGCTTGTACTCCGGGTGTCCGGGAGTCAGCGAGCCCCAAGTGCGCAGCGCCTCCAGGTCCTTCAGTTCCAGCCCGTAGCCGGAGAGGAACAACTGGATGTAGAGGGTGAGCGACGTGTGGCCGGGGGACAGGACGAAGCGGTCACGGCCCAGCCACTGCGGATCGCGCGGATCATGGCGCATCAGCTTCTGGAAGAGAAGGTAGGCGGCCGGGGCCAGGCTCATGGCGGTTCCCGGGTGTCCGTTGCCCACCTTCTCCACGGCGTCGGCAGCCAGGACGCGGATGGTGTCCACCGCCTTCTGGTCCAAGCTGGTCCATGACAGTTCTTGCTCTTCCAAATGTGGCACGAAAACCGGGCCCCTCTCTGTGCTGGCGGCGGCGGTACACCGGTCCGGTTGAAGGCGCGCATGTGGCGCCCGCTGCGGTGTGTACCAGCCGTCCACCATCGAAACGTTGATCCTTGCATTCAGTCACGGACAGCTGCGGGAATGCGTTTTCCACCGCTTTCTTGCTGTGTGCTGATCTGGTGACAGCTTAGCTCTTATCCATACTCCGGGCAGGCCAAATCTCACGTTGTGGACGCAATTTCCCCTTTTGTGAATCACCATCTCGGCGCCGTGAGTTAATCTGCTCGAATGGGCGCGTGAGCGATCAAATGCGCATATCACCGGGCGGGGACACGGCCCTCGGCGCGGTATGATATTTGGAGGCCAACGCCGGGCGTGCATCTCTATCGCCGTCCGGGGTTCCCCGGCTGTTGCACGCACCTGATGCATTTCCTTCCTTAGTGTCGTGCCCGGGCCCGGGCCGCACGACCGGAGCTGCACCGCCAGCCTCAAACTGCCACACAGAACGGGTGACTGCCACCGTGAGCACAACAGATACGCCGCTGAAAGCATCCCGGGCCTCGGGCACCGGGTTTGCCCGTAAGGCCAAGGCGTATCTCGCCCTCACCAAGCCGCGGGTGATCGAGCTGCTCCTGGTCAGCACCCTGCCCACCATGATCTACGCGGAGCGTGGCTTCCCGTCCATCGGGCTGATTCTCGCCACCCTGGTGGGTGGAGCCTTCGCCGCCGGCAGTGCCGGGGCCTTTAACTGCTACATCGACCGTGACATCGACAAGCTGATGCACCGCACGGAAAACAGGCCGCTGGTCACCGGTGAGGTCACCCCGCGCGAGGCACTGGTGTTCTCTTGGCTGCTTGGCGCGGCCGCCATCGCGATCCTCTGGTTCGGCGCCAACCCGCTGTCTGCCTGGCTGGGGCTGGGGGCCATCTTCTTCTACGTGGTCATCTACACCATGATCCTTAAGCGCCGCACCGCGCAGAACATTGTGTGGGGCGGTGCAGCGGGCTGCTTCCCCGTGCTGATTGCGTGGGCCGCTGTTACGAATTCCGTGGAGTGGCCCGCCATCATCCTGTTCATGGTGATCTTCCTGTGGACCCCGCCGCACTACTGGCCTCTGTCCATGCGCTACGGCGAGGACTACCGGAACGCCAACGTCCCCATGCTCGGCGCCATCGCCGGCGCAAAGGTGGTGTCCGTCCAGGTGGTCCTGTATGCCTGGGCCATGGTGGCCTGCTCGCTGCTGATGATCCCGGCAGGTGGCGCCGGCTGGGTCTACACCCTTACCGCCGTCCTGGCAGGTGCCTGGTTCCTCTACGAGTCCCACGCCCTTTACGGCCGCGCCCAGCGTGAGGACATCCCGGACAAGCGCGCCATGAAGGTGTTCCACGGCTCCATCAGCTACCTCACGCTGCTTTTCATCGCCCTCGCGGTGGACCCTTTTATCGGGCATGCCATTATCGGCTGACACCGCTATCCAGCCCGGACTGGACCAGCGGCTCCCACTTTGCGTGGGGGCCGCTGTTCTGTTTAAGCCTGCCGCCCCGGATCCCAACGGCTTGCCCAGATCCCCGGAGCGGGTCCGGATGGGCGGGGTGCACAAAACTTCTGTTGCCCCAGTCAACCATATGACATATTTGTCACATCAATCACGTTTCCTGTCATTAGAGCGGAAATCCTGCTTACGGTGGGTCGGACCCGTACGCTGACGCAAAGGAAACTCCATGGAAGCCCATCCCTCCGCAGTCCCCGCTCCAAGCCACAGTCCGCCAGGGGATAACACGCCGCCGGGTCAAGAGAGCCGTGGCCGCTTCCCCTTCGGGCCCCGGCACTTTTATCGCCACCTGGGGGCCGACGTGCCGGCGTCATTGGTGGTATTCCTGGTGGCCCTCCCGCTTTCGCTTGGCATTGCGGCCGCCTCCGGCGCTCCGATCATGGCGGGCCTGATCGCCGCCGCCATTGGCGGCATTGTCGCCGGAAGCCTTGGCGGTTCGCCCCTGCAGGTAAGCGGGCCGGCAGCGGGGCTGACCGTCGTCGTGGCGGGCCTGGTCCAGGAATTCGGCTGGCAGGTGACCTGCGCCATCACCGCAGCGGCCGGCGTCGTACAACTCCTCCTCGGGATCAGCCGTGTGGGCCGCGCCGCCCTGGCTGTCTCGCCGGTGGTGGTCAAGGCCATGCTCGCCGGAATCGGCGTCACGATCATCGTGCAACAGTTGCACGTGCTCCTTGGCTCCAAGCCCGCTGGATCTGCGCTTGAAAACCTCGCGGCGCTGCCGGCAGCCATTACCAACCTGGAACTACATGCAGCCCTGCTGGGACTGGCCGTGGTGGCGATCCTGCTCTGCTGGAAGTTCCTGCCGGCCGTTGTGCGGCGTGTCCCCGGCCCCCTTGCCGCCGTCGCTGCGGGTACTGCCCTCGCCGTGGCTTTCGCTCCAGGGGTTGAGCGGATCTCCCTGGACGGCTCCATCATCGATGCCATCGCGCTGCCGCAACTCCCCGACGGGAACTGGCGTGCCTTCGCTTTCGCCATCCTGACCATGGCCCTGATCGCGAGCATTGAATCGCTTCTGTCGGCGGTAGCCGTGGACAAGATGCAAACGGGCCCACGGACCAACTTCAACAAGGAACTTATTGGCCAGGGCGCCGCCAACGTCGTTTCGGGTTCACTCGGTGGACTGCCTGTCACAGGAGTTATTGTCCGCAGCGCCACCAATGTGGAGGCGGGGGCCGCCACCCGCAGTTCCGCAATCCTGCATGGCGTCTGGGTCCTCGCTTTTTCGGCCCTCTTCGCCGGGTTGCTCCAGCTGATCCCGCTGGCGGTCCTGGCCGGGCTGCTGGTGGTGATCGGCGCGCGGCTCATCAAACTGGCGGACATCCGCACCAGCCTGCGGACCGGAGACCTCCCAATCTACGCCGTGACCCTCGTGTGCGTCGTGTTCCTGAACCTGCTTGAAGGTGTCATCATTGGCCTGGCCCTGGCCGCCGCCAACGTCCTGTGGCGTGTCCTCCGCAGCCCCATCCGTGCCCACCGCCCAGCAGCGCCGTCGTCGCCCTGGCGGGTGACTATCGGCGGCTCGTGCAGTTTCTTCGCGCTGCCAAAGCTCAGCGGTGTCCTCCAGTCCGTTCCCGCCGGCGCGGATGTGGTGGTGGAGCTGAACGCCGACTACGTGGACCACTCGTTTCGCGAGGCCCTGCTGGCCTGGCAGTCCCAGCACCAGGCCACGGCCGGCGCCGTGATGCTTGAAGAGCACGGCAACACCGTGTTCCGGGACGCCGCCAACCAGGCTCCCCGCCGTGAGGACCCCGTCGAACTGCCGCTGCCGCCACGCAAGGTGCCGCTCTTGCTGGGCGTCAACAGGTACCACCGCCGGTTCGCGCACCAGGTGCGGCCGCTGGTTCACAAACTCACGGAAGGGCAGAACCCGGACAGCCTGTTCGTGGCGTGCGTCGATTCGCGGGTCAATCCGGACCTGATCACCACCAGTGGTCCGGGGGACCTGCTCACCCTGCGGAATATTGGCAATGTGGTGTGCACGGGCGAAGGCCGGGAGGCCTCGATCGACGCCACCCTTTCGTTCGCCGTCAACGGCCTTGGCGTGCAATCCCTGGTCATTTGCGGCCATTCCAACTGCGGTGCCATGAAGGCAATGCTTGCAGAGGCTGACGGCGGCGATAACAGCGCCTTGGGGCAGGCCTTCACGGGCTGGCTGGATCACGTCCGCCCGAGCTACGCGGAACTGCTGGCCGGACATCCGGTGGGCAGGCAGGCTGCGGCGGCCGGCTACAGCAGGGTGGACCAGCTGGCCATGGTCAACGTGGCCCTGCAGCTGGCCAAGCTGCAGGAACACCCGGTGGCCGGGCCGGCGCTGGCGGCCGGAAAGGTGCAGGCCGTGGGTCTGTTCTACGACATTGCCACGGCGAAGGTTCTGCGCATCAATGCCGACGGTCTCGAGGACCTGGAGGCGGAGTTCGACGCCGGGCTGCAGGGGAGGGCCTTGGCCGACCGGTAGCACGGGCAGCACATTAACGGCAGGCGCCCCGGTCCCAATCGGGGCCGGGGCGCCTGCCGCTTAATCCTGGGCGGGCCGCTTACTGCAACCGTCTACCTTGCGGAGCTGCGCGTTTCCACCGCGCTGGAATGTGCGATGTCCCAGGCGTTGGTGGAGGCGGCCATCAGCAGTGCCGCGCCAAGCATGTGGGCGGCAACCAGCAGCGCCGGGATGCCGTTGTAGTACTGCGTGAAGCCGATGATGGCCTGGAGGATGGTGACGCCCAGGAGCATCAGCACGGCGGTGCGGAACGGGCCGGCGATGCGGCGCCTGAAGACCACCACCAGGGCCACCACGGTTCCGGCGGTGACCAGGTAGGCCGGCACGGCGTGGATGTGCGAAAACAGGTCCCAGTCCAGGTCGTTGCGGGGAGCATTGGCGTCACCCGCGTGCGGCCCGGCCCCCGTGACCACCACGCCGAGCATCACGGCGACGGCTGAGAAAAGGGCGACGGCGGCCGTCACCGGGCGCAGTACGGAAGGCAGTGCGACGGGCCGGGCGGCAGGGAAGCGGCCGGTGCGGCCGAACGCGCGGTTCACCAGCAGGGTTGCGAACACCACCAGGGCCATCGACACCAGGAAGTGCAGTCCCACCACCCAAGGGTTGAGGTTGGTGAGGACCGTGACCCCGCCGATGATGGCCTGGGCCGGGATGCTGGCGAGCAGTCCGAGGGCCAGCAGGAAGAGGTCCTTGCGTTCCTTCCGCAGGTTCCACAGGTACATCAGCATGAGGGCGGCGACGGCAGCCAGCGCGAAGGTCAGGAGCCGGTTCCCGAACTCGATGAAGCCGTGGATGCCCATCTCGGGGGTGTTCACGATCGAGTCCGAGGTGCAGCGCGGCCACGTGGGGCAGCCCAGGCCTGATGCGGTCAAGCGGACTGCGCCTCCGGTCACCACCAAAAGCGTCTGGCCGATCAGGGAAGCTACGGCGAGCCGGCGGATGCGGACATCCACGGTGCGGGGGAGCCGCGAGGCCAGGCGGCCGGCGAGCTTGGGAAGGCGTGAAGCCGTGGTCACGATTATCTCAATTCCACTTGAACCAACGGATGGCTGCAGCCCCGGCGATAACCGTCCAGAGCAGCAGGATGAGGGCGGCGCCGCCGTTCACGGCCCCGCCCAGGAAGGCGGCGCGCATCGATTCGCCCAAAGCGCCGGACGGCAGGAAATGCACCACCGCCTGCGCCGCGGCGGGCAGCCTTTCGGCCGGGATCACGATGCCGCCCATGGCGCCCAGCAGGATCCACAGCAGGTTGGTGATGGCCAGCGTCGCCTCCGGCCGGACGGTCCCGGCCACCAGCAGCCCCAGCGCGGTGAACGCCGCCGCCCCAAGCGCGAGCAGGGCCAGCCCCGGAAGCCAGCCGGCCGCCGTCGGCTGCCACCCCAGGGCCAGGGCGACAAGGCCCACCACCACCACCTGGATGGACAGGACGGCCAGGACCGAAAGGACCTTACCGGCAATCAGGCCGCTCCGCCCCAGGGGCGTGGTGGACAGAAAGCGGAGCACACCGTAGCGGCGGTCGAAACCGGTGGCGATGCCCTGCCCGGTGAAGGCGGTGGACATGGCGCACAGGGCCAGGATTCCCGGAACGGCCACGTTGATGCGGCTGGACCCCATCCCGTCCAGGAAGGGAGTCACGGTCAGGCCGACGAGTGCCAGCAGCGGCAGCACGATTGCCAGGATCAGCTGTTCGCCGTTCCGCAGCATGGTCAGTGCCTCGTACTTGCCCTGCAGCAGGACGCGGCGCGCCAGGGACGCCGGCTGCTGCGTCTCCTGCAATGCTGCCCCGCTCATCGGATGTCCTTTCCCGAAATATCCAAAAAGACGTCTTCAAGGCTACGCGCCTCAAGGCTCAGTGATGCCGGCATGATGCCCTTCGCCTCCCACCACTGCGCCAGCGCAGACAGATGGCGCGGCGTGAGCGCGCCGGTCACGGTGTAGCTGCCGGCCCGGGCTTCGGAGAAGTCCACGTCGTCCGGGAGCACCGCGGCCAGGTCCAGTCCGGCCGGGGCCTCGAACACGAGCGTCCGGACGTGGTCTGCGCCGTGTTCCGTGGCCGGGCTGCGCTGCAGCAGTTCCTGGACGGTTCCTTCGGCGACGTTCCGGCCGCCGTCGATGATGTACACGTAGTCCGCCAGGCGCTGGGCGTCATCCATGAGGTGGGTGGTCAGGATGATCCCCATCCCGCCGTCGCGCAGTTCGGCGATCAGGTCGAACACGAGCTGCCGCGACTGTGGGTCCAGGCCCGCACTGGGCTCGTCAAGGAACAGGACTTCCGGCCGTCCGATCAGGGCGGCCGCAAGCGCCAGCCGCTGCTTCTGGCCCCCGGACAACCTGCGGACGCTCGTGCGGCTGAAGGTATCGATCCCCAGCCGGCCCACCAGGTGCTCCAGCGGCCAGGGGCGGGCGTACAGCCCGGCGATGTGCCGCAACAGCGGCAGGGGCCTGGCCGACGGCGGGAGGCCGCCGTCCTGGAGCATCACACCTACGCGGGAGCGCAGTTCAGCGCCGGCCGTCGCCGGGTCCTGGCCCAGCAGCGAGATGCTGCCGCCGGTTCGCTTCTGCAGGCCCTGTGCGCATTCGAGGGTTGTCGTCTTCCCGGCGCCGTTCGCGCCGAGCAGGGCAGTTACCTGTCCGCGCTCCGCAACGAGGGAAACGCCGCTGACAACCCGAAGCATCTTGCCGTCCATGCTGGACAAGGGGCCTACGTCCTTGATAAGCCCATGGATGGACAGGACGGGGGACTGGGGGGATCGCACCACAGTATTCTACGGGATGTAGTATTTAGCGCTGTCCCGCCAACCCTGCGCGGGTACCGGGCGTGGGCGCGCGAAATGTTGCCCAGTCATAATCGGTTCAAACGCCCCAGGTCAGCCTGCCCTTACTGGAGCCCGGGACTAAATTACGACATGATTGTGTTGTGTATTCCATGACCAACACCACCGCTGTGCCCGTGGCCGGGCCCGGTCGTGCCGCATCCAGCCCTGTGGCTGATGCGGACGAGCGCACCCGGGACCGGGTGCTTGCTGCCGTCCTGGAACACGGACCGGTCAGCGCCGCCGAACTGGGGGACATGCTGGGCTTCACCCCGGCGGCAGTCCGGCGCCACCTGGACCACCTCTCACGCGCCGGCGTCATCGAAGTCAAACGGGTTGCCAAGCCCGGTGCCGGTGCCGGCCGCCCGGCCCGCCGCTACGTCCTCAGTTCGCAGGGCCAGTCAAGCCTGGGCAATGACTACCTGGACATCGCCGCGCTGGCGCTCCAGGAGTTGCAGAAGGTTGCCGGCCCGGATGCGGTGCGGGCCTTCGCCGAGGAGCGGTTCGCGGACATGGAGCGCCGGTACGCGCCTGAAATCGAACAGGCCGGGCCGGACATCCGCGACCGTGCCACCGCACTTTCAGCCGCACTGAGCCGGGACAACTTCGTGGCTTCCGCCGCGACCATCGAAGCGAAGGCACCGCTTCCGGCGGCGCTGTCCAGCGTGCAGCTCTGCCAGGGCCATTGCCCCATCCAACAGCTCGCAGCCCGGTTCCCGGTATTCTGCGACGTCGAAACCGAAGTCTTTTCAAGGCTGGTGGGAGTGGACGTGCGTCGGCTTTCCACCCTGGCGCGGGGCGGCCACGTCTGCACCACCCACATACCTACAGGCAGGCTGTCTGCCAAACCGGCGCCCGCGCCGGCGGCAGCCCCCGCCGGCCTGGACGAAGTAATCAACCATCAGCAAGAAAGGCCGTGATGACGGACCAACTATCAGAGAAAGCAGTAGCTGAAAACACTGTGATCTCGGAGATTCTGGAAAAGAATCCCGAGCTCCACGGCATCGGCAACTACGAGTACGGCTGGGCCGACAAGAACGACGTTGGCGCCAATGCACGGCGTGGTCTCGATGAAGAGGTAGTCCGGGACATTTCGGCCAAGAAGAGCGAGCCGGAATGGATGCTCGACCTCCGCCTCAAGGGCCTGAAGTACTTCGACCGCAAGCCCATGCCCACCTGGGGTGCAGACCTCTCCGGCATCGACTTCGACAACATCAAGTACTTTGTCCGCTCCACCGAGAAGCAGGCTGCCAGCTGGGAAGACCTCCCCGAAGACATCCGCAACACCTACGAGAAGCTGGGCATCCCGGAAGCCGAGCGCAGCCGCCTGGTCTCGGGCGTTGCCGCCCAGTATGAGTCCGAGGTGGTCTACCACCAGATCCGCGAGGACCTCGAGGCCCAGGGCGTCATCTTCCTGGATACCGACACTGCCCTGAAGGAACACCCGGAGATTTTCCAGGAGTACTTCGGCACCGTGATCCCGGTGGGCGACAACAAGTTCGCGTCGCTGAACACCGCAGTGTGGTCCGGCGGCTCCTTTGTGTACGTGCCCAAGGGCGTCCACGTGGACATCCCGCTGCAGGCCTACTTCCGCATCAACACGGAAAACATGGGCCAGTTCGAGCGCACCCTGATCATCGCCGACGAGGACTCCTACGTCCACTACATCGAAGGCTGCACGGCTCCGATCTACACCTCGGACTCGCTGCACTCCGCCGTCGTGGAGATCATCGTGAAGAAGGGCGCCCGCGTCCGCTACACCACCATCCAGAACTGGTCCAACAACGTGTACAACCTGGTGACCAAGCGCGCTGTCTGCGAAGCCGGCGCCACCATGGAATGGGTTGACGGCAACATCGGCTCCAAGGTCACCATGAAGTACCCGGCCGTGTACCTGGTGGGTGAGCACGCCAAGGGCGAGACCCTGTCCATCGCATTCGCCGGCGAGGGCCAGCACCAGGACACCGGCTCCAAGATGGTGCACATCGCTCCGAACACCAAGAGCTCCATCATCTCCAAGTCCGTTGCCCGCGGCGGTGGCCGTGCCGCCTACCGCGGCCTGGTCCAGGTCCGTGAAGGCGCCAAGCACTCGGCCAACACCGTGCGCTGCGATGCCCTCCTGGTGGACACCATCTCCCGCTCAGACACCTACCCGTACATCGACATCCGCGAGGACGATGTCCAGCTGGGACACGAGGCCACCGTTTCCCGCGTCAGCGAGGAGCAGCTCTTCTACCTCATGTCCCGCGGCATGCCCGAGGACGAGGCCATGGCCATGATCGTGCGCGGCTTCATCGAGCCGATCGCCCGCGAACTGCCCATGGAATACGCCCTTGAGCTGAACCGCCTCATCGAACTCCAGATGGAAGGATCCGTCGGTTAATGACTGCCGAAGCAACTACCGAAAAGGCGCGCATCGGCGCACCGTCGATCGCCGGTTTCACCGAGGAAGGCGAACACCTGGTCGCCTCCAAGGTTGACCGCCACCACAGCCACGGCACGCAGGTCATGGCCTCCCGCGCCGAACGCCTCACCAGCCACGACGTGGCCGACTTCGCCCTGCCCAACGGCCGGGAAGAGGAATGGCGCTTCACCCCGGTGCGTGAACTCGCCAACCTGCTGTCCGACGCTCCGTCGGAAGACGGCAGCCTGGACGTTTCCGTCGAGGCGCCCGCCGCCGTCGTGCAGCGTACCCTCGGCGCAGGCGAGGCCCCCCGTGGTGCCACCCTGGTCCCCGCCGACCGTGCCGCCGTCGTCGCTTCCGCCAACGCCAGTGGCGCCCAGCTGATCTCCATCCCGGCCAACGCCGAGCTGGACGCTCCCGTGCGCGTCGTCCTGACCGGCAACGGCGCGGGCCGCCGCAGCAACTCCCACGTGGTGATCGAGGCCGGGGCCAACAGCCGCGGCCTAGTGATCCTGGAGCACGGCGGCATCGCCGACCACAACGGCAACGTCGAGGTCCTGGTCCGCGAGGGCGCCCAGCTGACGGTGGTTTCCGTGCAGCTGTGGGAAGACGACGCCAAGCACCTGGCCCAGCACGACGCCGAGGTTGCCAAGGACGCCGTGTACAAGCACATCGCAGTAACGCTCGGCGGCAAGATCGTCCGCCTGAACTCCAACGTCCGGTTCGCCGGTGAAGGCGCCGAGGCCGAGCTTCTGGGCCTCTACTTCGCCGACGCGGGGCAGCACCTGGAGCACCGCTCCTTCGTGGACCACAACCTGGCCAACTGCAAGTCCAACGTCCTGTACAAGGGCGCGCTGCAGGGCAAGGGTGCGCACACGGTGTGGGTGGGTGACGTGCTGATCCAGAAGCAGGCCGAAGGCACCGACTCCTACGAGAAGAACCAGAACCTGGTCCTCACCGACGGCTGCCGTGCGGACTCCGTGCCCAACCTCGAGATCGAGACCGGCCTGATCGAGGGTGCCGGCCACGCCAGCGCTACCGGCCGGTTCGACGACGAGCACCTGTTCTACCTGATGGCCCGCGGCATCCCCGAGGATGTTGCCCGCCGCCTGGTGGTCCGCGGCTTCCTCAACGAGATCATCCAGCAGATCAAGGTCCCGGCCCTCGAAGAGCGCCTGACCGAGGCTGTTGAGCGCGAACTCGCGGCAACCGAGAACTAGGAACGGGCAGGAACGGATGAGCGGCACACCCAAGGGCGAACTGGTCTGCAGCGCCAATGACATCCAGGTCAAGCAGGCACTGCGGATCCTGATCGACGGCTACCCCGTTGCTGTGGTGCGGGACTCGATGGGCGAGATCCACGCCATCGGTGACACCTGCTCGCACGCGGACATTTCCCTCTCCGAGGGCGACGTGGAAGGCTGCGCCATCGAGTGCTGGGGCCACGGCTCCCAGTTCGACCTGCGCAGCGGCCAGCCCCTGCAGCTCCCCGCCTACGATCCTGTCCCCGTGTTCGCCGTCGAACTCGACGGAGACGACGTCTACGTGGACGTCACCAACGTTTTGAACGGCGCAGCAGTCAACTGAGCGCCCCGCAGCACCAGACTTACGAGCGAAAAAGAAAGAAGAGCATGTCAACTCTTGAGATCAAGGACCTGCACGTCAGCATTGAGACGGAACAGGGCACCAAGGAGATCCTGAAGGGCGTCAGCCTGACCATCAGGACCGGCGAGACGCACGCCATCATGGGCCCCAACGGCTCCGGCAAGTCCACCCTGGCCTCCACCATCGCGGGCCACCCCCGCTACACCGTCACCAGCGGCAGCATCACCCTGGACGGCGAAGACGTGCTGGCCATGAGCGTTGACGAGCGCGCCCGCGCCGGCCTCTTCCTGGCCATGCAGTACCCGGTGGAGGTTCCTGGCGTCACCATGACCAACTTCCTGCGCACCGCCAAGACCGCCATCGACGGCGAAGCACCCAAGCTGCGTACCTGGACCAAGGACGTCAAGGACGCCATGGAGAAGCTGCGCATCGACGCCGACTTCGCCCAGCGCAACGTTAACGAAGGCTTCTCCGGCGGCGAAAAGAAGCGCGTGGAGATCCTGCAGCTTGAACTCTTCAAGCCCAAGTTCGCCGTGCTGGACGAGACCGACTCCGGCCTGGACGTCGACGCGCTGAAGATCGTCTCCGAGGGCGTCAACCGTGCACACTCCGAGGGGAACATGGGCACGCTGCTCATCACGCACTACACGCGTATCCTGCGCTACATCAAGCCGGACTTCGTGCACGTGTTCGTGGACGGCCAGGTTGTTGAGGAAGGCGGCCCCGAGCTGGCCGACCGCCTCGAAGAAGAAGGCTACGACCGTTACGCCAAGGGCGCCGGCGCAGCCACCGTCGCGGCTCCGGCCCCAGTACAGGCTTAGTAAGGACTCATTGTCATGACCGAAATTACGCCGGGCCGCACGGCCTTGGAGGACGTCGAAGAGGCGCTCAAGGACGTCATCGACCCTGAGCTTGGCGTCAACGTTGTGGACCTGGGCCTGCTGTACGGCCTCAAGTACTCCGACGACGACGGTGCGCTCCTGATCGACATGACGCTCACCACCGCCGCCTGCCCGCTCACCGATGTACTCGAGGAGCAGGTTGGCCAGGCCCTGGACGGCGTCGTGGACGACTGGCGCCTGAACTGGGTATGGATGCCGCCATGGGGTCCCGAACGGATCACCGACGACGGCAAGGACCAGATGCGGGCCCTCGGCTTCAACATCTAAATAAGTACGACGACGGCGGGTCACCTTTCGCAGGAAAGGTGGCCCGCCGTCGTCGTTGGCTCATCGATTGCTGCGTAACTGTCGTTTTCAGCGATCTAAACGACAAGTGCGGAGCAATCGATGGGGTGAACCGGGGGTTAGAGGGTGGCGGCGGAGAAGGTGTCGCACTGCTTGATGTCGCCCGACTGGTAGCCCCGGGAGAACCAGCGCTGGCGTTCCTCGCTGGATCCGTGGGTCCAGCCTTCGGGGGAGACACGGCCGGTGGCTGCCTTCTGGATCCGGTCATCGCCCACGGAGGCCGCCGCAGAGAGGGCGTCATTCACATCCTGCGGGGTAAGGGGTTCCAGGTAGGGCTGCCCGGTGGCGGGGTCCTTGGTGGTGGAAGCGTACTTGGCCCAGAGCCCGGCATAGCAATCGGCCTGCAGCTCGGTTCGGACGGACCCGGACTCCGGTCCCTGCGGATCCTGCTGCGCCCGCTTCAGGTCACCGAGCAGGTTCTGCACGTGGTGGCCGAACTCGTGGGCCACCACGTATTCCTGGGCCAGGGGACCACCGGAGGAGCCGAACCGGTCCACGAGTTCCTGGAAGAATCCGGGATCGAAGTAGGCGGTGGTGTCCGTCGGGCAGTAGAAGGGACCCACGTCGGAAGTGGCGGGCCCGCAGCCGGTGTTGGTGCTGCCGTTGAAGATCACTGCCTCCGGCCGCGGGTACTGCACCTTGTACTGCTGGAGGTAGCCCGGCCAGAACGCGTTGAGGCTGTTCACCGTGCCGGTGATCCGGCAGTCAAGCCGCGCATCCGCATCCGCTCCGGTTTTACAGGCCGGAGCCGTGCCCTGGGACTGCCCGGCGGTGCCGCCGTCGGTCAGGCCGCCGAGCATGTTCGGGTTGATGCCCAGGAGGAGCGCAACAAGCAAGACCAGGCCGCCGCCGATTCCGCCGCCGACCTTCACACCGGTCCCCATGCCCCTTCGGTCCTGGACCTGGCTGGGATCAAGCTGCGCGTTGTCATTGAAACTCATATCGTCACAATACCCGCGGGCCCGGTCCTCAATCCGTGCCGGCCGGTAAAGTTGGTCCGTGCCATTCCTGAACAAGATCCAGCGCTGGGCTGATCACCGGCCGCACGAGACCGCCGTCGTGGTTGGCGGGCGCCGGCTTGACTGGGCAGGGCTGTGCGATGCGGCCGCCGGGCTGGTGGCCGGGACGAAGTCGGTGACCACGCTCCGCGAAGCCAATTCCGTGGATTTTGCCGTGAGGTTCGCCGCTGCTGTGGCCGGCAACCGGCAGTGCGCGGTCCTCGATCCGGACTGGCCCGCGCCCCTGCAGGAGGACATCGTCAGGCATGTGGAGGCGAACAGTATTGCGGCGCCGGTGTCCCCGGACGAGGACCTCGTGGATGGACCGCCGGAGTCCACCTTCCTGATCGGCCTCACTTCCGGGACCACGTCGGTACCCAAGGCCTTCACCCGCTCCCGCCAGTCCTGGCAGCAGTCTTTCGATGCCTCGATTGAGTTCTTCGGCCTTCGCCAGGATGACGTCACCCTTGCCCCGGGGCCGCTGGCCGCCAGCCTCAATCTCTACGCCCTGGCTGAATGCCTCTACGCCGGTTCCGAGTTCCAGACGCTGGAGACGTTCGACGTCGGCGACGTCCACGCCGCCATCACGCACGACCGCGTCACCCGGCTGGTCCTGGTGCCCACCATGCTGCGGATGCTCAGCGAACGCGGCATGACGGGTTGCGTGGATGCGTCGGGGATCCGCAGCATCATCTGCGCCGGCTCGAAGCTGGATGCCCGCACACTGGAAGCGGCCCGGCGCTGGGCCCCGAACGCCACCATCTACGAGTATTACGGCGCCTCCGAACTGAGCTTCGTTTCCGGCCTGGGACTGGCACCCGGCCAGGCTGCGGCCCCCGGTGGAACCGGAATCGGGCGTCCCTTTCCCGGCGTCGAAGTCCGGATCCTGGACGACTCCGGCACCCAGGTCCCGGACGGCGGCTACGGCAACATCTGCGTCAGCAGCGGCATGGTCAGCAACGGCTACCTGTGGGGCGATGACGGCCAGGCTCTGCGGTCCTTCGGCAACTGGTACACGGTGGGGGACCAGGGCTATCTCGAGGACGGGGAACTGCACATCCTCGGCCGGCGCGCCGACATGATCCTTACCGCCGGCCGGAACGTGTACCCCCACGAGGTGGAGTTGGCTCTGGCCGCAGTCCCCGGTGTGGCGGCTGCCCTCGCCGCCGGAATGCCGGACGATCTGCGCGGCCAGCGGGTGGTGGCCGGCGTGGTTGCGTCCCACGGCGGGATCACGGCAACCCAGCTCAGGGCTGGCCTGGAAGACCTCTTGTCCCGGCACAAGCGTCCCCTGCAGTACTACCTCCTGCCGGAACTGCCCACCACGGACCGCGGCAAGGTCAGCCGGAGCCTGCTGCTGGAGTGGATCAGTTCCCGGGATCCAAGGGCGCGGCTCCTTGCCGGCTGACCTGTTGCCGCCGGAACGCCAGCCCGTCATCATCGCCGCGCGCCGGACCCCGGTGTGCCCCGTCAACGGCGCATTGCGGAGCCTGCGCGCCCATGAACTTTTGGCACCCGTCCTGCGGGAGCTGGTCTCGGAGGTTGCACTCGATCCCGCCTCCGTCTCCGACGTTGTCATCGGCAACGCAGTAGGCGGCGGCGGCAACGTGGCCCGGCTGGCCCTGCTCGAGGCCGGACTCCCAGTTAGTGTCCCCGGGATCACCGTCGACCGACAGTGCGGTTCCGGGCTGGACGCCATTGTCCTCGCCGGCCGGCTGGTTGCAGCAGGCGGCAACCCGCTTTACCTGGCCGGGGGAGTGGAGAGCACTAGCACCGCACCCCTGCGGGCCCACAGGACGGACGACGGCGGCGCGGACTTCTACCGGCGCGCCCAGTTTGTGCCGGAAAGCTTCGGCGATCCGGACATGGGCGTTGCGGCGGAGACGGTGGCGCAGGAATACGGCATCGGCAGGGAGCGGCAGGATGACTTCGCGCTGGCCAGCCACCGGAAAGCCCTGGCGGCAATCAGGGACGGACGCTTTGCCGGCGAAATCGTCCCGCTGGCCACGGCCGCAGGCATGATCTCCTGTGACAGTGGCCCCCGGCGCGGCCTCACCCCGGCCGTCATGCGACGGTTCCCGCCCGCCTTCGTGCCAGGAGGAACTGTCACCGCCGGGAACTCCTGCTTTGACGCGGATGGTGCCTCCGCCGTCGCTATCACGTCCCTGGAGTGTGCCCGCCAACTTGGGGCACGCGACGCGCTGTTGGTGCGCGGAACCGCAACCGCCGGCGTCGAGCCCAGGGTGCTGGGGATCGGTGCTGTGCGGGCCGCCGGTGGGCTACTCGCGGAGGCCGGTGTGACCGCAGAACACGTGGACCTGGTGGAGTTCAATGAGGCCTTTGCGTCCCAGACCCTCGCGTGCCTGGACCAGCTGGGAATCGAGCCGGACCGGGCCAACCTCGATGGCGGGGCGCTGGCGCTGGGGCACGC
The DNA here is from genome assembly GCF_042652025.1 of Arthrobacter sedimenti. Classification (NCBI taxonomy): domain Bacteria; kingdom Bacillati; phylum Actinomycetota; class Actinomycetes; order Micrococcales; family Micrococcaceae; genus Arthrobacter; species Arthrobacter sedimenti. The sequence goes on along the minus strand of NZ_JBHSDQ010000003.1, from coordinate 383,569 downwards.
CTATGGTGCCTCGGGGGCGGTGCTGGTGACCCGGTTGCTCGCGCAGGCGCGGAGGGCAGGGACGTCGAAAGCCTTGGCGCTGGCCATGATCAGCATGGCGGGCGGAATGGGGACGGCCGCACTGCTGGAGTACCGGCGCCTCTAGGCCGGCTCTAGTCCTCGGCTTCGCCCAGGCCACGGGCCGCGAGCGCTTCACCCGTTTGGCGTGCGTATGCCACCGAGGTGATGAGGACGGGCAGGACCAGGGCCCGCGGATTGCGCTCCAGGCCGCGGGCCTTGGCGGAGTCACGGACGTCGGCGAAGGTGCCGGCGATGAACGGGATGCTGCGGAGCATGATGCCGATGGTCAGGGCAAAGCGCTCCGGATCCGCGCCGAACCTGGTAAAGGGACGGGCAGCCCGGACCACGCCGTCGAGGAGCCGCTGAATCGGCGTGGTGGCGGTGAGCAGGGACGCGGCCACCACGCAGAGCAGGATGTTCAACACGATCCGCCCCGCCGTGGGGCCGCCGAGTTGCCACCACTGGAAGAGACCAATCACCAACAGCACGGGGGCAAGCGGCCGGATGGCGCGCCAGAGCCTTTTCACTCCGGCTCCGGAAGCCAAAAAGAGAACGCACAGCGCAGCCAGTACCGCTGCGGAGATGCGCCAGTCCACAATGATGAAGGAAACCAGGCCGCAGGCTACGACCAGGAGGAACTTCAGTGCCAGCGGTGCCCGGTGCAGAAGCGAATCGCCGGGCACATAGTTGGCAAGGAGGAAGCCGTGGCCCCTCACGGAACATCCCGCGCCGTGTTGAGCCCCTGCATGCACCAGGAACGGTAGGCAGTCACTGCTTCTGCAGGGGCGCCGTCGAAGGCTACGCGTCCGTCTGCGATCACCAGGACCCGGTCCATGTCCAGGGCCAGTTCGAGGTCGTGCGTGGACAGGATGACCTGCTGGTCCAGGCCCGCCAGCGTCCTGCGGAGCAGTTCGCGGTTGCGCAGGTCCAGGAGGGTGGAGGGCTCGTCCAGGACCAGCACTTTAGGGTCGACGGCCAGTACGGCGGCGAGCGCCATGAGCTGCCGTTCGCCGCCGGACAGTTCGTAGATGCTCTGGTCCGCCAGGTGCAGCAGGCCCAGTCTTTGCAGTGCGGCTTCGGCCTGGCTGCGCCGCTCGGCCGCGTTCCGGACAGATCGACGCAGGGACAGTTCCACGTCCTCGCGGCCTGTGGGCATCACCAGCTGGGACAGCGGATCGGTGAAGACGAACCCCACGTTGCGCCGGACTTTCCGGACGGCGCGGACTGTGTCGTCGCCGTCGACCGTTACTGTCCCTGTGGTGGGCTGGATGAGTCCGTTGACCAGGCGCAGCAGGGTGGATTTCCCGGAACCGTTGGCACCGATGATGCCGATGCGTGCTTCCTCCAGCCGGAGGTCGACCGGGTGAAGGAGCACTTTGGGGTGCGGGGTGTCCTCCCGTTCGACGGCGACGGACGCCTGGGCGAAGGCCACGGCGGGCATGGCGGCCTAGGCGCTCTCGGCGGGCAGGGCACGGCGCCGGACGCGGCGCACCAGGACGTCCGGGAAGGCCCGGTGAAGGGCGACGGCGATGGCAGCTGCCAGGACGTTCTTGACGATGTCGCCGGGGTAGAAGACGAGGTCGCTCATGAAGGCCTGCTCCAGGGTGGCCTTGGAGTTCATCGCAATTCCGATGATCCCCAGCGTGTGCACGAAGACGATGCTCGTGGCTGTCGCGGCAAGGAAGAACCAGAGGGCGCGGGCCTTGGTGGTGCGCCGGATCACCAGGGTGGCCAGCCATCCCACGACAAATGCGGCGATGGGGAAGGCGATGATGTAGCCGGCAGACGGCCCGGCGAGGATGGCCAGGCCGCTGCGGCCCTGGCTGAAAATGGGCAGGCCGGCCAGGCCAAGGAGCGTGTAAAGCCCGACGGCGGCGAACCCGCGGGCGGGGCCAAGCACCAGTCCGGTGAGCATCACCGCCAGGGTCTGGAAGGTGATGGGGACGCCGAAACCGTTCAGGGCCAGGCCCGGCACCAAGGCTGCGGCTGCGACCAGGGCGGCGAAGACGGCGATCAGCCCGAGGTCAGTGCCGTTCCAGCGGTGGCGGTCCGTTGTGGGAGTGGTCTTGGTTGTGGTGCTGCTCATGGCGGTCCTGTCGGGGTTGTACAAGCGGAATCTAATGTACAGCCGACGCTACCGGGGCAGAACGCACGCCACTTTGTAGGGGTTCCACTAACCTGGAGGCTTGTTGCTTTTGGGGTGGGCACAATGCCGGCGTTGGACGTGGCGCCCGAAGTCCTTGCCGTCGTCGGGAAGCGCCCTTAGATGCTTGCCGCCTGACGGTCTGCGGAGATCCTCGTGAGGAAGTCCTCGACGACGGCCGCGAACTCGTCAGGCCGTTCGATCTGCGGCATGTGTCCGGTCTTGGCGAAGACGTGGGACTCGGCGCGGGGCAGCGCCGCGGCGGCCGCTTCAAGGTGGCTGAACGGCAGGATGTGGTCGTGGTCGCCCCACACCACCAGCGCCGGAACGTCGGACTTGGCCAGCGAGCCGATCAGAGCGGTGCGCCACTCGGCCCGGACACCGGAAATCGTTCCTAGGTCGCGGGCGACGTCGACCAGCGTCCGGCGGTGCGCCTCCCGCTGCGACAGGGCGAGCGCGTGGCCGATGCGGTCGTCCGTGACCAGCGTTTTGTCGTAGAAGAGCGACTGTACCGTCCGGCGTGATGCTTTCTCGTCGGGCCGCAGGAGCAGGGCCGCGAGCGGGCGGACCGCAAGGAGGCGAAGGACCAGTGCCACTTCCTGGCCGAATCCGGCGCTGTTGGCCAGCACGAGCGCGGAGACGCGGTCCGGATGGTCGGCGGCCAGCTTCATGGCCACGGCACCGCCGAGCGAGTTGCCCATCACGGGCAGCGGCCCGGTAACCCCGACGGCGTCCAGGAAGGCCGGCAGGATCCCGGCCAGCTTTGCGAGCGTGGTCGTGCCGGGGAGCCGTTCGGAGTACGCGAAGCCTGGCAGGTCGACGCTGTAGACCGTGTGGCGGTCCGAGAGCCGATCGTGCTGTTCGTTCCAGTCCTCGAGGCTCTGGCCGATGCCGTGCAGCAGCAGGACCGGATCCCCGCTGCCGGTCTTCCGGAAGCGCAGCCGTGACCCCGCGACGGTGACATGGCCCGTCCCCGGCAGCGCGAGGGGATCCCGGGCCGGGGTCGCGGGTTGCCGGGCGGTTTTCCGCACCGGCTGCCCGCGCCGGCCGAGGCGGACGTGGTCGGTCAGTCTGCCGGCCCGGAGCAGGGCGAAGTCGCGGAAGTAGTTCTGGTGCAGCCGCCATGGCGAGGCGGCGCCCTGCCGGGGCAACTGGTCGGCGCCACGGAAAATGTAGCCGGCCTTCAGGTCGATCAGCTTTGACAGCGTGCCGTTGGCGACGTCGGCGGGTGCCACGGGTACCACCCACTGGAGGTTCCGGCGGTCGAGCTGCTTGATCAGCCTGCAGATGTAGCCGGCGACCAGGTCCGCCTTCAGGGTCCAGGACGCGTTGGTGTAGCCGATGGTGAGGGCGAAGTTCGGGACCCCCTCCAGCATCATGCCCTTGTAGGTGAGGGTCTTGCCGACGTCCACGGACTCGCCGTCGACGGAGAGCTTCATGCCGCCGATCACCAGCAGGTTCAGTCCCGTGGCCGTGACAATGACGTCGGCGGGCAGCGACGTGCCGGAGGCCAGGTCAATCCCGTCCGGGGTGATCCGGGAAATCGTGTCGGTCACGATTTCGGCAGTGCCGACACTGATGGCCCGGTACAGGTCTCCGTTGGGGATCGCGCAGACCCGCTGGTCCCACGGCTGGTACGACGGGGCCAGATGCGTGTCCACCGGGAAGCCCGCCGGCAGTTTGGCTACTGCCGACTTGCGCAGGATCGCCTTCATCGTCTCGGGCCGCCGTCGGCTGAGCTGGTAGGTGAACATGGAGAAAAGAATGTTCTTGGAACGTACGACGTCGTACGCCAGTTGCGCGGGCAGCTTGCCCCGGAGGCGGTCGGCCAGGTGGTCCCGCGCGGGCACGGGGGCGATGTAGGTGGGGGAGCGCTGCAGCATCGTTACCTTGGCCGCCGACTTTGCCATGGACGGCACCAGCGTCACGGCCGTGGCGCCGCTGCCGATGACCACCACCTGCTTTCCCTCATAGTCGAGGTCGGCCGGCCAGTGCTGCGGGTGGACGATCGTTCCGGCAAAGGTATCGGCCCCGTCGATGGCCGGGGTGAAGCCCTCGTCATAGCGGTAGTAGCCGGAACAGACGGACAGGAACGAGCAGGTGAAGGTGAGTGGCTCGGGGGAGGAGGCGGTGTCGCCGGACCGGAACTCGCCCCCGGACGTGTGGACCGCCGTCACGGTCCACAGTGCGGTTTCGCTTGACCATGAGGCGGAAATGACCCTGGTGTTCAGCCGGATCCGCGGCGCCAGGCCCTCGTCGGCGACCGTTGCCTCGATGTACTCGCGGATGGACTCGCCGTCCGCGATCGCCTTGGCGCCGGCCCAGGGCCGGAAGGAGTAGCCGAGCGTGTACATGTCGCTGTCGGACCGGATCCCGGGGTACCGGAACAGGTCCCAGGTACCCCCGACGGCGTTCCTCGACTCCAGTACGGTGAAGGTTTTTCCGGGTACCTCGCGCTTCAGCCGGCTGGCGAAACCCACACCGCTCAGCCCGGCGCCGACAATCAACACATCTACGTGCTCGCTCATGCCGCCAAGCTATCGACTCAATGTTGAGATAGTCAACACCGTGTTGAGAGCCGGGGCTAGGATGGGCGCATGGCTCAAAGAGGAAGACGCACCGCGAGGGTTTCGGGCGATGAGCGCCAGGACGCAATCCTGGTCACCGCCGAGGCCCTCCTGGCAAACCGTGCCTTTGACGACGTCTCCATCGAGGACCTGGCCCGGGGTGCCGGCATATCGCGCCCCACGTTCTACTTCTACTTCCCCTCGAAAGATGCCGTGCTGCTGGCCCTGCTGGACCGGGTAATCACCGAGGTCGAGCACCGGGTGGGGCACCTGCCGCGCGATTTCGAGAGCGACCCCGCGGGTGCGTGGACCCGTTCCATCGGAATGTTCGTTGAGGTGTTTGTCTCGCACCGCGGTGTGTCGACCGCCGCCATCGGGGCGCGCGCCCGCAACGACGAGGTGCGCGGGCTGTGGTCCAGATCAATGCAGTCCTGGGTGGACTTCTCAAGCGACGTCATCCGTGCCGAGCAGGCCCGCGGGGCGGCGCCGGCGGGCATCGACGCGCACGACCTCGCGGTGAGCCTGAACCTGATGAACGAACGGGTCATTACTGCTGTCCTCAACCGGGAGAGTCCCGCCATCGCGGAGACCGCAGCCCTGGACGTCCTGTCGACCATCTGGATCCGCAGTATTTACGGGTCCGACAATCCCGGCGGCCGCTAGGGCCCGCGCCGAAAGGAAATCATAATGTCCTCCATCAAGGTACTCACCGTGCTCGGCACCGGAGTGCTCGGCTCCCAGATCGCCTTCCAGGCCGCATTCCACGGTTTCGCAGTCACCGCCTACGACGTCGACGAGGACGCGCTTGCCAAGGCGCGGGACCGTTTCACCCGCCTCGCCGGGGTCTACCGGGCACAGGTAGCCGGCGCTACCGGGGGCAAGACCGAAGCAGCCCTGGCAAACCTCCGCCTCACCGCAGACCTGGGGGACGCCGTCGTCGACGCGGACCTCGTGATCGAAGCCGTTCCCGAGCTGCTGGAACTCAAACGAGACGTCTACCGCAAGCTCGCGGAGCTGGCGCCGGCCAAAGCCATCTTCGCGACCAACTCGTCCACCCTGCTGCCCAGTGACCTGAAAGACTTCACCGGACGCCCGGACCGCTTCCTCGCGCTCCATTACGCCAACAACATCTGGGCGCAGAACATCGCCGAGGTCATGGGCACCGCGGAGACGGACCCGGCGGTGTTCGCCGCTGTTGTGGACTTTGCCCGGAACAGCGGACTGGAACCGATCGAGATCAGGAAGGAGAAGGCCGGATACGTCCTGAACTCGCTGCTGGTTCCGCTGCTGAACGCGGCCGCCGGACTGCTGCTGCAGGGCGTCGCCGACCCGCACACCATTGACAAGACATGGCGCATCGCCACGGGGGCCCCGACCGGACCGTTCCAGATCTACGACGTCGTCGGCCTCACCACGGCGTACAACATCGCCTCTTCCTCGCCGGATGCCGGTTCCCAGGCGTTCGCCCAGTACCTGAAGGAGCACTACATCGACCAGGGCAAGCTGGGGGTCGCCTCGGGGGAGGGCTTCTACAAGTACTGAGTCGAGGACCTTTAGTGCTGCTGCAGCTTTTCCCGTTCCAGGTCTTGGACCGACCGCGAGGGCGGGCAGAACTCATTGCCCTCCGGCTGCAGGCAGCGAGTGGTTGTCCGGCAAAGAATGGGCTTATGCCTTGAGGCTGTTTTCGGTGGAGACCTCGCGGACCTCGGTAAAATAACCGTCAGCCTGAAGACCGAGGGAACAGTGGGCTTTGCATACATCCCCCAAGGAAGTTTTTCTCGTTGAACAAAGATTAGTCGGCAAGCAAGCCGCGGCCCTGCGAGCGTCCAATTCACGAGCCCACGGCCTGCTCATATGCCGATCGGGTACGGACTGGACTCCGCGCAACTTCCGTGCGCGCCGTCGTATTCTGTTCGCATGTCCGTGCTCGTGGAAGTCATCGCTGCTGTAGTTCAGGGCGTTCTCGAAGCCGTAGGTGATGTTTTCCTGCACCGTAACGCAGGCGATCATCAGGACGAAGAATGATCTGAATCAGCTAATGGTTCTTACGGAGACGCATTATTTCGGCCGGTTTGTCAGGTACTCGGTCCACTGACCAGGAGTTCGTGAGTTGGTAGCCTGTGGCACATGCCGATCAAACTTGAGAACGTCGGAATCGCGGTTCGTGACCTGGAAGAGGCCATCGCGTTCTTCACTGACCTCGGGCTTACGGTCCTGGGCCGTGACACCGTCAGCGGGGAGTGGGCCGACACCGCCGTGGGCCTTGACGGCAACCACGCAAAAATCGCCGTGCTCCAGACCCCGGACGGCAGAGGCCAGCTTGAGCTCTTCGAGTACATCCATCCTGCCGCCATCGACACACACCCCACACTGCCGAACGAAATCGGCATGCACCGCGTTGCCTTTTCGGTCGACGACATTGACGCCTCGCTGGAGATCGCGGCGAAGCATGGATGCCGCCCGCTGCGGGGCGTCGCAACCTACGGAGACATCTACAAGCTGACTTACGTCCGTGGTCCCAGCGGCATCATTGTGATGTTCGCCCAGGAACTCAAGAAGTCCACCGGAAACTGAGCACCTCGCCCCCGAGCGGGTGAGAGGGCCTACGCCCTGCTGCCATATACTCCGAACATGCCCATCACGCACGCACCCACCCACGCACAACCGTCCGGTCCCCAGCCAGGCGGAGGCGACCTGTGAGCGGCGGGCTCGTCGCCCTGCTGGACGACGTCGCCGCCCTGGCCCGCATCGCGGCAGCCTCGGTAGACGATGTGGCAGCCGGTGCCGCCAAGGCTGGTACCAAGGCCGCCGGCGTCGTAATTGACGACGCCGCCGTCACCCCGCAGTATGTGTCCGGGGCGGACCCGTCGCGCGAGCTGCCCATGATCAAGAAGATCTTCTGGGGCTCCATCCGGAACAAACTCCTGATCATTCTTCCGGCGCTCCTGCTGATCAGCGCCTTCATCCCTTGGATCATCCCGTTCATCCTGATGCTGGGCGGCACCTACCTCTGCTATGAGGGCGCGGAGAAGGTCTGGCACAAGCTGCGCGGCGGCCACCATGAGGCCGAGGAAGCGCCGGCTGTGGAACGCGGGCATGACGCGGAGGCCACTGTCGTCAAGGGCGCTATCACCACCGACTTCATCCTGTCCTGCGAAATCATGGTCATCTCCATGAACGAGGTGGCGACTGAATCCATTTGGGTCCGGGCTTTCATTCTGGTCCTGGTGGCGATTGCCATCACAGTGCTTGTGTACGGCGCCGTCGGGCTGATCGTGAAGATGGACGATATTGGAGTCCATCTTGCCGCCAAGGATTCTGCGCGCGCCAAGCGCTTTGGCCACCTGCTGGTAAGGGGCATGCCGGCCGTACTGGCTGCGATTACCTTCGTGGGAACGATCGCGATGCTCTGGGTAGGCGGCCACATTATGGTGCAGGGGGCACACGACCTTGGCTGGCACGCGCCCTATGACTTGATCCACGCACTCGAGCACCCGGTGGCGGGCGTTGCCGTCGTTGGCGGCTTCCTGGCCTGGCTCGTGGACACCCTGTGCTCAGCGGTGATCGGGCTCGCGTGGGGCCTGGTGGTCATGGCTGTAATTGGCCCGCTCCTGAAAGTGCTGCCCTTCGGCAAGGCGAAGGATCACGGGCACGGCGCGGCAGGAGAAACGCCCGACGGCGGTGGTCCGGCAGGCCATTAGTCTTCCGTTCCATCGCGGGCGGGCCAGCCGGCCGGGGAGCGCAGTGCTTAGAACGCGTACCGGATCCGGCAGTAAGGCGCGATCCTGCCAATCAGCGCAGTCAGTTGCTGGACGTAGCCTGCCTTGGCACGCGCCCGGTACCGAACATTGCTAAAACCATTCGAGGAGACTTTGGCCTCCTGGAGGTCAGGGCGCCACAGGACGTTTTCGGCCTGCGGGTGCCAGCCCAGGTTGACCTCGTGCAGTTGCTCATTGTGGGTCAGGAAAATGACCTCTGCGGCCAGCTGCGCCTTGGCTGCAGGGGTCAGGGCGGCGTCCAACTGGCGCAGCAGCTCCTCCCAGTCGGCCAGCCACGTGTCAGTAATGATCACGGGGGAGAAGTTCACATGTACCTCGTAGCCGGCGTCGACGAAGTCGTTAATGGCCGCCAGCCGCTCCGCCACCGGGGACGTCCGCACATCGACCGACTTCGCCAGGTCCGCCGGCATCAGCGAGAAGCGGACCCGGGTGTGGCCCCCGTGGTTCCAGCCGAGCATGTGCCGGTTGACGAACTTTGTGGCGAAGGACAGCTTGGCATTGGGCAGTTCCCGGAACAGCATGACAAGGTCCTCCACGTTGTCACTGATCAGCGCGTCCACCGAGCAGTCGCTATTTTCACCAATGTCATAGACCCGGAGCTCGGGGTCGCACTGGTTAGGCTCCAGCTTGAGTCCCTGGCGCGTGGCGTGCCGTTCCAGCGCCCCGGCGATCTGCTCGATATTGGCGAAAACGGTGACCGGGTTGCTGTAGCCCTTGTGCCGCGGAACATAGCAGTAGGCGCACGCCATGGCACATCCGTTGGCCGTGGAGGGGGCAATGAAGTCCGCTGACCTGCCGTTCGGCTTCACGGTCAGCGACTTCTTGACCCCGAGGACTAGCGCCTCGGTTTTGATCCGGGACCACCGCGGCACGTTGGTTTCGTCGCCGTGGAGGTCGGGGATGTTCCAATGGTTCTCCACGGGAACGACGTCGGCTCCCGGCCACCGTGCCACGATCTCCCGCCCGCGCGGCAGCTCCAAGGCTGCAGGCTGCGCGTAGATGCGGCGGATTTGCAGCAGCCGGTCGAATTCCATGTCCTCATTGTCCTTGACGGACCGGGCCCGAAATGGCAGTTAAGCCGACGGCATCCTTCCCCTGGATGCAGTATGGATGGTCCGCCGCCTGCCGGACGGTAGACTGGACTGTGCCGTTCTCACGGCCACTCTGCCCCAGCGTCCCCTGGCACTCCGTGTGCGGACCGTGGCGTTCCCTGTTGTGAAAGGCCTTACCTGCTGTGATTACTGTCCAGGATCTTGAACTGCGTGCCGGCGCCCGGCTCCTGATGGACCAGGTGAGCTTCCGCATCGACAAGGGGGACAAGATCGGCCTGGTGGGGCGCAACGGTGCCGGCAAGACCACACTGACCCGTGTCCTTGCAGGCGAAGGGCTTCCCGCCGCCGGTAAGGTCACGCGCAGCGGCGAGATCGGCTACCTGCCCCAGGACCCCCGTACCCCGGACATGGAGCAGTTGGCACGGGACCGCATCCTCTCCGCCCGCGGCCTGGACATCGTTGTCGGCAAGCTCCGGAAGGCGCACGACGAAATGGCCAGCGAGGACGCCGAGGTCCAGCGGAAGGCCATGGGCCGGTACGACCGGCTGGAATCCGAATTCCTCGCGGCCGGCGGCTACGCGGCCGAAGCCGAGGCTGCGTCAATCTGTTCCAACCTGGCACTCCCGGACCGGCTGCTGAACCAGCCGCTCAAAACACTCTCAGGTGGCCAGCGCCGCCGTGTCGAGCTGGCACGCATCCTCTACTCGGACGCCGAGACAATGCTCCTGGACGAACCCACCAACCACCTCGACGCCGACTCCATCGCCTGGCTGCGTGACTTCCTCAAAAACCACCAGGGCGGCCTGATCGTGATCAGCCACGACACGGACCTGCTGGAAGCCACCGTCAACAAGGTGTTCCTGCTGGACGCCAACCGTGCCCAGATCGACTTCTACAACATGGACTGGAAGCGCTACCTCCTGCAGCGGGAGACCGACGAGCGCGCCCGGAAGCGCGAACGTGCCAACGCCGAAAAGAAGGCGCAGGTCCTCATGGACCAGGCCAACAAGATGCGGGCCAAGGCCACCAAGGCTGTGGCAGCCCAGAACATGGCCAAGCGCGCCGAGCGCCTGCTCAGCGGGTTGGAAGCGGTCCGCGAGCAGGACCGGGTGGCAGCACTCCGGTTCCCGGACCCCGCACCCTGCGGCAAAACCCCGCTCACAGCGGACGGGCTCAGCAAGTCCTACGGGTCCCTGGAGATCTTCACCGATGTGGACCTGGCCATCGACCGCGGTTCCAAGGTGGTCATCCTGGGCCTCAACGGTGCCGGCAAGACCACCCTGCTGCGGATGCTCGCCGGAGTGGACGCCCCCGACACCGGCGAAGTCATCCCCGGCCACGGCCTCAAGGTGGGCTACTACGCCCAGGAACACGAGACCCTGGACCACCACCGGACTGTCCTGGAAAACATGCGCTCAGCCGCACCCGACATGAAGGACGCCGAGGTGCGCGGCATCCTGGGCTCATTCCTGTTCTCCGGTGACGACGTCGACAAGCCCGCCGGAGTGCTCTCCGGCGGCGAGAAGACCCGCCTGGCCCTGGCAACCATCGTCGCCTCCAGCGCCAACGTCCTGCTCCTCGACGAGCCCACCAACAACCTGGACCCCGCCAGCCGTGCCGAAATCCTGGGCGCCCTGCGCAACTACACCGGCGCCGTCGTCCTGGTAAGCCACGACGAAGGCGCCGTTGAAGCCCTGAACCCGGAACGCGTCGTCATGCTTCCGGACGGCGTCGAGGACCTCTGGAACGAGGACTACCTGGACCTGATCACGCTGGCTTAGCGCACCTGCAGTTCCAGCGCCCCGGTAATGCTCCGGAGCTGGGTGTAGGTGATGCTGAACATCGAGTTGTGGTCTCCCGCTCCGGCCCACAGCAGTTCGTGGGGCTGCAGGGATTCGTCAAGCAGGGTCCGGATCTTTTTCGGGTGGCCCACAGGTGCCACGCCACCTACCTCCTGGCCGGTGTGTTCCAGCACGAAGGCAGGGGAGGCGCGGCGGATTCTGCCCGTGCCGAGCTGCGCCGCGACCAGCGCAGTGTCCACGCGGGCCGCGCCGCTGGCCAGGATCAGCAGGGGCTCCCCGCTGAGCTCGAAGATCAGGCTGTTGGTGATCGCGGCGAGGTCGCATTCCAGGGCCTCAGCTGCTGCGGCCGCCGTGGGCACTCCCGACGGAAAGGTGCGCACGGTGTCGTCGAGCCCCGCCCTCACCAAAGCGGAACGGACCAAGGCGACCGGGCCGCCGTCGTACTTCTCCATGCCTCAGTAGCCCTGCGCGTCCAGGAGGGCGTCTTCTTCTTCCTCGGCGGTGGCCTTCTTCCGCTTGCGCGGGGCAGGCGGCCGACGGCGGGGGGTCACCGCGGCGTGCACGGCCCCATCATCAAGCAACTCCTCATCCTCGGCGTCGATCGCTGCGTTCCGCGCCTGCTGCCGCGCCGCATAGCCGAACCCGACGAACATGAGCACGCCGAAAGCGAACCACTGCAGGGAGTAGGACAGGTGCGTCCCTTCATCCGTGGACGGTTTAGGGAAGGCAACGGGCATCTCGGCGGCCGGCGGCGTTTCCGAGGCAAGCTGGCCGTATGCGCCGGTCATCAGCGGGTAGCCCAGCTGCGCAGCGTACGTGGGGAGGTCGATGGACGCCAGTTGCCCTTCGGGGGCTCCGCGCTGAAGCTCGGGCTCACCGTGCTTCAAACGCACGACGGCGGTCACCTCACCTGGGGGAGGGGAAGGCACCGAATCGGGGCTGCCCGGATTTTTGTTGCCGATGGGCAACCAACCCCGGTCGATGACGACTGTCTCACCCGTGGTGAGGCGGAAAGGGACCACTATCTCGTAGCCTGGCTGGCCGTTGAGCGGCCGGTTGCGCACAATCCGTTCTCCGGCGGTGTCGTAGGTTCCCTTCAGCTCAACCTGGGTCCACTCCTTCGCCGGGTCCAGCTGGTTGAACTGGTCCCGTGCCTGGGCGAAGGGGACGGGCGCGGCCGAGTAATTGCTGACCACACGGTTGATTTCGGCGAGGGTCTCCGCGCGCCGGTCCATCTGCCAGCGGCCCAGGAAAACACAGGCGGTGGCAAAGATGGCGGCCAGCAGGAGATAGCCCAGCCACTTGCTGGAAAAAAGGAAACGATACATTCAGATGTCCTGCTCCAGCGATCCGCCGTCCCCGGCCAGGGGAAGGGTTTCCTTCCATAGCCCGCGCGTCTGCAGGTAGTCCTCCAGCCAATCCCGGTGGTCGGCGCACGCCAGCCAGGTCTTGCGCCGCTCCGGCGTGTGGATTTTGGGGTTGTTCCAGAGAAGCTGCCAGGACGCCTGCGCCCTGCACGCCTTCCGCGAGCACAGCGCGGTCTCCGACGCGACGTCAGATCCTGCTGCGAAATCGAAAATGCTCATTTAGCCTGCCCCTGCTCTCCGCGCTCCTGGTCATCGTCCTTCACCAGCTCGCCCTGGAGCACGGCGCTTTCCGGTTCGTCTGTGCTGGCCGGGGGAGGCGGGCTTTCAAGCTCGGCCAGCGGAGCCGAATCCAGCAGCAGGTCGCTGGGCGTCTCCGCCTTGTCGCTGCCGTTGGCAATAATCACGGCAAACCACGGGAGGAAGACCGCGCCAATAACCGGTATGACCTTGAACCACCCGTCCACCACGAAAATCAGGATCAGGCAGACCATGCGGATCCCCATGGCCAGGGCGTACTTGATCATCCGCTGGCGCATATCTTCCGAATGTGCGGCCGCGGCGTCCGTAATGCTGTGGACCTCGGCGTCGCCGGAGAACCGGCCCGGTTCTCCGGGCGCGGAACGTCCCGCATGGTTTTCAAGGGTCACGGTGGATGATCACGCTCCAAAGGCTTCCCTTAATTCTCGCACCATCGGCAGTGCTGCCCAAACCCGCCGCGGCCCTGCCGCTAAGATCGGAGGCAGCCCAAACCACACCCCGCTACCGCGGCCCAGCCTGCCGCAGAATTCCGGAGCACCCCTATGACAGAAACAGCGTCCGCCCCCCGCAGCGTCCTGGTGACCGGCGGCAACCGCGGTATTGGCCTGGCCATCGCGCAGGCGTTCCTGGCCAATGGCGACAAAGTGGCCGTGACCTACCGCAGCGAAACGCAGCTTCCGGAAGGAATCCTCGGCGTCAAGGCGGACGTCACCGACGAAGCCTCGGTGGACGCCGCATTCAAGGAAGTGGAAGCGGCCCACGGTCCCGTGGAAGTCCTGGTGGCCAACGCCGGCATCACCAAGGACACCCTGCTCCTGCGCATGAGCGAGGACGACTTCACGTCTGTCATCGATACCAATCTGACCGGAGCCTTCCGGGTGATCAAGCGCGCCTCTAAGGGCATGATCCGGCTCCGGAAGGGCCGTGTGGTCCTCATCTCCTCGGTTTCCGGCCTCTATGGCGCGCCCGGCCAGATCAACTACTCTGCCTCCAAAGCCGGCCTGGTGGGCATCGCCCGGTCCCTTACCCGCGAACTGGGCTCCCGCGGCATCACCGCCAACGTGGTGGCGCCCGGCTTCATCAACACCGACATGACCGCGGAACTGCCTGAGGCCACCCAGAAGGAGTACCTGGCCAGCATCCCGGCCGGCCGCTTCGCTGAGGCCGCAGAGGTGGCCAACGTGGTCCGCTGGATCGCCAGTGACGAGGCCGCCTACATCTCCGGCGCTGTTATTCCGGTGGACGGCGGCCTGGGCATGGGCCACTGACCCTGCCGGTCTCCGCCTCCGCAGGGCAGGCGCCGCAGGAAACTAGTCTCTGCGTCCTTCTTTGTCGAAATCAGACAGGGGATATCGGCAGGGGCCGCTGGCATGATGGACTGCAGGCCACAACGATTTAGATGTTTCGAACAAAGGAAGCTTGTATGGGACTGCTGGATAACAAGACGGCGATCGTCACTGGATCATCGCGTGGCATTGGCGCTGACGTAGCCAAGATCCTGGCATCGGAGGGCGCCGCCGTCGTGGTCAATTACCGCCAGAAGGCACCACGTGCCAACAAAGTGGTGCAAGGGATCGAAGCCGCGGGCGGCCGGGCCGTTGCCGTGGGTGCGGACCTCACCACCCAGGAAGGCGTGCAGGCCCTTGTCAGCGCCGCCATGGAGAACTTCGGGTCCCTGGACATCCTGGTCCTGAACGCCTCCGGCGGCATGGAAACCGGCATGGGCGAGGACTATGCGCTCAAGCTGAACCGCGACGCGCAGATCAACATGCTCAATGCGGCAGTGCCCCTGATGAAGGAAGGGTCGCGGGTGGTCTTCGTGACCAGCCACCAGGCCCACTTCATCAACACCGTCCCCACCATGCCGGCCTACGAGCCGGTGGCCCGCAGCAAGCGCGCCGGCGAGGACGCCCTGCGTGAACTGATCCCGAACCTGGCGGAGAAGGGCATCTCCCTGGTGGTGGTGTCCGGCGACATGATCGAAGGCACGGTCACCGCCACGCTCCTGGACCGCTCCACCCCGGGCGCCATCGAGGCCCGGCGCGCGGAAGCCGGGAAGCTGTACTCAGTGGAGGAGTTCGCGCAGGTTGTGGCAGGGATGGCAACGGCCGACGTCGAGTCCGGCCACACCGAATACGCCGGCGGAGCGGATTACTTCGGCAAGAGCGCGGAAGCTTCCAGCTAACAGTAGTTTGCAGATGGCCCCGGCCGCCGGTTAACCCGGTGGCCGGGGCCATCTGCAGTTAGAGGGGAGTCAGACGCCGGCGACGTGGCGGACGGCGTCCAGGTATGGCATGTTGAGGGCGGCGTCGGCCACGGCGCGGACCGCAGGCTTGGCGTTGAAGGCCACTCCGATGCCGGCGGCGCCGAGCATGTCCAGGTCGTTGGCGCCGTCGCCCACCGCCACGGTGTGCTCAAGGGCGATCCCTTCGGCGGCAGCCCACTCCCGCAGGTACTTTTCCTTGGCCGCCCTGTCCACCACGGCGCCCAGCACCTTCCCGGTCAGCGCCCCGTCCACGATTTCCAGCTCGTTGGCCTGCCAGTAGTCCAGGCCCAGGTCGGCGGCGATCGGTTCGAGGATCTGGTTGAATCCCCCGGACACCACGGCAACGGCGTGGCCCGCGGCCTTGAACGCGGACACCAGCTGGTCGGCGCCTTCGCTGAGCTTCACTTCCTTGCGGACGGAATGGACGACGTCGGCAGGCAGCCCCGCGAGTACGGCCACACGGGCGTGGAGGCTTTGGGCGAAGTCCAACTCACCCCGCATCGCAGCTTCGGTTACTGCCGCGACCTCCTCCCGCTTGCCCGCATAGGCGGCCAGGAGCTCGATGACTTCCTGCTGGATCAGGGTGGAGTCCACGTCCATGATCAGCAGCTTGCGGCCCGCGGTGCGAAGGTCGGCGGGGACGATGGCAGTGTCAAGACCCTCCGTTGCAGCCTCCGCCACAGCCCGGCGCAGGGCGGCAAGCCTCGCAGCGGTCGCGTCGGGAAGGACCAGTTCAAGAACCTGGACCTGGTAGCGGTCGTCGCCGGACGCCGTTTCAGCCAGCACCTCGGCGCCCTGGGAGGCAAGGACGGAACGCAGCTGCTCCAACCCGGCGGAGGTCACATTCAGGCCATAGCTGACCGCAGTCACGTTCGAAGTCATGCCTGCAATCTTAGCCAGCGGTGAACGGGCGGCTTGAATTCATTGCGGGCCGCTGCCGCAAGGCCGTTAGGCACCCTTCACACCGGTTATCAGTCATCTTCTTTTTTGTCCTAGTGTCTACTCCTATGAGTGATGTTCTGGAACTGGACTCCGTCAGCGTTGTCCGAGGTAAGAAGACCCTGCTGGACAAGGTTGACTGGCAGGTCAACGAGGGTGAACGGTGGGTCATCCTCGGCCCCAACGGCGCCGGCAAAACCACCCTCCTCCAGATCGCGGCGGCCCGGCTCCACCCGAGCAGTGGCACGGCCGGCATCCTCGACGAAATCCTGGGCCGCGTTGACGTCTTCGAACTCCGGCCCCGCATCGGGCTCTCCTCCGCAGCCCTTGCCACCCAGATTCCCGAACACGAAAACGTCCTGAATGTCGTGGTTACGGCCGCCTACGGCGTCACGGGCCGTTGGCGGGAGGGCTACGAGCGCGACGACGAACGGCGCGCCTTCCGGCTGCTGAACGACTGGGGCATGGGCCCGCTGCTGAACAGGACCTTCGCCACCCTGTCCGAAGGCGAACGCAAGCGCGTCCAGATCGCCCGCGCCCTCATGACCGACCCGGAACTGCTTCTTTTGGACGAGCCGGGAGCCGGACTGGACCTGGGCGGCCGCGAAGAGCTGGTCCACAAGCTCGCCGAGCTTGCCCGGGACGAGGCCGCTCCGGCCATGGTCCTGGTCACGCACCACCTCGAGGAGGTCCCGCCGGGATTCACCCACGCCATGCTGCTGCGCGACGGCGGAGTGGTGGCTGCCGGACCCATCACCGAGGTCCTGACCGAAGAACACCTCAGCACCACCTTTGGACTGCCGCTTGCGGTGAGCGAGAACGCGGGACGCTACACCGCCACAGCACGCCGCTAGCAGAGGCCTGCGCAACTACCTTGGAATTCTTCAGCAGCATCATTGTGTTCATCGCCGGGCTGTGGGCCGGCACCATCAATGCGGTGGTGGGCTCCGGCACCCTGGTCACCTTCCCGGTGCTCATCGCCCTGGGCGTGGCCCCGGTGACGGCCTCCATGAGCAACGCCATGGGCCTGGTCTTCGGCACGGGCGCCGGGGCCTTCGGGTACCGGCGGGAACTGGCCGGCCGCGGACGGCAGGTCATGCGCCTGCTGCCGGCGTCTGTGCTGGGCGGCATCACGGGGGCATATCTGCTGCTTCACCTGCCCGAAAAGGTCTTCCACTACGTGGCCCCGGTCCTGCTGGTCCTGGCCATGCTGATGGTCGTGTTCCAGCCGCGGCTGCAGGACTGGGTCCGCAGGCGCGAGGCCGATCCGGCGCAGGCCGCCAAGGATAAACGCCACGGGATCCTCCTGGTGGTGCTGGTGTACCTGGCCGGCGTGTACGGAGGCTACTTTGTGGCAGCGCAGGGGATCCTGCTGGTGGGCATCCTGGGCGTGTTCCTCAAGGGCACCATCCAGAACGCCAACGCCATGAAGAACTTCCTGGTCCTCGGCGTGAATATGGTGGCAGCCATCTCCTACCTGCTGTTCGCCTTCGACCGGGTCAACTGGCTGGTGGTGCTCCTCATCGCTGTCAGTTCCACCATCGGCGGCCTCATGGGCGCAAAAGTGGGCCGCAAGCTGTCGCCCCGGGTCCTGCGTGCCGTGATCTTCAGCCTGGGCATCGTGGCCCTGGCCGTCATGATCGCCAACCTGCTGCAATAATCACCCGGTGACTTTCCACTACCTCGAATCCGCCGACGATCCCCGCGTCAGCGACTACACCACCCTGACTGACGTACACCTGCGGAAGCTCCGCGAACCGGCGGAAGGCATGTACATCGCCGAATCCTCACGGGTGCTGCGCCGGGCTCTGGCCGCCGGACACCAGCCACGGTCGTTCTTCCTCGCCGAAAAGTGGATGGCGGACCTCGACGACGTCTTCACGGCGTACCCCGACGTTCCGGCGTTCATCGGCTCGGCTGCCTTGCTGGAGGAAATCACCGGGTTTCACCTCCACCGCGGGGCTATGGCGGCGATGCAGCGACCCGCCCCGGTGCCGCTGCCGGACCTCCTGGCCGGGGCCCGCCGAGTGGCGGTGTTGGAGGACATCGTGGACCACACCAACGTGGGCGCCATCTTCCGCTCCGCAGCTGCGCTGGATATCGACGCCGTCCTGGTTTCCCCGAGGTGCGGCGATCCGCTTTACCGCCGCAGCGTCAGGGTCAGCATGGGCACGGTGTTCCAGGTTCCCTGGGCACGCCTGCACAACTGGCCCGGCGAGCTGCAGGTGCTGAAGGATCACGGTTTCACCGTTGCGGCGTTGGAGTTGACGCCGGATGCGGAGGACGTGGACGCCGTCGCGTCCCGCAACCTGGACAAGCTCGCCCTGGTGCTTGGCACCGAAGGCGCAGGCATGAGCCCGAAGACGCTTGCCGCCGTCGACCTCGCCGTCAAAATTCCCATGCGCAACGGCGTGGATTCGCTCAATGTGGCCGCCGCGTCCGCCGTAGCCTTTTGGGAACTCCGCGCGCGGACCTAGCGCAGGCTGCAGGGTTCGTCAGCCCCACTGGCATCGGCTATGATGGATAGCTGGTTGTCCTGCTTTTTCAGCTTCGGCTGATGCAACAGAGCCCAGCCATCCCATTCATACCTGGCAGCTGGCAAAATCCAGCTGCGCGAACAAAGGTCCCATTATGAAGTCTGATACCCACCCGAAGTACGAAGCTGTTGTCTTCAACGACCTGGCCTCCGGCACCAAGTTCCTGACCCGCTCCACCGTGTCTTCCTCCAAGACCATCGAGTGGGAAGACGGGAACACCTACCCGGTCATCGACGTCGAAATCTCTTCCGAGTCCCACCCGTTCTACACGGGCAAGCAGCGCATCATGGACTCTGCAGGCCGCGTCGAGCGCTTCAACGCTCGCTTCAAGGGCTTCGGCGGCAAGAAGTAATTCCTTCGCCCAAGCTTTCAACGGAAAGCCCGCACCGGAAACGGTGCGGGCTTTCCGCGTTAACGGGACGCTGCCTTCTTGGGGCAGGATGGGAAGCATGACTGAGTCAGCTTTCCCCGCCCGTGATGCCGCCGCCAAACAGCGCCTGCACGGCGAGTACAAGGTTCCGGGCGGCAAACTCGTGGTGGTGGACCTCGACGTCGTGGACGGCGCCCTTGCCAACGTCTCCGTCAGCGGCGACTTCTTCCTGGAACCGGACGAGGCACTGGCGGACATCAACCGCGCCCTCACCGGGCTCCCGGAGACCACCCCTGCCAAGGACCTCGCCGCTGCCGTCACCGCCGCGCTGCCGGCCGGGGCGGTGCTGTTCGGCTTCTCTGCTGATGCAGTGGCCGTCACCGTCCGCCGCGCCCTGGCCAAGGCCACCTCGTGGGGAGACCACGACTGGAACATCATCGCGCCCACCGTGCTGCCCACCGAAATCAACGTGGCCCTGGACGAGGTGCTCACGGAGGCTGTCGGCGCGGGCGAGCGCACCCCCACCCTGCGCTTCTGGGACTGGCAGGAGCCGTCGGTGGTCATCGGCAGCTTCCAGTCCGTGCAGAATGAGGTGGATCCCGACGGCGTGGCCAAGCATGGCATCAACGTGGTCCGGCGCATAAGCGGCGGGGGAGCGATGTTCATGGAGGCCGGCAACTGCATCACCTACTCGCTCTACCTGCCCCAGACCCTGGTGGACGGCCTGAGCTTCGCCGACTCCTACCCGTTCCTCGACGCCTGGGTCATGGCCGCGCTGGAAAAACTCGGCATCAACGCCTTCTACATCCCGCTCAATGACATCGCCACCGACCAGGGCAAGATCGGCGGAGCCGCCCAGAAGCGCCTGGCCAACGGCGGCATGCTGCACCACGTCACCATGAGCTACGACATCGACGCCGATAAAATGGTGGAGGTCCTCCGGATCGGCAAGGAGAAGCTCTCCGACAAGGGCACCCGCAGCGCCAAGAAGCGTGTGGACCCGCTGCGCCGCCAGACGGGCCTTGCCCGGATGGCCATCATCGAGGCGATGATCGAGGTGTTCAGCCAGCGCTACGGAGCTACGCCATCACAGCTGGCCGGACACGAGCTGGCAGCCGCAGAGGAACTGGTGGCAAGCAAGTTCGGCACGGAGGAGTGGCTCCACCGCGTCCCCTGAGTTCAGGTTCCGCAACCTTACCCGTACAGGGACGGCCCCGGTCGGTGCGCGGGGACTGTCCCTGCGCACCGAAGCCGGGCGTCAGTGCGCAGGCTGGTTCGGTGTCGATGAGTTCACGACGGCGGCCTGGGCCGTGAGTGCGCGCATCAGGTGGCTGCGCTGCTCGATGATGATGCGGCGCAGGGCATGCGGCGCGTCCAGGTTGGCGGCGAGCCACTCATCCGTCCGCTGGACCACCGGATGCTCTTCGGGACGGGTGCCCGCTGCCAGGTCCTGCGCCGCCGGGTAAAGGCCGCGGACAATCCGGCTGGCAATCTCGATGCTGCGCCCGGCCCACACCGTGCGCAGGCAGTCGAAGTAGGGCTCCACGTAAGGTTCCAGCAGAGCCGCCGGGGCGGTAACCAGGCCGCTGATGGTCGCCGTGAGGATCTGGTTGGAGAGCTCTGTCCCGTGGACTGCCGCGTCCCAGGCCGCGGCCTTGACGGCAGGGTCCGGCCGGGACGCCATGGCGGTGGCATGTCCTGCCCGGCCCGACGCGGTGGTGTCCCGGGCCAATTCAGCGTCCAGTTCCTCCGCGCCGGCCTGCCCATTGGCGGCAAGGGCATGCCACAGGTGCCAGCGGAGCTCGGCGTCCACTGCGAGCCCCTCCACGGCAGCACTGCCGTCCAACAGGCCGCGGAGGCGGGGGAGCATGCTCCCGTCATGCCGGCTCAGGGTGGCCAGGGTGCGGGCCCAGGCCAACTGCTGGTCCGAGCCAGGCGTGGCCCGGTCCAGTTCGGCAGCGGCCGCTGCCAGGAAGGCGGAACGCACCTCATCCCTGCTGTCCAGGGGCGTGTAGCGTTCGACGGCGGTCGTCGCGTTGTCGAGGACGTTCAGCAGGACGCCGATGCCGGTTTCGGCCGGGGCGAAGGCGGCCACGGCGTCCACGTACAGCGATGCGGGGCTTTCGCCGTCCCTGGCGGAGTTCCAGAGCGACGTCCAGCAAAGGGCGCGGGTCATGGGATCGGTAATCCTGTCCAGCGATGCACGGACCGTTGCCTCGGAGGCCGGGTCCAGCCGCACCTTGGCGTAGGTCAGGTCGTCATCGTTGACCAGCAGGAGCGCAGGCCTCGGCTGTCCGGCGAGCTGGGGGAGCTCCGTCCGGGCACCGGCTACATCGGTTTCGATGCTGCCCGTGCGCACCAGTGCGTCGTCGGCGTCAAAGTCGTAGGAACCAACGCGGAGGCGGTGCGGTCGCAGGTCCTCCCGTCCCGTGACCGGGTCCGTTGCTTCCTGGACGATGGCCACCCCGCCCAGCGTGCCGTCGTCGTCCGTTGTTGTGCCTTCCGCCGCATCTTCCGAACCGAAGTCCAAAGACAGCGTGGAAATCCCTGACGTCTGCAGCCACTGCCTGGCCCAGCCGGACAGCTCGCGCCCGGAGGCTGCATCCAGTGCGGCCAGCAGGTCGGCCAGCGAGGTGTTCCCGTAGGCGTGCTTCCGGAAGTACTCCCGGGAGCCGGCGATGAAGGCGTCAAACCCCACGTATGCCACCAGCTGCTTGAGGACCGAGGCGCCCTTGGCGTAGGTGATGCCGTCGAAGTTCTGCTTGGCCGCCTCGAGGTCCGGGATGTCCGCCACGATGGGGTGGGTGGTGGGCAGTTGGTCCTGCACGTAGGCCCAGGCCTTGCGTTTGTTGGCGAAGTTCACCCACGCCGTGTCCCAGTCCGTGGCCCGGTCAACGCCGAGCGTCCCCATGTAGTCGGCGAACGATTCCTTGAGCCATAGATCGTCCCACCACTGCATGGTCACCAGGTCCCCGAACCACATGTGGGCCATCTCGTGCAGCAGCGTGTTTGCCCGCGCCTGGTACTGGGCGTCGGTGGCCCGGGAGGTGAAGACGTAGCTTTCGGTGAAGGTGACCAGGCCCGGGTTCTCCATGGCGCCGAGGTTGTACTCGGGGACGAAGGCCTGATCGTACTTGCCCCAGGGGTACGGGTAGTCGAAGAGCCGGTTGAAGAAGTCCAGGCCCTTTTTGGTGAGATCGAAGAGGTGGTCCGTGTCAAAGGATCCGGCCATGGAGGCGCGGCAGTAGAGGGCCAACGGGACGTCGAGGCGGGTCCCGTCGTCGAGCGTTGCCTGCCAGCGGTCCTCGGCCTTGAAATATGGGCCGGCCAGGACGGTGGTGATGTAGGTGGACATGGGCAGGGTGGTGGCGAAGTCCCAGCAGGCGGTGGCGGGGTCGCTGGTGAGCAGTGTGCGGTTCGCCTCGGCGCCGTTGGAGGCCACCTGCCAGTCCGCGGGGGCCGTGACGTGGAACGTGTAGGTGGCCTTGAGGTCGGGCTGTTCAAAATTGGCGAAAACCCGTCGGGCATCGGCGGGTTCGTACTGGGTGTACAGGTAGCACTGGCCATCGGCGGGGTCCACGAACCGGTGCATGCCCTCGCCTGAGCGGCTGTACAGAGCCGTTCCGGTGACAGTCACCTGGTTTTCGGCCCGCAGGTTGTCCAGCCGGATCCGTGCCCCGTGCACCACGTCCTCCACCGGCAGTCCCTTGCCGTTGAGGAGCACGCTGTGCACGCTGCTGCCGATGAAGTCCAGGAACGTGCTGGAGCCGGGCTCTGCCGTGAAGGTGATGACGCTGCGGCTTGTGTAGCCCGGGACGGCCGGGTCAGCTGCCTGCCGTACATCCAGGGAGATGTCGTAGCTGGTGGTGCTGATCAGGGCTGAACGTTCGGCGGCTTCACGGCGCTGTAGATTCTCATTCGACACCCGGCTATCTAATCACGGGCTGTTGGGCTCGATTATCCGGCGATGAGGAATGCGGCCCCCAGGCCCAGCGCGGCAATCAGGAACCAGGAGGCCAGTGCCGCCAGGAGCGCCTGGCCACCCGTATGGAGGAGGCTGCGGATCCGCACCGCCGAGCCCAGTCCGAACAGCGCCGCGCCCAACAGGATGTCCTGCAGCGTGGCCCCGGCCTCAAGCCAGCCTCCGGGGAGCCAGCCCGTGGAGCGGAGCGCCACCATGGCGACGAATCCCACCACGAACAGCGGCACTACCGGCGGCATCTTCGCCGTGCTGCCCTCTGCGGCGCCAACGGACCGCGCAGCCCGCCGGTGGTGCGCGCCCGCCATGGCGGCAACCGGCGCCAGGAGCAGCACTCTGGTGAGTTTGACGACGACGGCGATCGCCAGGGCAGCGGTCCCGGCGGTTTGCGCCGTGGCCACCACTTGGCCCACATCGTGCACGGACGCGCCGGTCCAGGCGCCGAACACGGCCGCCGTCAGCCCCAGGGGATGGGCGACGAGGGGCAGGACACCAATGGCGAGCGTTCCGCAGAGGGTCACCAGGGCCACGGGCAGGACGGTTTCGGCGTGCCGGATCCGGCGGACGGCGGCCATGGCGCCGATGGCGGAAGCCCCGCAGATGGAGAACCCGGTGGCCACCAGGAGCGAGGTCACCGGCGGGAGGCGGAAGAGGCGCGAGATGGCGTACGTCCCGCCGAAACTGGCGGCCACCACCGCCACGATGAGCAGCAGCGACAGCCACCCCAAACCGAGGACGTCCATGACGCTGACCTTCAATCCCAGGAGGACAATGCCAGCGCGCATCAGGTGCTTGCCCGCGAAGTCCAACCCCGGCCGTGCCCGCCCTTCGGTCCATCCGGCGGCGCCGGGAAGGTTGGCGGCGAGCACCCCCAGCACCACGGCCAGGGTCATCGCGGGGAGTGCAGGCAGCAGTCCATGCACCAGGAATGCCGCGCCGACGGCGGCTGCCGCGGTCAGCAGGCCCGGCGCCAGCCGCAGCAGGAGGGGCCGGAAACGGCCATGGCCCGGCTCGGGGAGGCTTCTGCTGACTGGCACTCATCTACTGTGCCCGAAGAGGCCAGTAAAGTACGAACCGGGCCTTTTGCGTCAACACGCCACGATGGGTGGCTGTAAATGAATTCGAAACAAAAAGATGGTTGGCTATTGGACATGTCAGACCTATTCCAGGATTACTCCGAGGCCGCTGGCCGCACCGGGGCCTACGACGAGATGTTCGCCCCCGGGCAACAGGCCAGGGACTCGTACGGGCAGGTGGCCGAGGCACTCCGGAAGCTCTCCCTGGCGGACGTCAGCGCACGCGCGGACTCCATGGCCCGCACCTTCCTGGACCGCGGTGTCACGTTCGACTACGCGGGTGAGGAACGCCCCTTTCCGCTTGATATTGTGCCGCGGGTCATCCCCGCTGCCGAGTGGGATGTCCTGGAACGCGGCGTCGCCCAGCGGGTGCGCGCCCTGGAAGCCTTCCTGAACGATGTCTACGACAAGATGACGGTGGTGTCCGACGGCGTGATTCCACGCCAGTTGGTGACCACCAGCGCCCACTTCCACCGGCAGGTCCACGGTTTCGAGCCTGCGGGTGGGGTCCGGGTGCATATCTCCGGCATCGACGTTGTCCGCGACGCCGCGGGCACCTTCCGCGTCCTTGAGGACAACGTCCGCGTGCCCTCGGGCGTCAGCTATGTGCTGGAGAACCGGCGAGCCATGGCCAAGGGCCTGCCCGAAGCCTTTGGCCAGCAGCTCATCCGCCCGGTGGAGGAATACCCCCGCCGGCTGCTCTCTGCCCTGCGCAAAACCGCGCCGGCCGGGGTTGACGATCCCACCGTCGTCGTCCTGACTCCCGGCGTGTTCAACAGCGCCTACTTCGAGCACACTCTCCTGGCCGGCCTCATGGGCGTGGAGCTCGTGGAGGGCCGCGACCTGATCTGCCGCGGAAACCGCGTCTACATGCGGACCACCGCCGGCGAGCAGCGGGTGGACGTGATCTACAAGCGGATCGATGACGACTTCCTGGACCCGCTGCAGTTCCGCTCGGACTCCATGCTCGGCTGCCCCGGACTGGTCAACGCGGCCCGTGCCGGCGGTGTCACCATCGCCAATGCGGTGGGCAATGGCGTTGCCGACGACAAACTGGTTTACAGTTACGTGCCTGACCTGATCCGCTACTACCTCAGCGAGGAGCCCATTATCGCCAACGTGGACACCTACCGCCTCGAGGAGAAGGAAGCCCGGGAGTACACCTTGGACAACCTCGCGGAACTGGTGGTCAAACCCGTGGACGGCTCCGGCGGCAAGGGCCTGGTCATCGGCCCCGACGCCTCCAACGACGAACTGGACGCCCTCCGCCAGCGGATCATCGCCGACCCCCGCGGCTGGATCGCCCAGCCGGTCCTGCAGCTCTCCACGGTTCCCACCCTGGGCGGGGACAAGTTCGGCCCACGGCACGTGGACCTGCGGCCCTTCGCGGTGAACGACGGCGACAACGTCTGGGTGCTCCCGGGCGGGCTTACCCGCGTGGCCCTGAAGGAGGGTTCACTGATCGTGAACTCCAGCCAGGGCGGCGGGTCCAAGGACACTTGGGTCCTGGCCGATTCACCGCAGATGCCGGTGGAAACCGTGCCGCGGCAGTCCGTCACCCTCCGCGAGCGGGTCTCCGTCTGGCCGGTGGAGAGCAACTGGCGCGACCGCCAGTCGGAGCAGCAGCAGTGAGCGGGGCACTTGATCACGTTGCCGCCGTCGGGCATCTCTTTTCCAACGTTCCGGGCGCGCAGGAGGTAGCCGCGAATGCTTAGCCGAATTGCCGAGTCCCTTTTTTGGATCGGCCGCTACGTGGAGCGGGCGGATGGCACCGCCCGCATCCTCGACGTTCACCTGGAACGCCTGAACCACCTCCCCATGGAGGAGCGCAAGAGCGTGGCGCAGGAACTCCTGGCCGTCATGGGTGCCAGGCCGCAGAGCGAGGATTTCGGCCTGCCGGAACTACTGCACGCCCTGGCCTATGACAAGACCAGCGCCACCTCCATTGCCGGCTCCCTGGGTGCTGCCCGCGAAAACGCGCGCCGGGCCCGGGAGACCGTCTCCTCTGCACTGTGGGAGAGCCTGAACACCACCTACTACGGGCTGAGCCAGCACCGCAAGGACGTGGTGGGGACGTACCGGTTCTGCAACTGGACCCTGGAGCGCACCGCCATGGTAAGCGGCCTTGCCGATACCACGGTGAGCCACGACGAAAGCTGGCTCTTCCTGGTGCTGGGCCGCTCCCTGGAACGAGCGGACATGACGGCGCGGATGCTCTCTACCCGCGACGTGCTCTCCGCGGGCATGTCCTGGGTCAACATGCTCCGCTGCGCCGGCGCCTACGAATCCTTCCTCCGCACCCGCCGCGCGGCATTCGGCGACCAGCATGCTGCCGAATTCCTGCTCCTGGACCGGCTCTTTCCGCGGTCCATCGTCTATGCGCTGCGGGACGCCGACGAGTGCCTGGCAAAGCTTGATCCGTCCGCGCAGCGCGTCGGCTTCATCAACGATGCCCGCCGCATCGTGGGGCAGGCCCGGACCTTCCTGGAATTCCACCGGACGGACGACCTCATGTCCGAGCTGCCCGAACACATGGAGCGGGTGCAGAAGGCCGTGTCCCAGGCCTCGGACGCCATTTCCCGTAAGTACTTCAATCAGGCGGATGAACTTGCCTGGGTGGGAGAAGTGTCATGACCCGGTTGAGCATCGTCCACAGGACGGCCTACAAGTACAACAAGCGGGTGACCCTGTCCTACAACGAGGCCCGCATGACACCGCTGACCGATTCGCAGCAGGTGGTCCTGGAATCCGTGGTGAAGGTGGCCCCGTCGCAGGCGGCCGTGAGCACGTACCGGGACTACTGGGGGACGAGGGTCACGGCCTTCGACATGCAGATGCCGCACGAAAGCCTTGAGGTGGTCTCCAACATCACCGTGGAGGTGCACCGGGCGGAGAAGATTCCGGCTGAAGCCGACATCGTGGGCTGGGAGGACCTGAAGTCCCCGGAGACCCTGGACGCCTTCAGCGACTGGCTGCCGCAGTCCCGGTTGAGCGGCCCGGGCGACGAAGTGCTGGGCATCATTCCGGAGGTCGTGGCGGGGAAGAACCCGCACGAGGCCGCCATGGCCGTCTTTGCCTGGATGCGCGGGGAGATGACGTACATGTCCGGCTCCACGGCCGTCACCACCAACGCCGAGGAGGCCTGGGGCCAGCGCAAGGGCGTGTGCCAGGACCTTGCCCACCTGGCCATCGGCGCCCTGCGCAGCTGCGGCATTCCCGCGCGCTACGTTTCCGGCTACCTGCACCCGCGCTCCAGCGCCGGCATCGGCGAGACTGTTGCCGGGCAGTCACACGCCTGGCTCGAATGGTGGGACGGGGACTGGCGCAGCTGGGACCCCACCAACCACAAACCGGCCGGCGACTTCCACGTCACGGTGGCCAGGGGCCGCGACTACCGGGACGTGCCCCCGCTCAAGGGCATCCTGTCCGGGGGCGGCGGATCCGCCCTCAAAGTGAGCGTCGAAATCACCCAGCTCGCCTGATGCAAACGGGTTCCCCGGCCAGGAAGGCCGGGGAACCCGTTGTCGTGCATTTGCTGTTGACCGGCCGTGGGCCTATTCCTGCGACGCCTTTGCTGATCCGTTGATCTGGGTCCACCAGGTCATCGGATCGGTGACCTTGAAGCGGCGTCCCGTGACCGAGTCCGGAGTGATGCGGACAAAGGTGTCTTTCCGCCCAGCTTGCCAGGGGAAAAGGTACAGGCGGGAGGTTTCCAGCACTTCTTCGGTGCTCTTGACCAAGGCAGCAGTGCCCTTGACCACCACGCTCCACGCCAGGCCCGTGTCGGGGTCCACCCCGTCCGCCTCGACGGCAACGGCGGCCTCACCGCCGGTGGCTGCGGCCAGCTTGGTTCCCTGGGCGGTCCGGAAGACCAGCGTGCCGCCGTCCACTGTGTAGTTCACCGGGAAGATATCCGGACGCCCGTCCGCCAGCACCGCCAGCCTGCCCACGGACACCGTCCGCAGCATGGCCCAGCATTCGTGGTGTTCGAGGTTCTGCACTTGGGGAGATGACTCGTTGCTCATGCCGTGAGCATACCGCGCATCACCAAGGACTGGGCTTGTAATCCTTCAGGAAGACGCCGTACTGGTCCTCGCCCTTTTCCCCCATGACGATGGGATCGTAGACCCGGGCCGCGCCGTCCACCAGGTCCAGGGGCGCGTGGAAGCCTTCCTCCATCAGGCGGACCTTGGTGAAGTGCGGACGCTCGTCGGTGATCCAGCCCGTGTCCACCGCCGTCATCAGGATGCCATCCGTGTCCAGCATTTCCTGCGCACTGGTGCGGGTCATCATGTTCAACGCAGCCTTGGCCATGTTGGTGTGCGGGTGCCCCGGTCCCTTGTAGGCCCTGGAGAACTGGCCTTCCATGGCGGAGACGTTCACGATGTACTTCCGGCGCGCAGTGGAGCGCCGCATGGCGTCCCGGAGGCGGCTGACCAACAGGAACGGCGCGGTGACGTTGCAGAGCTGCACCTCGAGCATTTCGAGGGGATCCACCTCGTCCACCACCTGGGTCCAGCTGTTGATGGTGGCAAGGTCCGGAACCAGTCCGCCGGCGTCGATGGCTGTACCCGATGCGATCCTTTCCAGGGACGCGGACCCCGTGGAAAGCGCCAGCGAAGTTACGGCGTCGCCTGCCAGGACGGGATGTTCCGTGACGCTGCCGGCAATCGCCAGCGGGTGCTTGTCATGGGCGTGGCCGAAAGTCAGCAGCTCCGGGCCGCCGTTGGCGTGCTCCAGCGCCGCCGGGAGCGGTTCGTCCTCCGCATCCACCAGGGGCTTGTAGGCATTGCCGGACCGGCGCACGGTCTGGGCGGCGTTGTTGATGATGATGTCCAGCGGGCCGGCTTCATTGAGGGAATCGGTGAGGGCCATGACCTGGGCAGGATCACGCAGGTCGATGCCCACGATCCGGAGCCGGTGGAGCCACTCGCCACTGTCCTCCATGGCGGCGAAGCGCCGGGCCGCGTCCTTGGGGAACCGGGTGGTAATGGTGGTGTGCGCCCCATCGCGGAGCAGGCGCAGGGCGATGTACATCCCGATCTTGGCCCGGCCGCCGGTGAGCAGGGCCCGGCGGCCGCTGAGGTCAGTCCGGGCGTCCCGCTTGCTGTGGCTGAACGCGGCGCATTCGGGGCAAAGCTGGTGGTAGAACGCATCCACCTGCGTGTAGTGCTGCTTGCAGATGTAGCAGGGGCGGGACCTGATGAGATGGCCTGCGATCTTGCCGGTTGCGGACGGTTCCAGCTTGTTGCCGCGGGTCTCGTCATCGATCCGGTCCGGCGCGGCCGTGGCGGTCTGGGCGATGACTGCCCTGTCAGCCTCGGCGATCGAATCGCGCTTGGTGACCCTGCGGTGGCGCTTGACGGCTTTGAACATCTTGCCCGTCGCACGGCGCACCGCGAGGTAGTCCGGGTGCTCCTCGTCGTACGCGTGGATGGTGTTCAGGACCTTGAGGCAGGCCTGGATGTCCTCAGGGGTCAGATCGGGGGAGCTCATTAGGGAAATTTTACAGCGTACGCCGCAGGCCGGCGCACCAACCGTGGTACACCGGCCTGCTCGCTTGCTCTGCGGAAAGCAGGGGATTCCCGGGCGTCAGGAAAGCCTGCCGGTTGGTGCGGCCTCCGCGGCTGCGGCAGCATGCGTGCCGGCAACCTTGTCCGCAGCCTCGCGCATGTCGGGATACTGCTCCGCGGCGGCCCGGATGGCGCTGGGCAGGACGCTGACATGCTGCGCGGCAAGCTTCCGTTCTTCTTCGCCGGGCTCCGGGACCTCCTGGCCCTTGGACAGGACCGTAATTCCGGATTCGGTGACCTTGAACCCGCGCGCCCGGTCCAGGTCCGGGTCAAGTCCGATGGCAGCACCTGCGGGCACCTTGACGTTCTTGTCCAGGATGGCGCGGTTGATCACTGCCCCTTCACCCACCTGCACCTTGTCCATCAGGACCGAATCGATGACCCGGCCGCTGGTGGCCACGTAGACGTCGTTGGACAGCACCGAGCCTTCCACCACGCCTCCGGAAATCACCACGCCGTTGGCCACGATGGAGTCCAGCGCCGTGCCCACGGTGTTGTTCTTGCCGCGGACGAACTTGGCCGGCGGCGAAATGGTTTGCCGGGTGTAAATGGGCCACTCGGAGTTGTAGAGGTTGAAGACCGGCAGCGGCGAGATGAGGTCCATGTGGGCGTCATAGAAGGAGTCGATGGTGCCTACGTCGCGCCAGTAGGTGCGGTCGCGCTCGGTGGAGCCGGGGATCTCGTTGAGCGTGAAGTCGTACACGCCGGCCTCGCCGCGGTTGACGAAGTAGGGGATGATGTCCCCGCCCATGTCGTGCTTGGTGTCCAGGCGCTCAGCGTCCACGTGCAGCGCGGCCACCAGGGCGTCGGCGTCAAAGACGTAGTTGCCCATGGAGGCCAGGAACTGGGAGGGGTCCGCGGCAAGCCCGGGGGTGCTCGCGGGTTTTTCCACGAACGCAGCGATCTTCTGGGGATCGTCCTGGTCCGTTTCGATGACGCCGAACTGGTTGGCCATGTGCAGCGGCTGGCGGACGGCCGCCACGGTGGCCTTGGCGCCGCTGCGGACGTGCTGGTCCACCATTTGGGCGAAGTCCATGCGGTACACGTGGTCCGCGCCCACCACGACGACGATGTCGGGGTTGGCGTCATGGATCAGGTTCAGGGACTGGTAGATGGCGTTGGCGCTGCCCAGGAACCAGCTCTTGCCGACGCGCTGCTGTGCGGGGACGGAGGCGACGTAGTTGCCAAGCTGGGTGGACATACGCCATGCTTCGGAAATATGCCGGTCGAGGCTGTGGGATTTGTATTGGGTGAGGACCACAATCTGCAGGTAGCGCGAATTCACCAGGTTGGAAATCGCGAAATCGATAAGGCGGTAACTGCCGGCGAAGGGCACGGCGGGCTTGGCCCGGTCTGCCGTCAATGGCATCAGTCTGTTTCCCTCGCCACCTGCGAGGACAATGGCCAGGACTTTTTTGGTCAACGGCATGATGGTCGCTCCTGTACGCCTTCGTAACTCCCCAAGACAGTCCGGTATGCCCGGACTCCTTCACACTAGAACAGTTATCCGTGAACGACTACCTTGGGTCTTGTGCGAATAGACATTGTGACTAAAGAGTTCCCGCCGGAGATCTACGGTGGCGCCGGGGTGCATGTGGCCGAATTGAGCAGGGTGCTTAGTAAGCACGTTGACCTGCAGGTTCGTGCTTTCGGCGCTCCCCGTGATGCCGATTACCACGGCGCGACCGTGACGTCCTACCAGGTCCCGCAGGACCTTGGCGGAGCGAACGCGGCAGTCCAGACCCTCGGTGTGGACCTGCGTATTGTGCCGGACGTGCAAGGCGCGGACCTGGTCCATTCGCACACCTGGTACGCCAATATGGCCGGCCATTTGGCCTCCCTGCTGCACGGAATCCCGCACGTTCTCAGCGCCCACAGCCTCGAGCCGCTGCGCCCCTGGAAGGCTGAGCAGCTCGGCGGCGGCTATGCCCTTTCCTCCTGGGTGGAGAAGACGGCGTACGAAGCTGCGGCCGCGATCATCGCGGTGTCCGAGGGCATGCGCCAGGACATCCTGCGCAGCTACCCCAACGTGGACCCGGCAAAGGTCCGCGTGGTCCACAACGGCATCGATGTGGAGCTGTGGCAGCGCGACGAAAACGACGACGCCGTCCGCGCCCTGGGCATCGACCCCGCCAAGCCGAGCGTCGTCTTTGTGGGAAGAAACACACGCCAGAAGGGCGTCCCCTACCTCCTGCGTGCGGCGGCGAAGCTGCCGGCGGACGTCCAGTTGGTCCTGTGCCTCGGCGCGGCGGACACCCCGGAACTCGCAGCGGAGACGGCGGCCCTGATTGAGGACCTGCAGAAGCAGCGGACTGGCGTGGTGCTGATTGAGCGGATGCTGCCGCGCCATGAGCTCATCCAGGTGCTCAGCCACGCCACCGCGTTTGCCTGCCCCTCCATCTACGAGCCGCTGGGCATCGTCAACCTCGAAGCCATGGCCTGCGGCGCGGCAGTGGTGGCCAGCGCCACCGGCGGCATCCCCGAGGTGGTGGAGCACGGCCGCACCGGCCTGCTGGTGGACCTGGAGCAGGTTACGGACGGCACCGGGACACCCCTGGATCCGGAAAAGTTCGTCAAGGAATTCGCTGACGCACTCACCGAAGTTGTGTCCGATCCCGAACGCGCCCGGGCCATGGGACGCGCCGGCCGGGAGCGGGCCGAAAAGCACTTCTCGTGGGAGTCCATCACAGAGACCACCCTCGAGGTGTACCGTTCGGTGCTGCCGGCCGCCGGCTGATCGTCCCGCAAGTACAACCGACGACGGCGCCGCTCCCCTTGGCGGGGGAGCGGCGCCGTCGTTATTTTCCGGCTTTGCCGAAAGGCGCGGGAGTTGGCTGGTCAGCCTTTACGGCCCGCCGCGGCGGTCCTGGCGATCAGCACCTTCTCATCCACCGGGGCTTGTCCGCTGGCACGCTGGTTCCGGAAATGCGTACGGGCTTCGTCCTGGCGTGTCTTTTCCGCGCCGGTGGCGATGGCTGAACGGACGTGGTCCTCGCCGTATCCAAAGGCGTCCACCAGGTCCAGGGCGTGCGGGCGGATCTTCTCCAGCAGCCGGTTGATGTATCCGCCCACGGTGCGGGCCCGCTGCATGGAGAGGCGGCCGTTCATGAGGTACCAGGACAGGTTCTTCTCGATCAGCGACAGGCCGAACAGGTCGCGCAGCCAGGTCAGTACCGTCCTGGTTCCCGGGTCCGCCACCTGGTGGAGGGCTTCGGTGAAGGCCTCCCATTGCAGCAGCTCGGCATGGGCCTGGGCGGCGTCGATGAGTTCGTTCTGGTGCCGGTTGAACAAGGCGGCGCCCTTGTCCTGCGGGAGGCGCTTGCTGCCCTTGAGCGCGGCTCCCGCCTCGGCCACCATGGTCTGCACCCTGTCCGTGAGGAGTGCGCGCTGGCTTTCTTCGTCCCGCAGTGCGTTCGCGGCCTTCTGGACCGATCCGGAGTCCGCCACGAACTGGGCCACCTGGCGCAGGCCGGTCCGGTGGACTGCGACACCGGCAGCCTGGTTCACCACGTAGCGGGCCAGGACGCCGAAGTCCACGTTGCGGAATTCCTTGGCGTAGTCGGCCAACAGGCGCTTGGCCACCAGCTGGAGCAGGACTGTGTTGTCACCCTCGAAGGTGGCGTACACATCCAGGTCCGCGCGCAGTGAGGCGAAGCGGTTTTCGATCAGGAACCCTGCGCCGCCGCATGCCTCACGGCATTCCTGCAGGGTGTCCAGGGCGTGCCAGGTGCTCAGTGGCTTCAGCGCTGCGGCCAGGGTCTCCAGGTCCTGGCGGTCTGCGTCGGTGTCGTGGGCGCCGGAGAAGACGTCGTCGAACTTCTCCAGGAGCTGTTCGTGGGCAAAAGCGGCCGCGTAGGTGGTGGCGAGCCTGGTGAACAGCCGCCGCTGGTGGCGCTGGTAGTCGAGCAGGACCTCCTCCTCCGTGTGGGAGGAGGCATTGAATTGGCGGCGCTCGGTGGCGTACTGGATGGCCGCCTTCAAGGCCACCTTGGAGGCGGCGACGGCGGCGCCGTCCAGGGATACCCGGCCCTGGACCAGGGTGCCCAGCATGGTGAAGAAGCGCCGGCCGGGGCTGGCGATGGGCGAGGTGTAGGTTCCGTCCGCGTCGACGTTGCCGTAACGGTTCAGGAGGTTGGTCCTGGGGATGCGGACGTTGGTGAAGTGCAGGCGGCCGTTGTCTATGCCGTTCAGGCCGCCCTTGATGCCGTCGTCCTCGCCGCCAATGCCGGGCAGGAACTCCTTGGTGTCCGGGTCCCGCAGGTCGACGTAGAAGGCGTGGACTCCGTGGTTTACGCCGCGGGTGACCAGCTGGGCGAAAACCACGGCGCCGAGTCCGTCGTTGGCGGCGTTGCCGATGTAGTCCTTCCAGGCGGCGCGGAACGGGGTGTTGATGATGAACTCTTCGGTGGCGGGCTCGTAGGTTGCGGTGGTGGCGATGCTGGCCACATCCGAGCCGTGGCCGGTCTCCGTCATGGCGAAGCAGCCGGGGATGTCAAGGTTCATGATTCCCGGCAGCCACTTGGTGTGGTGTTCTGCCGTTCCCAGATGCATCACAGCGGACCCGAAGAGTCCCCACTGGACGCCCGCTTTGATCTGGAGCGATGGGTCGGCCACCACCAGTTCCTCAAACCCTGCGATGTTTCCGCCGTGGTCGTCCGAGCCGCCCAGGTTGGACGGGAAGGCACGGTGCACAGCCTCATTGTCCACGAGGTATTTGAGCTGGCCGAAGACGCGCGCACGGTGGTCCGTGTGGGTCAGGCCCTCCACTTTGTGCAGCTCCGGCTTGGCCGCGAGGTCCCTTGCCTGGAGGCGGACGTCGGCCCACTTTCCCAGGAGCTGCCTGCCCAGTGCCTCGACGTCGACGGCGGGTGCGGAACTTTTGTCCGGAGTGGCTGCAGGGGTTGCCGCGGGGCGGAGGCCCTTGCCGGCTTGGCGTTCCACTACATCAGTCATGTCACTGTCCTTCTTTGGCGGATAACTTGGTGGTCGGTGAAGCGGGGGTGAGCTCAGGGACTATGCCAACGCACAGCCACGCCGTGATCTGGCGGGCCATGGTCTCCTGGGTCGGCTTGGCCGGGGTGTCGGGGGTGCTGAGCCACTGTTCGCCGGCGTTACGTACCAGGCCGATGGCCGCTTTGGGCCAGTAGCCGATGACGGCTTCCCCAACATCCCCGAGGTGCGAGCGCATCGGCTTGGCAATCATGTCCGCGATGGCGTCGAAGAAGTGCCCCAGCGGGCCGCCGGCGGCCGCAGGATGGGCAGTGCCGGCCTGGTCGGCGGGGGCGTAGCTGGTGACGAACGTGTAGACGTTGGGGCTGGTGTCTGCCATTTGCAGATAGGCCGACACCATTGCCAGCAGCCCTTCACGGGGCGTGACGGCGCTTTGCGCGGCTTCCTGGATGCGGTGCTGCATCTGGCTCAGGACCACTTCGCCCACAGCCTGCTGCAGCCCGGCCTTGTCCCCGAAGTATCGATAAAAGACCGACTTGGAGGTTCCGGCCGCACTGGCGATGTCCTCCATGGATGCGTCGCTGCCAAGCGCATGCACTGCCCGGCGGGCCTGCTTGATCAGCTCCCTGCGCCGTTCCTCACGGTGGGTCTGCCAGCGCGAGGAACGCCCATCGGAGCTTGCGGTTTGGTGAAGCTCAAGGGAAGGAGGGAGGGTTGTGTCCTGAAAGTTCACGATACCCAGCGTATCAGGTACGCTGGGTATCGGTAACCGCATGTGACCCGAGGAGCCTTCCATGTCCATAGACGGACAGTCCACCCCCGCGCCTGATGGATCAGTTTCAGCCGCCGTCCCGGCAACCCGCAGGGCGGTGATCGTCGGCGGCAACAGGATCCCCTTCGCCCGTGCCGGCGGCGCCTATGCAAAGTCCTCCAACCAGGACATGCTGACCGCTGCCCTGGACGGCCTGATTGCACGCTTCGGACTTCAGGAAGAGCGGATCGGCCAGGTGGCGGCGGGCGCGGTGCTCAAGCATTCCAAAGACTTCAACCTCACCAGGGAAGCCGTCCTGGGTTCGGCACTCTCGGCCGAGACCCCCGTGTACGACCTCCAGCAGGCATGTGCCACAGGCCTTGAAACGGTGGTGGGACTGGCGAACAAGATCAAGCTTGGGCAGATCGATTCCGCCATCGCCGGCGGGGTTGATTCGGCCTCCGATGCCCCAGTGGTTGTGAGCGAAGGGCTTCGCGAGGTGATCCTGGACCTCCACCGGGCCAAGACACTTCCCCAGCGGCTGCAGATCCTGAGCCGGCTGCGGCCAAAGGACCTGGCGCCGCTCGCCCCCGGCACGGCAGAGCCCCGTACCGGGCTGACCATGGGCGAGCATCAGGCCCTCACCACCGCACAGTGGAAGATCTCCCGCGAAGCCCAGGACGAGCTGGCCCTGAACAGCCACCACAACCTTGCAGCCGCCTATGATTCGGGGTTCTTTGATGACCTGATGACGCCCTACCGCGGACTGACGCGTGACGCGAACCTCCGCCCTGATACGTCCATGGAGAAGCTCGCCGGCCTGAAGCCGGTCTTTGGCCGCAACCTCGGTGCGGATGCCACGATGACGGCTGGCAACTCCACGCCGCTGACGGACGGCGCCTCCACTGTGTTGCTGGCGTCCGACGAATGGGCAGATGCCCGTGACCTGCCCAAGCTGGCAGCCGTGGTTGACGCCGAGGCTGCTGCAGTGGATTTTGTGCACGGCAAGGACGGGCTGCTGATGGCACCTGTGTTCGCGGTACCCCGGCTCCTGGCCAGGCAAAACCTGACGTTTGCGGACTTTGACTACTTCGAAATCCATGAAGCCTTTGCCGCCACTGTCCTCAGCACCCTGGCCGCCTGGGAGGACGAGGAATTCGGCCGGACCCGCCTGGGCCTGGACGGGGCGTTCGGCAGCATCGACCGGTTGCGCCTCAACGTCAACGGTTCTTCGCTGGCGGCAGGCCACCCGTTCGCCGCAACCGGCGGCCGGATCGTCGGCACCCTGGCCAAGATGCTGCACGACAAGGCCGCCGCCACCGGCCGTCCCGCCCGCGGCCTGGTGTCAGTCTGCGCGGCCGGCGGCCAGGGCGTCGTCGCGATCCTGGAATCCCTGTAGGAGGGCGGCATGGCAGATACATACACGCAACTGGTCAACAGCGGCCCGGGCCGCAACCTTGCAAAGAAGCTCGGCCTCCCGCAGCCCGCTGTCTTGCGCCGCTACGAGCCTGGCCAGCCGCTGGTGGCGGGCCCCGTCGTTGTCGTGGGGGACACGGCAGGGGCGGACAAACTTGCCGCCGAACTGCTGTCCTGGGACCTTGATGTCAGGCGGCACGCGGTCCCGGCCGAAAAGCTTGGCGCCATCATCCTGGTCCTCGACGAGGTGGAGCACCCGGCGGACCTGGAAAAGCCCGTACTTGCCGCGGCCGGTTCGCTCCGCGACCTGCGGGCCAGCGGCCGGATCATCACCCTGTCGCGTCCCGCGGCGGAGGCGTCCTCGCCCCAGGCCGCAGCGGCACGGCAGGGGGTGGATGGCTTCCTACGCTCCCTTGCCAAGGAACTGCGGGCCGGGGCAACAGGAAACGGAGTACTCCTCGCAGGCGGCACCAGGTCCACCAGCCCCAGCGCCCTTGGCGCCATCAGGTTCTTCCTCTCCGCCCGGTCCGCATTCGTGGACGGCCAGTTCCTGACGGTCACAACGGAGGACGGCGCGCTTCCGGCCGACCCTGAACGGCCGCTGGAAGGAAAAGTCGCCGTCGTCACCGGCGCCGCCCGCGGCATCGGGGCCCAGATTGCCCGGACCATGCACCGTGACGGTGCCACGCTGATCCTGGTGGACATCCCGGCTGCCGGGGACCAGTTGGCAGCGGTCGCCAACGAGGTGCGGGGCACCGCCCTGCAGCTGGACATCACCGGGGCGGATGCAGGGCAGCGTATCCTCGACCACGCCGTCCAGCGGCACGGGCGGCTGGACATCGTGGTGCATAACGCGGGTGTCACGCGGGACAAGCTGCTGGCCAACATGGACCAGGCGCGGTGGAACAGCGTCATCAACATCAACATCGCCGCCCAGCTCCGGATCAACGAGGCACTGCTGCAATCCGGGCATTTGGGACCAGCGCCGCGTATCGTTTCAGTTGCCTCCACCAGTGGCGTCGCCGGGAACAGGGGGCAGACCAACTACGCCGCATCCAAGGGGGGAGTGATGGGAATGGTCCGGGCCAGCGCCCCGCTGTTCGCGTCCCGTGGCGGCACCATCAACGCGGTGGCCCCCGGCTTCATCGAAACCGAGATGACGGCCCGCATCCCCTTTGCCGTGCGCGAAGTGGCACGGCGGCTCAACTCGCTCCAGCAGGGCGGCCTTCCCTCCGACGTGGCGGAAACCATCGCGTTCCTGGCCAGCGACGCTGCGGGCGGCATCAACGGGGAGGTGCTGCGGGTGTGCGGGCAGAACCTGGTGGGGGCATGACACTCCAGCAACCAGTAATCCTGACCGAGATGCCGTCCCTGTCCAAGCTCTACGTAAACGCGGCCGCAATGGCTGCACGGCGCAGGCTCCTGGGAAACCATGACACCTCGGTCCTTCCGACTGAGAGCCACGAAGTCAGGGGCGTCGCTGTAAACGTCGAAAACCTCACCGCGTACCAGCACCTGATCGGTGAGACGGCCAGCGACGTCCTGCCGGCTGGTTTCATCCACGCGATCGCATTTCCCCTGGCCATGAGTGTCATGAACCGGGACGACTTTCCGCTTCCCCTGCTGGGCATGATCCATTTGCGCAACAGCGTGGAGCAGTGGTCGCCGTTGGTTTTCACCGACGTTCTGGACATGACCGCCAAGGTGGAAAACCTGCGCGGACACCGTGCGGGAACCCAGGTGGACGTTGTGGCGGAGGTCCGGCCCGCCGGTTCTGTCGAGGTGCACTGGCGCGGGGTGTCCACCTACCTGGCCAAGGGGGTGTTCCTGCCGGGCATTGACAAGCCCGGCGCCGTCCCGGCAAGGGCTGACTTCACGGCACCTGACCCAACCGCCCTGTGGCAGCTGGGTGTGGACGCCGGCCGTGCCTATGCCTCTGTGTCGGGGGACTTCAACCCCATCCACCTGAGTGTGCTCTCGGCCAAGGCACTGGGCATGCGCCGTTCGATCGCGCATGGCATGTACCTGGCATCGCGGGCCCTTGCAGATGTGGGTCCGGCCCGGGGCGATTCCTTCACCTGGGACGTGGAATTCGAGGCGCCCGTTTTCCTGCCGTCACGGGTGGCCCTGGAGATCGGCAGCGAACAAAGCGCTTCCGGGGCATGGAAGCAGTCCAGCTTTGTGGCGTGGAGTCCGCGCTCCGGGCGGCGTCATTTCACCGGCACTGTTGCTGCCCTTTAGTTCGTCGCCGGATATCCGGCTTTAGTCCTTCGGCCGCACCGCGCGCAGGATCCGGTGAAGGCTGAGCAGGACCGATTCTGACGCAGGGACCGTTCCCTGCGAAGCGGGCCTGCCGGCGGTGGCGGCCATGCAGGCCTCCACCGCCGCAACGGCAGCGTCGTAGCGGTCCTTCCACTCCTGGGCGTCATCGTCGTCTGTAGACACCAGTTCCCCGGTGGCCGTGATGGCGTCAGCCAGAGGTTCGTTGTCCTGCAAAGGGATGGCGTAGGGCACGTCGTCTTCCCAGATCACGTCGGAAAGCACGTCTGTCATGTCCTGGATATGGAAGGTGACCCGTTCCAGGTTTCTCAGGTCCTGGTAGTCCCGGTCGATGTCGCGCGGGTGCAGTTTCCGGCGTGGATTGGCGCGGCGGCTGGCGTCCGCTTCCTTGACCAGATGCCGCACTGAGCGTGCCGCTTCCGCCAGTTCGTCCGATCTGCGCGACCAGTCCTCGTGCTCCGGCGGCCATTTTTCCGTCAGGGCGGCGCCCATGTCCGTCAGCTGCCGGCCCAGTGCGAGCCGCAGGTCAGCCAAGCTTGAGGCAGCCGCGTTGAGGTGCAACGGAGGGAAGATCAGGAAATTCACTGCAATGCCCACCGCCACTCCTGCCGCCATCTGCACCAGGTAGCCGTAGGAGAAATCTTCCGCATTACTGCCGCCAACCAGCAGAACCAGCAGGGCCGCCGTCGGGATCCAATCGCTGCCTGACCCGATGCCCGGCAACCCACCCAGCAACACGCCCACCCCCATGAACAGGGCGACCGTCAGTGGTGAGGGTTCGCTGATGCTCACCAGGACGAAAGCGAGGCCGATACCCATCGCAAGCCCCGCCAAGGCCTGTGCCCCCTGCTTCACCGAGCCGGCGACATTGTGGTACATCGCCACCAGTGCACCCAGCGGCGCGTAGTAAGCGTAGTGCGACGCCGCGCCCGGCATGAGCGGCGCAATGGCAAAGGCCAGCCCCGCCGCTATGGCCGCCTTCCCCGCCAGTTGCAGCCGCTGTGCCGCGAAGGCAGCAGAAAGTCCCGCCACCGATTGTTTGAGTAGTTGGGTCCCCCGAGCCCACCGTGCATCCGGCCGTGCCTGAGTATTGCCCATCCGGATAACAGTAGGGCCGGGGGTGCGTCAGGACAAACCTGCTGTTGAGCGCCTTACCTCAGCTGCCAGCCTGTGGGCCCGGCCCGGAGTTCGCCCCTCTTCCGCGCGCCGGGGGATGTAGCCGAAACTCAGGCCATAGGACGGGTCGGCGAACCCGAGGGCCGCATTGGCGCCCTCATGGCCGAAGGCGCGGTGGCTGCCGAAGTTCCGCGAGGGGTGCGGTTTCATGAAAACGACGGCGAAAGCATTGTCCAGTCCGGAGGACCGGTCCAGTCCCCACACCTGCTCCCGCGTCATCGCGGCGATGGTCCCCCCTGTGAGGAACGGCTCACCGCCGCCGACGCCGGTGGTCGCCGCCGCGTACAGCCGGGCGAGGCCATCCGCTGATCCCACGCCGCCCGCGGCGGACATGCCGGCAGCCCGCACAGACCGGATGTTCGGCAGCTCCATGATGGTGCTCACGGGTGCATTGCTGTTGAGGCCTTCGAGGCTGAGCGGGTCCACCCATGGCTGGTTCGGGGCATCGTCGTAGAGGACATCCCGGTACCGCGGTTCCTGGTCCTCCGGAAGGCCCAGGAAGAACTCCACCTCCTGCGGCTTGCGGATCCTCCGGTCATAGAGGTCCTGCAGTGCCTCGCCCGTAGTCCGGCGGCACAGCTCCTCCATCAGGATGCCGATGGTGAGTGCGTGGTAGCCGAACTGCCGGCCGGGTTCCCACGCAGGAGCGGCAGCGGCCAGCCTGGCGGCGGCGCCGGCTGTTGTGAACTCTTCCAGCGCGAAGCCGCCCTCAACGCCCGGCAGGCCGGCCTGGTGCGACAGCGCCTCCCTGACCAGCAGCCGGTCTTTTCCATGCACTGCGAAGTCAGGCCAGTAGTAGGCCACGGGGCGGTCCAGTTCAAGGACTCCATCCTGCACGAGGAGGGCGATAACCATGGCGGCAACGCCTTTCGAACACGAATACGCGCCGGTCAGCGTGTCGGCGGCCATGTCCGGCCCGCCGGTCAGGTGCACCACCGGCAAACCCTGGTGGTAGGCAGCCAGCTGTGCGCTGTAGCGGGAATCCTCGGCGAGAAGGGACTCGAACAGGGCCAGGACGTTTGCGTATCCCGGTGCCACAAAACCAAGAGAAGTCTGCATGCCTCCCAGTGTAGGAGGAAAGCGGTTTCCTTCGGTGGGTCCAGCTCAGCGGAAGGCGCCGTGTCCCGGCGCCACTTCCTCACCCGGCCGCACCGGGCCCGGAGGCGTACCGTCGCCGAACGGCCGCCCGCCCAGTGACTCGCGGCCGTGTTCTTCCAGCCATCCGCCCAACTCGGGGCCGGCAGGAACAATTCCGGTGGGGTTGATGTCCTCATGGACGATGTAATAGTGCCGCTTGATCTGAACGAAGTCGATGGTGTCGCCGAATCCCGGGGTCTGGAACAGGTCCCTGGCATAGCCCCAGAGGTTGGGCATCTCGCTCAGTTTCTGCCGGTTGCACTTGAAGTGCCCGTGGTACACCGGATCGAACCTGGCAAGTGTGGTGAACAGCCGCACGTCCGCCTCGGTGATGGTGTCACCCACCAGGAAGCGCTGACCGGAGAGGCGGTCCTCAAGCCAGTCCATCGAGGTCCACAAGCGTTCGTACGCGGCGTCATAGGCTTCCTGGGAGCCCGCGAAGCCGCAGCGGTAGACGCCGTTGT
Organism: Arthrobacter sedimenti; assembly: GCF_042652025.1. Taxonomy (NCBI): domain Bacteria; kingdom Bacillati; phylum Actinomycetota; class Actinomycetes; order Micrococcales; family Micrococcaceae; genus Arthrobacter; species Arthrobacter sedimenti. The sequence goes on along the minus strand of NZ_JBHSDQ010000003.1, from coordinate 341,627 downwards.
TAACCTCGGTGAAGACCCGCTTGTTCACCTGGTCGATCTCGTCACGGAGGTGTTCGGGATAGAGCTGGGGTGCACCCGGCCGGTGGAACTCGGTCCACTCCGTGGAAAAGTCCAGGGTCATCTGGGGGAAGTTGTTGGTCACCACTTCGCCGCTGGGCACGTCCACGAGGGCAGGCACAGTGATGCCGCGCGGGTAACCGGGGAAGCGTTTGAAGTAGGCCTCCTGGAGGCGCTCGATGCCGAGGACCGGGTCCACGCCGCCGGGATCGAGGTCGAACGTCCAGGACCGTGCATCGTGGGTGGGGCCGGGCTGGCCCAGCGAGATTGCCTCTTCCAGCCCCAGCAGTCTCCGGACAATTACGGTGCGGTTGGCCCACGGACAGGCCCTGGCGGCAACGAGGCGGTAACGCCCCGCCTCCACCGGCCAGCCCGGCTCGCCGTTGCTGCCGGGCGCGGCGTCCTTGGTGATGCGGTCCTCAATGTAATTGGTATCGCGGGTGAATTCCGCGCCGCCTGTCACATAGGCTCCGCGGGTGCTGTGCCCGTTGGTGCCGCCGGCCGCTGTGGAGGTGCTTTCCGTTTCCTGGCTCATGCCACCAGCCTAGGCGCCTTTCAGCAGGATCATCGAAATTGGCTGCCAGGCCACAATCCAGGCCCCGGTGACAATCAGCGTGAACAAGGCGATCCAGATCCCCGACGGAACCGAGGTGGCACGGTACAGGAGGTAGGCATCGGAGCTGCCCAGCCGGTCGCGGCGGCGGAGGTGGACGTTGGTGAGTTTGAGCAGGTCGCGGACGCCGGCCACCAGCAGTGCCAGGCCGAGGACGACGGACACGTGTCCAACGACGGAACCAGGTGCAAGGAACGCCAGGGACGCGGTGCCGGCGATGGCTGCAGCGGTGATGGCGAATCCGGCCACGTTGCGCAGGAAGAGCAATGACGCGGCCAGGACCAGCGCGCTGGTGGCCATGGCTGCCGGACCCCAACCGTTGAGCCCACACCATACGAAAGCTGCACCAACCATGGCAGGGACCGGATAGCCCCAAAAACACGACCACGCAGCCGCCAGCCTGCTCCGGCTGTACGTGGTGGTGGTCCCCGAATGGTCAAGCCGGAGCCGGATTCCTGCCAGCCGCTGCCCGGAGGTTACGGCGGCGAACGCGTGGCCCAGTTCGTGCGTGGCGGTGGCGAGGAGCCCGAAGTAGCGCCAGCTGCGGCGTGGGATGGACAGGGCGACGGCGGCTGCCAGGGACAGGAGCATCTCAACCCACGTGACGGTGGGTACGTTTGTTTGGGTGAACGCTGCGCTGAATGCGCTCCACAAGCTGGCGGGGCTGTCCACCGCTGCCTCCTGGCTGCCGGGCCGGCGTAGTGGGTGCCGACGTCGTAAGTGTTGTGCCCAACGATACGAAGCCGGACTGGGTGAATGCTTAAAACCGAAAGGCACGCCTGGCGCGGCGTGCCTTTCGGGCAAAGGTCGTGGTTTTGGCCACTGGCGGAAGCGTGTCGCCCTAGCCTTCGCACTCGGTGCAGTAGCTGTGGCCGTCTTTCTGCCGGGCGATCTGGGACCGGTGGCGGACCAGGAAGCAGGAGTAGCAGGTGAACTCGTCCTCAGCCTGCGGGATGACCTGGACTACGAGCTCCTCAGCGACGAATTCGCCACCAGGGACCCCGGCGCCGTCCAGCCCGTCAGCTTCGTCCAACTCCTGCACGACGCTGCGGGCATCGGGAGCATTCGCTGACTGGAGCTGCTCGAGTGAGTTGTCCTGCGATTCCTTGACGTCGGAGCGCAGTTCATCGTAATCGGTTGCCACTTTGGGTGCTTCTCTTTTCTTTGATGGGCTGTCGGGTATGAAACGTACAGCATGGAGCCGGTATTCCCCAACAGGAAGCGTAGATCCGCCGCCGATTGGGTAAAGGTTCAAAGGAGCGGCCGCGGGTTTGGAACCGTATCGCGGCGGTATGGGCAGTGGAGGGACGGCCGGTTGCTGTTCCCTCTGCTTGACGGAAGGGGCAGATTTTGGAGCAACTCACCGCAGAGTTCGGCGGTGCGGGACAAGTCGGCGTGGGTGTCGGTCCCGTGCTGGAGAAGTTCGACGCTGTGTCCAGGATCGTGGTCCTGCGTGGAGGCGGCCTCGGGGACCTGATTTTCGCGATCCCGGCCATGTCGGCACTGAAGGCGGCCTACCCTGCAGCAACCATCACTTTGCTGGGCACGCCCATTCACAAAGCGCTGCTCGCGGCGCTGCAGAGCCCCGTTGACGAAGTGCTGGTCCTGCCCTTCGCCGAGGGAGTCCGGCCCGGCGAAGAAGATCCGGAAGAGCTGGAGCGGTTCTTTGCCCAGATGCGCAGCCGGAACTTCGACCTCGCCGTCCAGGTCCACGGCGGCGGACGGTATTCGAATCCATTCCTGCTGCGCCTGGGGGCGCGCCACACAGTGGGCACCCGGACAGCCGATGCCGCCAGCCTGGAACGCACCATCCCCTACCTCTATTACCAGCACGAACCGCTGCGGGCCTTGGAGGTGGCCGGCTTCGCGGGCGCCTTCCCCGTTGACCTCGAGGCCCGGCTGGCACCCATCGGAGGGGGAGAAGCCCCGGAAGCTGCCGACGGCGACGCCGGCCGGCCGCTGGTGGTGATCCATCCCGGCGCCACCGACCCCCGCCGTCGTTGGCCGGCGGACAAGTTCGCTGAACTTGCTGCCGCCTGCGCGGCTGACGGCTCACGTGTGGTCATTGTTGGGGACAGCAGCGAGCAGGACCTGGCGGAAGGCATCGCAGCGCGGGCGGCGTCAGCAGGCGTCCGCTCCGTGGCCGGGGCACTCGATATGGCAGGACTGGTGGCGCTGCTGGCGGAAGCTGATGTCGTGGTGGCCAACGACAGCGGCCCCCGGCACCTGGCGCAGGCGCTCGGCGTGCCCACGGTGGGGATCTTTTGGGCCGGCAATGTAATCAACGCCGGTGCCCTGGGCCGAAGCCTGCACCGCGTGCACGCCTCCTGGGTGACCACCTGCCCCACCTGCGGCATCGACGTCACCCAGGTCGGCTGGACTGCCCCGCGCTGTGTCCACGACGACTCAGTAGTGGGCGGCATCGGGGTGCCGGAAGTGTACGAGGACGTCCTCAGCCTCACCGCCACCAAGTTCGCCAGGGCGGACGCATGACCGGCGCCGAAGCTGCCCAGCAGTCCGGCGACATGATTCCTGCCGATGGAAAGCCGGAGCTCCTGGTCCTGCGCGCCTTGAAGCTGGGCGACCTGCTGGTCGCCGTGCCGGCCTTGAAGGGAATCCGGCGGGCTTTCCCCGAGCACCGGCTGCGCTATGCGGCCCAAGGCTGGTTGTCCGAAGCTTTGGGGCTGGTGGGCGGCTATGAGCTGCTGCCGACGCACGGTCTGGATGAGCCGCTGGCGATGGAACCGGGTGTGGTGGACGTGGCCATCAATCTACACGGCAGCGGTCCGGAGAGTCAGGGGCGGATCGAGGCGTTAAAGGCACGGCAAACCGTTGGCCACCAAAGCGCGCACCGGGATGGCCCTCCTTGGCGGCCCGAACTGCACGAGCGCGAACGCTGGGTGAGGCTGGTGGAATGGCATGGCATCGAGGCGGATCCGCTGGATGTGCAGCTGAACACGCCGCATGTGCCCAGCCCGGTCCCTGGCGCCACCGTCCTGCATGTGGGGGCTGCATACGGCAGCAGGCTGTGGCCGGCGGAGCGCTTTGCGGCGGTGGCCGCGGCGCTCGCAGAAGCCGGGCACCAGGTGGTGTTCACCGGCGGGACATCGGAACGGGAACGGGCAGAGGAAGTTTGCCGCCTCGCAGGACTCCCGGGCACCGCCGTCCTTGCCGGGGTGCTGGGCCTTGGCGAGTTCGCCGCCACGATCGCCTCCGCACGCCTGGTGGTCTCGGCCGACACCGGGGCGGCACATCTGGCATCCGCGTACGGAACACCCTCGGTGGTGCTGTTCGGTCCGGCCCCGCCGGAAATCTGGGGGCCTCCTCCGGGACCGCATGTGGTCCTTACCCGCGCCGAACTCCGGCGCGGCGACACGTTCGCAGCCCAGCCCGATCCTGCCCTGCTCGCCGTCCAGGTGCCCGATGTCATGGCTGCCATAAGGGGGCTGGGGCTTCTCTAAACGCTGTGGGTTTGCGGGCTGTTGATGTGGGTCCGCAGGGGTTGGAGTCCCGCCCCTGCGGCCTAAAATTGGTGCATGAGCACTGAGCTGGAAATCGCCTTGGTGTTGGGGACGGCGTTCTTGTGGATTACCGTGACGCTGACTATCTTGTCTGCCATTGACCGCCCCGAAAGGAAGGCGCGGCGGCAGGAACGGCGCGATATCCGGACGGAGAAGCGGCGGATCGAGTACCGTCCGGTCGCTGCCGCTTCCCACCCCCAGGGGCGCAACCGGCACCCCCGGAGCCGCAGGTTGCACCCGCACTGACGACGGCGTGACTACCGCGGGTGCATCGGCGTGGAGCACCCGGGTGGCACGGCCGCGCCCGGGCCGGCGCCCGCCGTCGGACGCTTTGCTGCGTTGGGCTGCTGAAGGAGCGACGGCCACTGTTGGGCACTTCCCTTGCCTGCCGCATTTTTTCGCGTCAAGTCTTGACGGCCTTCCCTGAAACGCTGACACTTTCCCGATGGGAGTAAGCGAAGAGTTGCGGGCGCTGGGCGACGTGGTGGACAGGCTTGCGGTGAAGTTTCCCGCCCTGCCCCGGGAACACATCGAGGACGTGGTCCAGCAGGAGCACAGCCTGTTGGACACCGGCAGGGTCCGCGCGTTCATACCTGTCCTGGTTGAACACGCCGCCCGGGACCGCCTCTCGCGCTGACACCGGCGCCGGGGATTAAGGTGCAGGTGCGACGTCGATGAGCACCTTCCCGATTGCGCCCTGTTCCACAGCATCATGCGCTGCGGGCGTCTGCTCAAGGGTGAAGCGCGTCAGGGGCAGCCCGTGGGCGTCGCCGACCCGTAGCGCGCCCGCCGCCAGGGCCTCGGCGACAGCGGCTACAGCATGCTGTTTCTGCCCTTCCGTGACCGTGTAGGTGAGGATGAACTGGTAGCGGACGTTCTTGGTCATGCTTTCGCGGATGGGAACATTGAGCGATTCTCCGGGGTTGGCTGCGTATATCGAGATGGTGCCGCCGGGTTTGAGGACCTGCAGGTCTGCCTCGATGTTCGCGGGAGCGTTGACGTCCACGATGATGTCCACACCGTCCGGGGCTGCCGCCTTGACGGCCTGGACCACGTCCTCCGTCCGGTAGTTGATGACCGTACCCGCGCCGGCACGGCGGGCAAGTTCAGCCTTCCGGTCTCCGCTGACGGTGGTGATGACGGCAGCCCCGGCCCACCGTGCGAGTTGGATGGCCGCGTGCCCCACTGCCCCTGCACCTCCGGTGACCAACACGCTGCGGCCTGCCAGGGAGCCGGGGGAGAGTCTGTCCGGTCCGTCTTCGTTCGACGCCAGGGCGCGGTGCGCTGTCAGGGCAGGTATGCCCAACGAGGCACCGGTGTCGAAGGATTCGGAGTCTGGTAGTGCCACCACCTTGTGGGCGGGCACCACGACGTATTCCTGTGCCGTACCTTCATTGCCGGCCCATGCGACGTCCCAGAGCCACACACGGTCCCCCACGTTGAAACCGGCTACCCCGGACCCCACTTGGTCGACAACGCCGGCTCCGTCCTGGTTGGGAACTTTGGGCGCGGGAAGCTTGTTGCTTCCACTGACGGACCGTGACTTCCAGTCGGTGGGGTTCACCCCCGAGACCACCAGGCGGACCCGCACTTCGCCCGCACCCGGATCAGTTAGCGCTTTGTCCTGCAGCTTCAGTACGGATGACGGACCTGTTGCTTCGTACACGATTGCTTTCACGTTTTCTCCCACGTCCGGTTGCAAAATTCCTACGGGTTCCAAGCTACCGCCGCTGGTCAGGGGTTGCGGGCGGCATCGGGGTCAGTGGGTGCCTCCGCGCGGCGTTTCTGGATAAGCTCCTTTGTCCGCACCAGGCGCAGGAGGGTTACCAGGACGATGCCGCCGAGCACGTTGAACAGCAACGTGTAGCCGAACCAGCCCATCCACTGCATGTAGCTGATGTCCGCGCCCGAGTGGATCGCAGCGAAGATCAGCAGGGAGTCGAGGATTGAATGGAAGAGCGGCAGAGCAGCCAGCAGGAACCCGCCGATAACGGTGGCCACAATGCGCGCTACATCGTTGTCCGTGCCCTGCTGCATCCTGCTCATGAGGGTGATGGTGCTTCCACCCAGGACTGCCAAGGCAATGGACTGCAATGAGAACGGGGCATCAACGAAATGGTGGGCGCTCTCGCTGACCACCGTTGACCACTCGGGGAATGCCACCATGACGATCCAGACGAAGATCCATCCGCCCACGAGGTTGGAAATGAGCGTTCCTCCCCACAGTTTTGCCAGTTGGGTATAGCTCGCTTCCTTTGCAGCGACGGCCGCAACAGGCATTAAGAAGTTCTCCGTGAACAGCTCACTGTGCGCCAGCAGGAGGGCGATGAGCCCCATGCTGAAAGCCACGCCCGCGAGCAGATGGTTTCCCGTTTCATGGAGCACCGCCAGGTAGGCCATGATGCCGAGGCCCACTTCAAAGCCACCAAACACGCCGGTCACAAGGATGTTCCGCATCGTGCGGTGCAGCCGCTCAGCCCCCTGGCCCACCGTCCGTTCGAACGACTCCTGAAGGTCATGCTCAAGTGGGGCGTCGGACTCCCCGAGTTCCCGCCGTCGTTCTTCGCTCATGTGCCTCTCCACCGCCGGATAGCCTGGACTGCTATCTGGTAAGTACCCGCAGGAGCCCGCCCCACCCATTCGGGTGCCGGAAATCAGTAGGAGGCGACGGCGGGGCAGGCCCAGGCGGGAAGAGGCCAGCGAGTTAACGTCCCCGGTTTGGCGGCGCGCCCGCTGCTGCCTGCTTCCCGCCTCTAGCGTCCCAGCATCCAGGAACCGTCAGTGTCCTGGCCGGAAGGTCTGTGCCGAATCTTACGGACCAGGATGACCAGGGGCAGCAACAGCAATTGAAGGACACCGGCCGCGACCAACAGGGCTACAACCAGGGCGATGACCGGGAGATAGAGGAGAAATACGCCTGCCAGGGTTGCGAGGTACCCTGCGATGAACCCGAGTATGGTCCCGGCATCCATGTGTGCTCCCTGAAAACCATCCCGAACCGGGGGACGCAATAAGTGAAAAGCCCACTGCACGACTTAAGGATGATCCAAGATCCATGCAGTTCCAGTGTCAAGAGCATAGGAACGCCTCGCGGGCAAGGTTGGGGGAATTCAGCAAGGTTAGGGGAGCACCGGTGGCTGCCATGCTTGTTCCCGGTCATGACAAAAGGGCGCACCCCGTTCGCTGGGTGCGCCCTTTCATATAGTTGCTTGTTAGTCCTTGAAAGCGTCCTTGACCTTTTCGCCGGCCTGCTTCAGGCCGCCCTTTGCCTGGTCCGCCTGGCCTTCGGCCCGCAGGCTCTCATCGCCAGTGGCGTTACCCGCCGCTTCCTTGCCCTTACCGCCGGCCTTTTCGGCAGCGTTCTCAATTTTGTCGCCCAGTCCCATGGTGTTACCTCCTGTGGTTGGCAGCCGTTCGCATTCGGCTGCAAACATCATAAGCATGCTTAGGATCTATTTTTCAAGTCCACGGGGGTTACCGGGTTAGAAACGGGTGGTGCCACGGAGGCCGCGGGGGCGGCCATCCGGGTCGACGATGAGCTGGTAGACCGGGTCGGCCCAAAGGCGTTGGAGGGGCGTAACGGGTTCCGGGACATGGCGGCGCACCTGCCCGGCGGGCCGTGGAGTGCGGCGGCCGGTGTTGTGCCAGCGGTCCAGGGTATCGGCCGTGTGGTTCCATAACTGCAATGACCCCTCGATACGGAGCTGGGGGTCGTCTTCGTCCAGGCCGAGGTGTTCGGCCCACAGCTGCTGCCGCAGCTCCGTGGCGAGCGGACGGGACTCCCGGGCACGTGTTCCGGCGTCCTGCTGGCCTTCGGCCGACGTGTCCATGACGGCACAGGTAAGCTCGCTGTCGGTGGTCCAGGACCGGCGGTTGAAGTTGTCGGATCCGCACGTGAACCAGGTGTCGTCGATAATGCAGATCTTGGCATGCACGTAGATCGGTGTCCCCTCGGTGTTCTCCAGGTCAAACACCCCCACCCGGTCCGGTGCGGCCTTGCGGAGCATGCTTATGGCGCGCAATTGCCCCAAGCGCCTGGGCGGGCCGCCCAGGAAGCCGTCGGAGTCCGGGTACCTGGGCACCACGATGATTACGTTCAGTTCCTGGTTGCGCTCCAGTGCCGCTGCTATTCCGCTTGCCACCTCCCGGGACCACAGATACTGGTCCTCGATGTAAATGAGGGAACGGGCCTGGCCGAACGCTTTTGCATAGCCCCGCGCGATGCTGCGCTCGCCGTCCGGTGCGAACGGGAAGGGCGGGTGCTTCAGGCCATAGGTGCGCAGCAGCTGGACGGCATGCGGGCCGGCCGGGGGCGGGGGAGGAGCGGCCTCCGGGAGTGGTTTGGGGTGCCGCGGCATCCGGGCCAGGCGCTGTAACAGCATGCGGTACGGCGTATGCCGGTCAAGCGGGTGGGGGTCGTTCCACCGTTCAGCAAATACAGCCAGCACGTCGGCGACTACGGGGCCCCGCAGTTCGAGGGCGGCGTCATGCCACGGGGGCCTCTGGCCGTACTTCGAATCCATCTTCACCGCTTGCGGATCCCCGGCATGGCCAGAGTCGTCCCGGCGGCTGTGCGAAAGGTCGATTCCTCCCACGAAGGCGACGTCACAGGAGGGGTCGTCCCGATGACGGATGACCACCAGTTTCTGGTGGTGCGAGCCGAACAGGCGCACGCGCTGATCCAACAGGGCCTCCCCGCCGGCGTCGTTGATCTGCCGGCTGAGGAGTTCGTTTGAGCGGCCGCTGATGGGTGCAGATATGCGCTCGCCGTGGGATCTCCAGACGAGGCCCCGCACTTCCACTCCGGACCTGGCCAGCCCGGCCAGCAAACCGCCGATCGTGGTCCCGTCCGCTGCGATCTGCTCGTCGGCGTCGCCGCGCCAGTCGGTGAACCACACCCTGTCACCCGCTTGGAGGCCTCGCAGCTCATCCTGCAGCCTGGCGAAGTAGGCCGCTCCGTGCACCAGGGGGCGGACCAGGTTGCCTTCTGACCATGCCGGGGTTCCTGCACCGCCCGCCTGGATATCAGAGGCAGGGTTGCCCCGCTCGATCCAATTCAGAAACCACTTGCCAACCGTGCTGTCCACTCGGTGCTCCCTTCGGGGCCCGGGGGACCGGGCGACTGGGTTCCCAAACTAGCCTACGGACCTGAGCAACTGCTGTCCGCGGAAGGAGCAGCCGTAAATCCAGGAGGAGCCGCCGCCGCAGGAGCGGCGGAATAGGCTTGGCCATAGCCATTTCCCTTGCTACGAAGATTGGAGCACAACACCATGTCACTGAAGGACAAGCTGAAGGGCGACGTCATCGTCCATATGAAAGCCGGCAACAAGGTGGCCCTGACCACGGTCCGGAACGTCCTGGGCGAGATCGAAACGCGGGAAAAGTCCGGAAAGACCCCCATCGAGCTGGATGACCTCCAGGTCACCGCGCTGCTGCAAAAGGAGGCTGCCAAGCGCCGGGACACCGCTGCCACCTATTCCGCCGCGGGCCACGCCGACCGGGCGGACGCGGAGATCGCCGAGGCCGAGGTCATCGAGACCTACCTGCCCAAGGCCTTGAGCCGTGAGGAAGCCGAAGCCATCGTCGACGAGGTCATCGGCAGCCTGGAAGCGGACGGCGCCGAGCTGACGATGCGGTCCATGGGGTCCATCATGAAATCCGTTACCCCGAAGATCGGCGGACGCTTCGACGGCAAGGCCGTCAGCGAGATCGTACGGGCCCGGCTGGCCTGACCCCTACCCTGGTGCATTGGGGGGTTTGACCGAAATGCATTGGGGGATGATGAGGGGTCCCGCGGGCGGGGCGATGTTAGTAGGCTCGCTGGTGGAACTGGGAGGCCCAGAGGAGTGGATATGCGCACTAAGACTGGTATGACAAAAGCCCGGATCGGCAACAGGGCCTTGGGTCTGTTGATGGCCACCACACTTGTTGCCTCTGCCACGGCAGCAACGGCCAGCGCTGCAAACAATCCAGCGGCGCCCCCTGGTCCTTCCGCCCCGGGGAGTTCTGCAGGCGCGCCGCTGCCCACTGATCAGTTCATCGTCAAATTCAAGCCCTCAGCAGCGGGCAGCGCCGCAGAACGGGGCAAGACCTATGCGAAAGCTGCCGGCGATACCTCCATCGACGTCAGGGAGGTCAAGACCACGGCCAGTGACGCAAAGGTGGTGAAAGCAAGCCGCCGGCTCAATGCTGCCGAATCCCAGCGGATGCTGGAGAGCATTGCCGCAGGTGGGAACGTCGCCTCCGTGGAGCCTGACATCCTCATGTACCCGTCGGCCACACCGAATGACCCCTACTACTCCCAGGAGTGGGCTCTGTCCGATCCCAACGTCGGCATCCGGGTCCCCTCTGTCTGGGACAGAACTACGGGTACGGGACAGATCGTCGCCGTGATTGATACCGGCATCACGGCGCACAGCGACCTTAAGGCCAACGTCATGGCCGGCTACGACATGATTGCGGATCCAGCTACTTCAGGGGACGGCGACGGCAGGGATCCCGACCCCTCCGACCCGGGCGATTTCCGGACCGCAGGCGCTTGCGGTTCAGGGTCGTCCGCCAACTCATCCTGGCACGGAACCCATGTTGCCGGGATTATCGCCGCCGTCGCCAATAACGCCGAGGGAGTAAGCGGCGCAGCTCCCGGCGTGAAGATCGAGCCGGTCCGCGCACTCGGTTCCTGTGGCGGTTACCTCTCTGATGTCTCCGACGGCATTACCTGGGCCTCCGGGGGAACTGTCACCGGCGTACCCGACAACCCCAATCCGGCGAAAACCATCAACCTCAGTGTGGGTGGAACTGCCGCGTGCCCTGCCACGATGCAGGCTGCCATTGATGGCGCCGTGAACCGGGGCTCCACGGTTTTCGTGGCTGCAGGCAACGAGAACCAGGCAGCGTCGAACGACGCGCCGGCGAACTGCAACAATGTCATCGCCATCGGCGCCACCAACAAGTCCGGTTCCAAGGCGTCGTACTCGAACTTCGGTCCCGCGGTTGACGTCATGGCCCCGGGAGGCGACACCGATGCGGGGATCCTCTCCACATTGAATGCCGGAACAACCAGCCCGGGCGCCGAGACCTATGGGTACATGATGGGAACGTCAATGGCCACGCCCATGGCGGCCTCTGTTGGCGCCCTGATGAAAGCCGCCGACCCCTCACTGGTCCCATCCCAAATCGAAGCGAAGCTCAAGGCCACCGCGCGTCCCCTCCCGGGAACCTGCTCCGGAGGATGCGGTGCCGGCCTTATCGACGCTTCGGCCGCCGTCGCCGTTCCGGCCCCGCAGACCCCGATAGCTGCCAAGGCAGCGTCCCTGAACGGCGCTCTCGGAGCGGCCACCACAGGTGAGGTTTACGGCCTCAAGGACAACGGGGGATACCAGTGTTTCGAGCAGGGATGCATCCTCTACTCGCCTGCATCCGGAGCGCATGTCTCCGTAGGTGCGATTCGGGGACTCTGGGCGGCCACGGGCTTTGAGAACGGCCGCCTGGGATACCCGGTGACGGATGAGGTCTCCGGGCTCCGCGACGGGGGCGTCTACCAGAACTATCAGGGCGGGGCCATCATCTGGTCCCCGGCAACGGGAGTACACATCTCCGTAGGTGCGATTCGGGGACTCTGGGCGGCCACGGGCTTTGAGAACGGCCGCCTGGGATACCCGGTGACCAATGAGGTCTCCGGGCTCCGCGACGGCGGCGTTTACCAGAACTATCAGGGCGGGGCCATCATCTGGTCCCCCGCAACGGGAGTACACATCTCCGTAGGGGCAATCCGCGGCGAATGGGCGGCGACCGGTTTCGAAAACGGCGTCCTCGGGTATCCCGTAACAGACGAAGTAACAGGGCTCCGCGACGGCGGCGTTTACCAGAACTACCAACGCGGGGCCATCATTTGGTCCCCGGCAACCGGAGCGCACGCGTCTTTTGGGGCCACCCGGTCCATCTGGGCCTCAACAGGGTTTGAATCCGGACGCCTTGGCTACCCGACAAGTGACGAGTATCCGACCGGCAATGATGGAAGTGTCGCCCAGAATTACCAAGGCGGTGTCATCCATTGGAGTCCGGGTGGTTACTACATCTCCTGGCTGTAAGGGCATTCGGGCCGGGTCGGGCCAGCGGGAGCCAATCCTGTTTGCAGCAGGCCCGGTAGAAACACACGTTTCCCACGGTTGCGGCGGCCCGGTAAGCGGCGGAGTGCGGAAGGTGGGAGTTGTACAGAATGGCACGGCGGTTAACGAGGTCCGGCCTTGGAATTCTCTCCGTTCGTCCGGCAACTAACGACCACCTTGCCGCCGTCAGGGTGGGTGTCAGCGTTGCGGTTCCCCTGGCGGCCCTGCTCATCGCCGGCCGCCCGGACCTGTCCATCTACGCAGTATTCGGCGCCTTCACGGGGATGTACGGCCGGGATGAGCGCCACCAGCTGCGGCTCTACCACCAGCTGACGGCCGCAGCACTGCTGATCGCCGGGGTCACGACGGGTGCTGTTCTCTCGGCAGCCCAAGCCGGGTCCTGGGTGCTGATCCTGGTGGAATCACTCGCAGCGGGCGTCGGCTCGTTGGCGGCAGACCGGGCAAACCTGAAACCTGTTGGGCCGTTCTTCGGCATCTTCGCCCTTGGCGCCTGCGCGTCCGTTCCACCCATTGCCCCTGTCCCGGTCGTCGTCGCTGTCGCCGCCGCCTCTGCAGGCTTTTCGGTAGCGGTCGGCGTGGCTGGCGGGGTCTGGCGCCGGACGTCATGGGAGGCAGGCGTACGTAGGGTAGCCCCATCGCTGACAGGGGCGCGGCTGCGGGTAGCAATGATCCATGCCCTGGCATACGTCCTCGCCGTCGGCAGCGCGGGAGCAGCAGGCCAGCTCACCGGTGACGGCCATGCCTACTGGGCGATGGCTGCCGCGGCAGTACCGCTTGCCGGAGCCGACTTTGCGGGCCGTATACGGCGCGGGCTCCACCGCATTTTGGGAACCTTCGTCGGCCTCGGCGTCACCGCGCTGATCCTGTCCCAGCAACCTGGTGCGGTGCTGCTGGTGGTCTTGATTGCCGCCTTGCAGTTCCCCACGGAATTGTTCATGACCCGGCACTACGGCTTGGCATTGGTGTTTTTCACGCCATTGATCCTGATCATGACCGAGCTGGCCCATCCCACCGAGCCGGGGATTCTGATTGCGGAGCGGGGCTTGGAAACCCTGATCGGAGCAGTCGTCGGCATGGCGGTGGCGGTCCTTGTCCTTGGCCGCGGTTCGCGGACGGCAGGGAGACACAATCGTTCGGCGTACCGGGAAGGTCGGTAAAGCGCCCGTGCAGCTGTGAAAACAAAGGAAGCCCCGGAAAATCTACGATTTTCCGGGGCTTCCCATTTGTGCGCGGAGGGGGACTTGAACCCCCACCCCCTTTCGAGGACTAGCACCTCAAGCTAGCGCGTCTGCCATTCCGCCACCCGCGCAGGTGGTATTTCGCAGAAGCCGTCCCGCCTTTCAGCGTTTCGCGCCTCTCCGAAGCAGCGAGAAAAACTCTAACACGACTTTTCGGAGAACAACGAATCGGGCCAAGTGGGTAGGCTGAGGGCAGCGATTGAAGCCCGCGCCGCCCAGTCATTCCCTACCAAGGAGCCTTAAATGCCTGATGTCCTGCCCGAGGATGAAGTTGTCCGGATCTGCCAGGAACTCATCCGGATCGACACCTCCAACTACGGGGACGGGTCGGGGCCGGGGGAGCGGGCGGCAGCGGAGTACGCCGCGGGGCTCATCGAGGAAGTGGGCATGAGCGCGGAGATCTTCGAGTCCGCGCCCGGCAGGGCCAACGTTGTGACCAGGCTGGCAGGGGAGGACCCGTCCGCCAGCGCTTTGGTGGTCCACGGCCACCTGGACGTCGTTCCCGCCCTCCGTGACCAGTGGTCGGTGGACCCGTTCGGCGCAGAACTGAAGGACGGCCTGATCTGGGGCCGCGGCGCCGTCGACATGAAGGACATGGACGCCATGATCCTTTCGGTCCTGCGGAACTTCGCCAGGGAGGGCAGGAAGCCCAAGCGGGACATCATCTTCGCGTTCTTCGCGGACGAGGAAGCCGGCGGCGTTTACGGCGCCCGCTACGCCGTGGACAACCGCCCGGAACTGTTCGAGGGGGCCACCGAGGCCATCTCCGAGGTCGGCGGGTTCTCAGCCACCATCGGCGGCCAGCGGACCTACCTGCTGCAGACGGCCGAGAAGGGCATCTCGTGGCTCCGTCTCGTTGCCCACGGAAGGGCCGGCCACGGTTCCCAGATCAACACGGACAATGCGGTCACCCGCCTGGCCGCTGCCGTCACGCGGATCGGCGAATACAAGTGGCCCATCGAGCTCACCCCCACCACACGGCAGTTCCTTGACGGGGTGACCGAACTCACCGGAGTGGAGTTCGACGCCGACAATCCGGACCTCCTGCTCAACCAACTGGGTACGGTGGCCAGGTTCGTCGGCGCCACCCTCCAGAACACCACCAACCCAACCCTCCTCAAGGGCGGTTACAAGCACAACGTCATCCCCGAGTCCGCCGAAGCACTGGTTGACTGCCGCACCCTCCCCGGCCAGGAACAGCAGGTCCTCGAGATCGTCCGTGAACTGGCCGGCAATGGCGTGGATGTCAGCTACGTCCACAACGACGTCTCGCTCGAGGTCCCGTTCGCCGGGAACCTGGTGGACTCCATGATCGATGCCCTCCACAAGGAGGACCCCGGCGCCAAGGTGCTGCCGTACACGCTCTCCGGCGGTACCGACAACAAGTCACTGAGCCGCCTTGGGATCACCGGCTACGGGTTTGCACCCCTGATGCTTCCGGACGAGTTGGACTTCACCGGCATGTTCCACGGCGTCGACGAGCGCGTCCCGGCGGACTCCCTCAAGTTCGGCGCCCGTGTACTGAATACCCTGCTCACCAACTACTGAGAGGAGCCGGCCGTGACCCCCGAGGAACTGCTGCCGGATGAGCTCCTCGAGCGCATCCGCGGCCGCGCCGCCGCATATGACCGTGACAACGCCTTCTTCCACGAGGACCTCCAGGAGTTGGCAGCGGCCGGGTACCTGAAGCTCTTCGTGCCAACGTCCGACGGCGGCGGGGGACTTGGGCTCGAAGCGGCCGCGCAGTGCCAGCGAAGGCTGGCAACGGCTGCCCCTGCCACGGCACTGGCCGTCAATATGCACCTGGTCTGGACCGGCGTCGCACACGTCCTGGCTGCCCGGGGCGACCACTCGTTGGCCTTCGTCCTCGAAGAAGCCGCCCAGGGCGAGGTGTTCGCTTTTGGCAATTCGGAAGCCGGCAACGACTCCGTCCTCTTCGACTCCCGGACCGCCGCCATGCCGGAACAGGACGGCGGCTACTCGTTCACAGGGACAAAGATCTTCACCAGCCTCTCACCGGCCTGGACCCGCCTGGGCATCTTTGGAAAGGACCCTGATGCCCGGAACGGCGCGGGCGAACTCGTCCACGGCTTCATCAGCCGCGAGACCCCCGGCTACCGGATCCTTGACGACTGGGACACCCTGGGCATGCGGGCCAGCCAGTCCGCCACCACTGTCCTGGACGGCGTGACCGTCCCAGCGAACCGGATCTTCCGGAAACTTCCCGTAGGCCCCAACGCCGACCCGTTGATATTCGCAATCTTCGCCTGTTTTGAGAGCCTCCTGGCGGCTGTCTACACGGGGCTGGGCGAACGTGCGCTGGCCGTGGGCGTGGAGACAGTGAAGCGGCGGACCTCCTTCAAGAACGGCGGACGCAGCTATGCCCAGGACCCGGACATCCGCCGGAAGGTGGCGGACGCCGCCATGGCCATGGACAACCTGTACCCCCAGCTAAGGTCCGTGACAGCCGACGTCGACGCCCTGGCCGACCACGGGGCCCAATGGTTCCCCAAACTGGTGGGCCTGAAAGTCAATGCGACGGAGACAGCGCGCCGCGTGGTGGACCTGGCCATCCGCGTCAGCGGGGGATCAAGTTACTTCAGGGGCTCGGAGCTGGAACGGCTCTACCGCGACGTGCTGGCCGGGATGTTCCACCCCTCTGATGACGAGTCGGCCCACAATACTGTGGCCAACGCCTGGCTGGGCCCGCTGGAAGACTAAGCGGTCCGCCGGGCCGCATCACCTAGACGGTCCGCCGGACCTGCATCACCCGGCGCCGCAGCCAAAAGCGCCTGCCGCCGCCCACGTACAGCTTGCTGCGTTCCAGTTCCCACTTGCCGTATTCGGAGTGCTCAACCAGCCGGCGCCGCGCCTCGGGCAGGGAATCATCAGGGCTGACGGTCAGTACGAGGTACTCGTACTGCCGCAAATAATCCCGTTCCCGCTGGACCGAGCTGGTGAGAAATTGTTCCTTCATTTGCTCTCCATTTTCGTCCTTTTCCCGCTAACGTGAAGTCATGAGCATCGATCCGCGTGTCGCGCTTTCGTCCCTGACCACCGCTTTGGAAGAACACCTTATAGCAGCATCCAACCGGCGCGGGGACGGCGACCCCTCAGTCGAGGCAGCATTTTTCGCAGTTGCCGATGCTTTCGAAGTTTACGAGGACGCGCTCTACGAGGCCTACAACGAGGTGACCCCGCTTCAGGTCTTTGACGACGAGGATGAAGAGGACGAGGAAGCCGACGTGGACGACGACGAAGACCTGGAGATCGTCGAGGAATAGCGCCGCCGGCGGAATACCAGCAGCGCTAGGATGCTGCCGAAACGTCCTCCAGGGCCCGCGCGATCTGCGGCGGCAGTGGGGACAGCTGGGCGTCGAGGATTTCCTTCAGCTGCACGGGCGTGCGGGCGCCGACGATGGCCGTGGCAACTCCATGCTGGGACAGCAGCCACGACAGCGCCACGTCCTGGGGCGTCCGGCCCAGCCCGTTGGCAGCCATGCACACCGCATCAACGATCCGTGACGGCTTCTCCGCCAGGTAAGGCTCCACGTACGCGGCTTCGCTCACCGAAGCGCCACGGGAACCGGCCGGGATGGTGCCCCGGTATTTCCCGGTGAGGACGCCACGGCCCAGCGTCCCCCATGCCATGAGGCCAAGCCCTGCATCCTCACCGGCCGGCAGCAGCTCAGCCTCAGCCGACCGGTTAAGGAACGAGTACTCGGCCTGGACCGCCACCAGCGGGACACTGCTGACGGCCGCCGCCTTCGCGGCCTGCCAGCCCTTGAAGTTGGAGATCCCTGCATACCTGGCCCGCCCGGAACGGACCGCGAAGTCAAGTGCCCCCAGCGTCTCGTCAAGGGGAACGTTGCCGTCCCACGCCTCGGCAAACCAGAGGTCCACATAGTCGGTGCCCAGCCTGGCCAGGCTGGCGTCCAATCCGGTGAGCATCGCGTTGCGGGACGTGTCCACCGCGCGCCGGCCATCCGGCGTCGTCATTCCTGCTTTGGTGGAGATGGAAACCTCGGTGCGGGACACCACGTCACCCAGCAGGGAACCAAGGACCGCCTCTGATGCCCCGCCCGCATATGAAGCTGCAGTGTCCACGTGGCGGCCGCCGGCATCAAGGAAGGTGCGCAGCAACTCTGAAGCGTCCTGGTCGTCAGTTTCCCCGCCCCAGGAACGGGTGCCCAGGGAGAGGGCTGAAACTCGCAAACCACTGTTGCCGACGTAACGCTGCTGCATAGCAGCAAGCTTACGGGCAGAAGCACCGGTGCCATGCCGTAGGGTCTTAGCGTGAACTGGTTTGAAGCGGCCCTGCTGGGCCTTGTGCAGGGACTGACCGAATTTCTACCGATTTCATCGAGCGCGCACCTGCGGATCGTGGGGGAGTTCCTCCCCAACGCGGAAGACCCGGGGGCCGCCTTCACGGCCATCACCCAGCTCGGTACGGAGACCGCCGTACTGATCTTTTTCTGGCGCGACATTGTCCGCATCGTCAAAGCCTGGGCCGGGTCCCTCACCGGCAAAGTGCCGCGGCAGGATCCTGACGCCCGGATGGGCTGGCTGGTGATCCTGGGCAGCCTCCCCATCATCGTGCTGGGCCTGCTCTTCCAGGACCAGATCGAATCCGTGCTCCGCAGCATGTGGATCGTGGCCACCATGCTGATCGTCTTCGGCCTGATCCTTGCCGTGGCCGACGCCACCGGCGCCCAGAAACGGGACCTGACGCACCTGACCTACAAGCACGGCATCCTCTACGGCCTGGCCCAAGCCCTGGCGCTGATCCCCGGCGTCTCCCGCTCCGGCGGCACCATCACCGCCGGCCTGCTGATGGGCTACACGCGGGAAGCCGCGGCACGGTATTCGTTCCTGCTCGCCATCCCCGCGGTGTTCGGCAGCGGGCTGTATCAGCTGTACAAGGTGGTCACCAAGGAAGGCATTTCCGGGCCGTTCGGCCTTCCGGAGACCGCCCTCGCCACCGTGATCGCCCTGGTGGTGGGGTACGTCATCATCGGCTGGTTCCTGAAGTTCGTGTCGACGCGCAGCTACCGCCTTTTCGTCTGGTATCGGATCTTCCTGGGCCTGGCGCTCTACCTCCTGCTCGGTTTCGGCGTCATCAGCGCCTAGGGCTAGGCTTGGGCTTGTGAAATCCTGGACTTCCCGCCCCGTTCCTGCCCTGCCCGGAAACATGCCCGCCATCCGGCTGTTCGACACTGCGGCAGGCCGCGAAGTGGCGCTGGAGCAGGAGGCCAGGCCCTCCATGTACGTCTGCGGCATCACCCCCTACGACGCAACCCACATGGGACATGCGGCCAGCTACGTTGCTTTTGACCTGCTCAACCGGGCGTGGCGCGATGCCGGCAGCGAGGTTTCCTACGTCCAAAACGTGACGGACGTGGACGATCCCCTGCTTGAACGCGCAACCGCCACCGGCGTCGACTGGCGTGACCTAGCCGCAGAACAGGTGGAACTCTTCCAGACCGACATGGAAGCCTTGAACGTCCTCGCGCCCGATCACTACGTTGGCGCGGTGGAATCGATCGGCCTGATCGTCCCCGAGGTGGAGCGGCTTGTCAGCATGGGGCTGGCCTACCAGGTGGCCGGCACCAACGGTGAACCTGACGGCGATGTGTATTACGACGTCGAAGCCGCCGGCAAGCAGTCGACCGCACCTGACGCCTGGGTACTGGGCTGCATTTCCCACTTAGGCGAAAGCACCATGCTGGAGCTTTTCGCCGAGCGCGGCGGGGATCCGGGAAGGGCCGGGAAGCGGCAGGCGCTTGACCCGCTGCTTTGGCGGGTGGAACGGCCGGGCGAACCCAGCTGGCCGGGAGGAAGCCTGGGCGCAGGACGGCCCGGCTGGCACATCGAATGTACCGTCATCGCCCAGAAGTACCTGCCGTCGCCATTTACGGTGCAGGGCGGTGGCTCGGACCTGATCTTCCCGCATCATGAGATGGGCGCCGGCCACGCATACTCGCTCGCAGGGGTTCCCCTTGCGCGGCATTACGCCCATGCCGGCATGGTGGGGCTGGACGGCGAAAAGATGAGCAAGTCCAAGGGCAACCTGGTGCTGGTCTCAAAGCTCCGCGGTGCCGGTGAAGACCCGGCTGCAATCCGCCTGGCCATACTGGCGCACCATTACCGCTCCGACTGGTCCTGGACGGACGAAGGCTTCGCCGCTGCCAAGGCTGACCTGGCGGCGTGGCGGACCGCCCTGGACCACGCGCCTGAAGGATCAGGCGAGGCACTCCTGGCCGAAATGCGTCAAGCCTTGGCAGCAGACCTCAACGCCCCGGCAGCAGTCGCCGCAATCTCGCGCTGGGCCCGGACAGCGAACGACGGCGGTGCTGCCGCCAGCGCCGCCGACAGCGCCCTGGTCAAGGACGCGGTGGACGCCCTCCTGGGCATCAGGCTCTGACGCCTTCTACTCCAAGGACCACAACAGAGAAGGGCCTGGGCGGGAAATCTCCCGCCCAGGCCCCTCTCCCATTAACCAATCAGGGCCGGTCCTGGCCCCGCCGCTTCAGGTACCGCTCAAACTCCCGGGCAATGGATTCGCCGCTGGCCTCGGGGAGATCCGCAGTGTCCTTGGCTTCCTCCAATTGCCGGACGTAGGCGGCAATCTCGGGGTCCTCGGTAGCCAGCTCGTCCACGCCGCGTTCCCAGGCGTCGGCCTCCTCGGCCAGCTCATGGGTGTCGAGGGGCACCTGCAGCAGCTCCTCGATGCGGTGCAGGAGGGCAAGCTGCGCCTTGGGGGAGGGAGCCTGTGCCACATAGTGCGGCACGGCGGCCCACAACGACACGGCTGGGATGCCGGCGAGGAGCGCCACCTCGGAGAGGACGCCCACAATGCCAACGGGGCCTTCGTATTGCGAGGCCTCCAGGTTCATGCGCTCCCTGAGCGGGGCGTCGTCGGAGGACGTGCTCACTGGGATCGGGCGGCTGTGCGGGACGTCGGCGAGCAGTGCGCCCACCAGCACCACGTAGTCCACATTCAGCGCCTCCGCATGGGCCAGCAGCTCTGCCGTGTAGGCGCGCCATTTATAGGACGGCTCCGTGCCCTGCACGAAGATGACGTCCACGTTGGAGTTGGGGGCTGTGGCTTTGTAGATGCGGGTGGAAGGCCACTTGATCTTGCGTTCGCCGGCCGCATTCCTGCGGACCGTGGGTCGGGTGAACTGAAAGTCGTAATACTCATCGGCATCGATGGATGCCACCTTTTTGCCGCCCCACAACTTGTTCAGGTAGCGCAGCGAATCGCTGGCCGCTTCTCCGGCGTCATTCCACCCTTCAAAGGCGGCAAGCATCACCGTTACGCGCTGTCCGTCAGCCACTGGCTGCAGGAACCGTTCCCGCTCGGGTCCGGCACCCTGTTCGGCGGTGTCTCCCTCGAAGCTATTCATTTCTTCACCCTACGTCCAAGGTGCAGGCTCGCGCATGGAATGAAGCGCCGCAAATGACCGGGAACCAGTACAAACAGGACCGGCCCTGCGTCATATTCGCCAAGGGCGTAGCCCACAGCCGTCGTCCAGCCATGCCCCGTAGACTGGCGTCATGCGATTTCCTGCCGCCGGTTCACCGCTCAAAGCCGTCCTTTGGGACATGGACGGCACCATCGTGGACACCGAGCCCTATTGGATTGCCGCAGAACATGCGCTGGTGGAGGCCCACGGCGGAACGTGGAGCCACGACCAGGCAATGCAGTTGGTGGGCCAGTCGCTCACCTTTTCCGCGGGCCTGCTCCAAGAGGCCGGCGTGGAGCTCGAAATCCGCGAAATCATCGACACCCTCACCGCCCAGGTGGTCAGGAGTGTCCAGCAGCAGGTGCCCTGGCGGCCGGGTGCCCGTGAGCTCCTTGAGGAACTGCACTTGGCCGGCATCCGCTGCGCCTTGGTCACCATGTCCGAGGGTCCGCTGGCCCGCGAAGTTGTGGCCAGCCTTCCCCGGCCCTACTTTGAAGTGCTGGTCACCGGCGATACCGTGAGCCAGGGCAAGCCGCACCCGGAGGCATACCTGACCGCCGTGGAACTGCTGCAGGAGAACGACCCCCACCTGGGCATCCACCACTGCGTGGCCCTCGAAGACTCCGTGCCGGGCGTGGCCGCGGCCGTGGCCTCCGGCGTCGCCACCGTGGCCGTGCCCCACATTGTGCCGCTGCCGGACGACGGCAGTTACGCTCTCTGGGACACCCTCGCAGGGCGCAGCCTGGCCGAACTGGAAGCCCTCCTGCTGCAGGCCGACGCAACCGGAGCGGCCGCCGCTTCAGCAGGTGATGCACGTGGCTGATCCGGGCGCCGGCCAAGGCACCAACCCGGCACGCCGTGAAGGGATCCCGCTGGGACGCATCGCCGGCGTCCCTGTCGTCCTCGCCTACTCGTGGTTCGTGATCGCAGCCTTCACCGTGATCGTCTATGGTCCTGTGCTGGCCAGGAACAACCCGATGCTGGGCATGAGCGCCTACGTCGTGGCCTTCGCGTACGCCGTCCTGCTCCTGATCTCAGTGCTCGTCCACGAACTCGCCCATGCGCTGACGGCAAAGATCTACGGCTGGCCCACGCAAAAAATCGTTCTTAACCTCTGGGGCGGCCACACCCAGTTCGAAAGCTTTACATCGTCCCCGGGCCGGTCAGTGCTGGTGGCGCTGGCGGGGCCGGCTGCCAACTTCGTCCTGGCGGGCGGAGCCTGGTTGCTGCTCGGCACTGACAGCCTGGGAAGCGTTGCGGAAATCCTGACGAACATCTTCATGTGGGCGAACTTCCTGATCGGCGTCTTCAATGTCCTGCCGGGCCTGCCTCTCGACGGCGGCCGGCTGGTTGAGTCCATCGTCTGGAAAGCAACCGGCAGCCAGGCGAAAGGAACCGTTGCGGCCGGGTGGGGCGGGCGGATCATCGTCCTGGCCATTGCCTACTGGTTCCTCCTTCGTCCGTTCCTCGCCGGAGAGAACCCGGACTTCAGCCTCCTCATGATCACCATCCTGGTGGGCGGGTTCCTCTGGATGGGCGCGTCGGCGTCCATCCAGCAAGGCACGCTGCGCGGCCGGCTCCCGCTGGTCAGTGCCGCGGCGTTGTCGACGCCTGCCGCCGGAATGCCTGCCACCGGCACCGTGCGGGATGCCCTCCGCCTGGGGGCGGCAGGAACAAAGTCCGTGGTGGTCTGTGGACCCGACGGCAGGCCCCAGGGCGTGGTGGACCCGGACGCCCTGGCATCAGTGCCGCCTGCCGCAGCCGATAACACCCCCATCACGGCGGTTTCGTTTCCACTGGCTGCAGGCGCCTACGTCCCCGAATGGTCCAAAGGGCAGGAGCTGATCCAGTTCCTTTCACAGGTTGAGGGACGCCACTATGCAGTGGTGGACCACAAGGGCATGGTCACCGGGCTGATGACCCAGGAGGCGGTCCTCGCTGCCATCACCGGCAAGCGCCCGCGCAACGATAAGCACCCGCAGGGCCAGAACCGGTAGAGTTACCTGCCGGTCGTGCATTGCCGCCGCTAACGCCAAAACGTCCCATGGGACTGTCGGGCCGCGGCACAACAGGTTTACAGGAGCGAGGAAAAACATGAGCAGCGAAACTGCCGTCAACGACGCCAACGGAGTAGCGCAAGCCGGTGCTGCCGCCAGCGGCTCGCAGCCGGTGGGAGCTGCACGTCGCCGCGGCCCCTTCCGCGAAGGCGAACGCGTCCAGCTCACTGATGAGCGTGGCCGCATGAACACCATCACGCTGGAACGCGGCGGCGCATTCCACACCCACCGCGGGTTCCTGAACCATGACGAAATCATTGGCAAGGTTGACGGCTCCGTGGTGGTGAACAACGTGGGCCAGCAGTACCAGACCCTCCGCCCCCTGCTTTCCGACTTTGTCCTCTCCATGCCGCGTGGCGCCGCCGTCGTCTATCCCAAGGACGCCGGCCAGATCGTCACCATGGCGGACATTTTCCCGGGTGCACGCGTGGTGGAGGCCGGCGTCGGCTCGGGCGCCCTCTCCATCTCCCTGCTCCGCGCCGTGGGCGACAACGGCTACCTGCATTCCTTCGAGCGGCGCGAGGAATTCGCGGACATCGCCCGCGGAAACGTCGAGACCATCTTCGGTGGACCGCACCCCGCCTGGCAGATCTCCCTCGGTGATTTCCAGGAGGAAGTGGTCAAAGCCGAGGAACCCGGTTCCGTGGACCGCGTTGTGCTGGACATGCTCGCCCCCTGGGAATGCCTCGACGCCGTCGCTACCGTCCTTGCCCCCGGCGGCGTGTGGATCAACTACGTTGCCACCGTTACCCAGCTCTCCCGCACCGCGGAAGCCATCCGCGCGGACGGCCGGTTCACGGAACCCGACGCCTGGGAGTCAATGGTCCGCGGCTGGCACCTTGAAGGTCTCGCCGTGCGTCCCGACCACCGCATGGTGGCCCACACCGGGTTCCTGTTGGTCACGCGGCGGCTCGCCGACGGCGTCACCGGCATTTCGGTCAAGCGCCGCCCGTCCAAGACCGAGTTCAACGAAGAGGACGTTAACGCGTGGACCCCGGGCGCCGTGGGGGAGCGGGCCGTGTCGGACAAGAAGCTCCGGCGCGCCGCCCGTGACGCCATCGCAGGGACAAATGTCGTGGACACGCCCGAGGTCACGAACTAGTCCACATTTCGGGAGTCTCCATCCCTACCTGCCATCTTGGGACTAATGTCTTAAGAGAAGCGCAGGAAGGGGCTGATACATCATGGAGACACCAAACCAGGACTCCGGACGTACACCGGCAGAGCAGTCTGCCGCCAACGACCTCTCGGTTGCTGACCGCCAGGTCAACATTCTTCGGGACAAGCTCAGGCACATCGACCGCCAGCTGGCGGCAGCCACGCAGAACAACTCCAAGCTGGTCAGCATGCTTGAGACCGCGAAGGCAGAGATCCTTCGGCTGAAAAACGCCCTGGACCAGGAAGGGCAGCCGCCCTACAGCTTCGGCACCATCCTTCAGATCAACCCAAGGCGGCAACCCGCCCCGGGCAACAGCGGCCAGGCGGCCACTGAAGAATCGGTGGACATCTTCAACGCCGGGCGGAAAATGCGGGTGGGCATCAGCCCGTTGGTGAACATCAACCAGCTTGCAGTAGGGCAGGAAGTGCTCCTGAACGAAGCACTCCTGATCGTGGCAGGGCTGGGCTACGAACGCGCCGGCGAACTGGCCACCCTGAAGGAGATGCTGGGACGCGACCGGGCCCTGGTGGTGGGCCGCGCGGACGAGGAACGCGTCGTTCGGCTGTCCGGAGCCCTCCTGTCCGAAAAACTCCGGGTGGGCGATGCCCTCTCCGTCGACTCGCGGACAGGCTACGCCTTGGAAAAAGTGCCCCGCTCCGAGGTGGAGAACCTGGTCCTTGAGGAAGTTCCGGACATCACCTACGAGGACATCGGCGGCCTTGGTCCCCAGATCGAACAGATCCGCGACGCCGTCGAACTGCCGTTCCTGCACCCGGACCTTTACCGGGAACATGGCCTGAAGGCTCCCAAGGGCATCCTCCTGTATGGTCCTCCCGGCTGCGGCAAGACCCTGATCGCCAAGGCGGTTGCCAACTCGCTCGCCGCCCGCGCCGCGGAGCGGTCCGGGAATGTTGACTTGAAGAGCTACTTCCTCAACATCAAGGGCCCAGAGCTCCTGGACAAGTACGTGGGTGAAACAGAGCGGCACATCCGCCTGATCTTCTCCCGCGCCCGGGAAAAGGCCTCGGACGGCAGCCCCGTCGTGGTGTTCTTCGACGAGATGGACTCACTGTTCCGCACCCGCGGCACCGGCATCTCGTCCGACGTCGAAACCACCATCGTGCCTCAGCTCCTCAGCGAGATCGACGGCGTGGAGCGCCTCGACAACGTCATCGTGATCGGCGCGTCCAACCGCGAGGACATGATCGACCCCGCCATCCTCCGGCCCGGCCGGTTGGACGTCAAGGTCAAGATCCAGCGGCCCGATGCCGAAGCTGCTGCAGACATTTTCAACAAATACATCACCACGGACCTGCCGTTCCACGAATCCGACCTGGCCGAACACAACGGGGACGTCCAGGCCACCGTGGACGCCATGGTCCAGCGCACGGTGGAAGCGATGTACTCCACGGACAAATCCAACGAGTTCCTGGAGGTCACCTACGCCAACGGTGACACTGAAATGCTGTATTTCAAGGACTTCAACTCCGGCGCGGTGGTGCAGAACGTGGTGGACCGGGCCAAGAAGTATGCCATCAAGGACCTGCTGACCACGCACCAGAAGGGCCTTCGAATCGAGCATCTGCTGCGCGCCGTGGTTGACGAATTCCGTGAACATGAGGACATGCCCAACACCACCAATCCGGACGACTGGGCACGGATCTCCGGGAAGAAGGGCGAACGGATCACCTACATCCGCACCATCGTCCAAGGCAAGGCCGGCCAGGAGCCGGGCAAGTCCATCGAGACCATGCCGACCACGGGACAGTATCTATGACGGGTGCACAGGGATCCGCCGGTGGGGAGGGCCTCCCCGCCGGCGGGGCCATGCGCGTCATGGGAGCGGAAACCGAATACGGAATCCATGCTCCTTCCGCACCTTCCGCCAACGCCACTATGATGAGTGCCAGGGTGGTGCAGGCTTATGCCCAGGTCACCCGGCAACGCGCTGCCGGCGGAGCCGAAACCCGCTGGGACTACACCGATGAAGAGCCGCTGCACGATGCCCGCGGCTGGACAGTGGACAGGGGCGCGGCACATCCCAGCCAGCTGACCGACCAGCCGCCGGTGCTCGACGCGGAAGCGGTCGCCTTGGCGTACGGCCGCGAGGAACTTGAGCTCGACGGCCAGGACGAATCCGGGACCCTGCTGATGAACATGGTCCTGGGCAACGGGGCCCGGCTGTATGTCGACCACGCGCACCCCGAGTACTCAAGCCCCGAAGTCACCAATCCACGCGACGCCGTGGCCTGGGATGCCGCAGGTGACCTGGTGGGACTGGCTGCAATGCGGCGGCTGGCCGCGGACCCTGCGCTCCCACCGGTCAACCTGTACAAGAACAACACGGACAACAAGTCCGTGTCCTACGGTTCGCACGAGAACTACCTCATGCCAAGGTCGGTGCCCTTCGGGGATATTGTGCGGGGGCTGACGCCGTTTTTCGTAAGCCGTCAGGTAGTCTGCGGTGCCGGCCGGCTGGGACTTGGCCAGGACAGCTCTATCCCCGGCTTCCAGATCAGCCAGCGGGCGGACTTCTTCGAAGCTGAAGTGGGTCTCGAAACCACCATCCGCAGGCCAATCATCAACACCCGGGATGAGCCGCACGCCACCGCGGACAAGTACCGTCGCCTGCACGTGATCATTGGGGACGCCAACCTCAGCCAGGTATCCAATTACCTCAAGTTCGGTACTACAGCCATGGTCCTCAGCCTTATTGAAGCCGGGCTTGCGCCCAAAATTGAAGTCTATGAACCCGTCGCGGCCCTCAAGACTGTCAGTCATGACACCTCCCTGACCGCAAAGCTGCGCCTATTGGACGGGAGGCGCGTCACGGCCCTGGACCTCCAGTGGATCTACCACGAAGCTGCGGCCAAACTCGCGCAGGACACCGGTGTGGGTGATGCCGTGGACGGTGACGGACATACCCACGAGGTCCTTGAGCGATGGGCGTCCGTCCTCACCCAGTTGGACAGTGACAGGGCCGCCGCCGCCACCTCCGTGGAATGGCTTGCCAAGCTTTCGCTGCTGGACGGCTACCGCCAGCGCGACGGACTGGAGTGGAGCGACGCACGGCTGGGCCTGGTGGATCTCCAGTGGGCGGACATTCGGCCCGAGAAAGGCCTTTACTACCGCTTGCTGTCCAGGAACCGGATGCAGCGCGTGGTGGATGATGCCGCCATCGCCGCCGCAGTAGCGGAGCCGCCGGCAGACACCCGGGCCTTCTTCCGGGGTAAGTGCATCAGCAGCTTCGGCAAGGATGTGGTGGGGGCAAGCTGGGACTCTGTCATCTTCGATGTGCCGGGTTATGGACGGCTTCAGCGGGTGCCCACCCGGGAACCCCTGAGGGGAACCAAAGCCCTGACCGGAGCGTTGTTTGAGCGCTACCGGGAAGCGGGTCCATTCCTCGGGGAATTGCTGGGACACAACAGCACTCCGCCTGCGGCGTAAACCGCGCCGGAACGTCCGTCCCGTGGCAGGATGGGCATATCGGAGGATCCGCCGGATCCACCGAAGGAAGAAGGAGGGAAACCAATGGCAGGCCAGGAGCAGCAACAGCCCCAGTCACGCGACAGCCAGGTCGACGAAGACATCCCCGAGGCACCCCCGGCACCGCCTGAGGCGCAGGCCTCGGCATCAACCGAAGGCGTGGACGACCTGCTCGACGAAATCGACGGCGTGCTGGAATCCAACGCTGAAGAGTTCGTCCGGGCATTCGTCCAAAAGGGCGGCCAGTAACCCGGACCCGGAAGGTGGCGGAAGCCGCGGAAGGCCGGGGTCTGTGCCCACGTTGAAG
This sequence comes from Arthrobacter sedimenti, assembly GCF_042652025.1. Lineage (NCBI taxonomy): Bacteria > Bacillati > Actinomycetota > Actinomycetes > Micrococcales > Micrococcaceae > Arthrobacter > Arthrobacter sedimenti. The sequence goes on along the minus strand of NZ_JBHSDQ010000003.1, from coordinate 313,591 downwards.
TACCACGTTCAAGGAGTGATGAGTGCAGGAATCAACCGCCAACCAGGTAGCCGCAAACGCCACCTCGTCCTTTACGGAACACCTTTTACGGGACCGGCCCGAGCTGTTGCCCTTTAACCGGTCCCTCCAAGGTGGTGCGTCCGCGGCTGCCCCGGTGCAGGTCCCACACGCCACCACCATCGTTGCCATGAGCTACGGCGGCGGTGTTCTGATGGCGGGGGACAGGCGGGCCACCATGGGAAATGTCATCGCCAGCAGGCACATTGAGAAGGTTTTTCCCGCGGACCACTTCTCGGTCCTCGGCATCGCCGGGACGGCGGGCATTGCGATTGACCTGACCCGGCTCTTCCAGGTTGAACTCGAGCACTACGAAAAGATCGAAGGCACCCAGCTGAGCCTTGAGGGAAAGGCCAACCGGCTGGGGGCCATGATCAGGGGCAATCTTCCGTTGGCCCTGCAGGGTTTGGCGGTGGTGCCCCTGTTCGCGGGTTTCGACACCACCGCCGGTGTTGGCCGCTTGTTTTCCTATGACGTCACGGGCGGCAGGTACGAAGAACACGAACACCACACCGTGGGCTCCGGTTCTGTTTTTGCCCGCGGTGCCCTGAAAAAGCTTTGGCGCCCCAACCTTTCCGCAGCGGAGGCACTCTCCGTTGCCGTGGAGTCCCTGTATGACGCCGCCGACGACGATTCCGCCACGGGTGGTCCGGATACCGTCCGCCAGTTGTGGCCCGTTGTTTACACGGTGGACAGGACGGGTGCGCGCCGGGTGCCGGAGCCTGAGCTCGCTGCTGCTTCCCGCCGCGTCATTGAAGCGCGCACCATCGCCGGACGGGAGGCCTGAGATGACCCAGCAGTTTTATGTCTCGCCCGAACAGCTGATGAAGGACCGCGCGGATTTCGCGCGGAAAGGCATCGCCCGGGGCCGCTCGGTTGTGGTCATCAGTTGCGCCGACGGCATTGCACTCGTCGCCGAGAACCCTTCGCCGTCCCTCCACAAGATCGGCGAAATCTATGACAAGATCGCCTTCGCCGCGGTGGGTAAATACAACGAATTCGAAAGCCTCCGGCAGGCCGGCGTCCGCTACGCCGACGTCCGGGGATACTCCTATGACCGGGAGGACGTCACCGCCCGCGGCCTGGCAAGCGTCTACGCGCAAAGCCTGGGTGCCGTCTTCACCGCGGAACAGAAGCCTTTCGAGGTGGAACTTGCCGTCGCGGAGGTGGGCAACACGCAGGCCGAAGACCACCTGTACCGGCTGACGTTCGACGGCTCCATCGCCGACGAGCACAGCTTCGTCGTGATGGGCGGCCAGGCTGAGAAGGTGTCATCGGCCATCGACGCCGGCTGGCAGGCCTCACTTGGCTTCGCCGACGCCGTGCGGCTGGCACTGAAGGGGCTCACGCCCGTCCAGGAGGGGGAGCAGCCGGCAGCGCCGCTGCCGCCCAGCGCCCTCGAAGTGGCCGTACTGGACAGGCTTTCCGACAGCACCCGTGGCACCCGGCGCGCCTTCCGCAGGCTCAACGACTCGGACATCACAGCACTGCTGGCCTAGGAGGACCACATGGACAAGAGAATCTTCGGCATCGAAACCGAGTTCGGGATCTCTTACTCGAGCCCGGACTCCAGGCCTCTTGCTCCCGAGGAAGTGGCCCGGTACCTCTTCCGCAAGGTGGTCAGCTGGGGCCGGTCGTCCAACGTCTTCCTTACCAACGGTTCGCGGCTGTACCTCGATGTAGGGTCCCACCCCGAATACGCCACGGCAGAATGTGACGATCTTGCCCAGCTGATCGCCCATGACCGTGCCGGTGAACTTATCCTTGACGACCTGGTGGATGAGGCCCAGGCACGGCTGGCTGCTGAAGGGTTCAACGGCACCGTCTACCTGTTCAAGAACAACACAGACTCCGCCGGCAACTCCTATGGCAGCCACGAGAACTACCTCATCCCCCGGCGGGGCGAGTTTTCCCGCCTTGCCGAAATCCTGATTCCGTTCCTCGTCACCCGGCAGCTCATCGCCGGGGCCGGCAAGATCCTGAAGACCCCCCACGGTGCCACCTACGCGTTTTCCCAGCGCGCCGACCACATCTGGGAGGGCGTCTCCTCCGCCACCACCCGGTCCCGCCCCATCATCAACACCAGGGACGAGCCGCACGCGGATGCTGAGTTCTACCGGCGCCTGCACGTCATCGTCGGAGACTCCAACATGTCCGAGGCGACGGCACTGATGAAGATCGGCACCGTGGACCTGGTTCTTCGGATGATCGAAGCGGGCGTGATCATGCGCGACATGCGGATGGAAAACCCCATCCGCAGCATCCGGGAAATCTCGCACGACCTCAGCGGCCGCGCCCTGGTCCGCCTGGCCAACGGCCGCCAACTCACAGCCCTTGAAATCCAGCAGGAGTACTTGACCAAGGTCACGGCGTTCGTCAAGGAACACGGCGCCCACAACCAGCACGTTCCCGTGATTCTGGACCTGTGGGAACGCACGCTGCACGCCATCGAGTCGGGTGATACCAGGGGCATCGACACGGAAATCGACTGGGCCATCAAGAAGAAGCTGATGGACAACTACCGCGAACGGCACGGCCTGGGCCTGGAGGCCCCCCGGATCGCCCAGCTCGACCTTACCTACCATGACATTTCCCGCAGCCGGGGACTCTTCTACCTGCTGCAGTCCCGTGGTGCGGTGCGCCGGATAGTGGACGACACAGTCATCAAGAGTGCCGTGGACGCGCCACCGCAAACCACCCGCGCAAAGCTCCGGGGGGACTTTGTCCGCCGCGCACAGGAATTGGGGCGCGACTACACGGTTGACTGGGTGCACCTGAAGTTGAACGACCGTGCCCACCAGACAATTCTTTGCAAGGACCCCTTCCGCAGCGTCGATGAACGCGTGGATGCGCTGCTGGACTCCATGGGTTGATCGGCTCCGGGCGGACGTCCAGCTTCAGGGTCTATTCTGGATGAGGTCCTTTTAACGGGGACCTCTCCACGGCACTGTCCGCCGCCACGCGGAGCGTCGTATCCACCCTGCCCCGACGAAAGTTTTCTACGTGCGCCGACTACTAGCAATCCTCCTTCCCGGCCTGCTGCTCCTGACTGCCTGCGGAGGTACAGCCTCCCAGCCCGAACCCAGCAGCCAGTCCGCCGGGGAGACTGCAAAGTTCGACTCCCTCAAGTTGACCGACAACGGGGACAAGAAGGCCCCGGGTGTGGACTTCGACAAGCCGCTGACCGTCACCCAGCCCACCATCAAAGTTGTCTCCGAAGGCAGCGGCGACACTGTGAAGGCCAACCAGGTCGCCAAAATCTCCATCCTGGCCCTGAACGGCACGGACGGATCCCAGCTGGAGGATACGTTCCCCAACGAACCTCAAAGCTTCGAGCTTAACGATGAGCTCAAGACCAGCAACGCCGTCATCTACAACGCTTTCGTGGGCGCAAAGGTGGGTTCCAGCCTTGCCCTCGCCGTCCCCGGCCAGCAGAGTGCACCGTCGGCAAGTCCCAGCCCATCGGACAGCGCAAGCCCCAGCGCCAGCCCCAGTGCCGCTGCCGATCCCACCCAGCTGCTGATCATCAAGGTTCTTTCCGCCTCGGACCCCACTCCCGTTCTGGACAAGCCGCAGGGTGAAACCGTATCGCCGCCGGCCGGACTGCCTACGGTGACTGAAAAGGACGGCGTGCCGGAGATCAATGTAGCGGGTGCAGCCGCGCCCACGTCGCTCGTATCGCAGGACCTGGTCAAGGGCACCGGCGCCACCGTCAAGGAATCCGACACGCTCACCGTAAACTACGTGGGCGTCAACCTCAGTGACGGCACCAAGTTCGATTCCAGCTTTGACCGTGGCCAGCCCGCCACTTTCCCGCTCTCCGGCGTCATCAAGGGCTGGACCCAGGGCCTCACCGGTAAAACCGTAGGCTCCCGCGTCCTGCTGGTCATCCCCAAGGACCTGGCTTACGGTGACGCCGGCCAGGGCCAGGCGAAGGGCGACCTGGTGTTCGTAGTGGACATCCTCGGGGTCAAGTAGCAAGACTTACAGGGACGCCGCGTCCTCCGCGGCAACCATCAGCACTCACGCATAGGAGCAAGCATGTCGTTTGGACAGCGGGAATTCGACCGCCAGAAGCCCGAGATCGATTTTCCGGAAGGCGACGTGCCCACGGAACTCGTCATTACCGACCTCATCGAGGGTGACGGCCGTGAGGCCAAGGCAGGGGACACCGTCTCCACCCACTATGTCGGCGTTGCCTGGTCCACAGGCGAGGAGTTCGACGCCTCATGGGGCCGCGGTGCACCGCTGGACTTCCGCGTCGGCGTCGGCCAGGTCATCCAGGGCTGGGACCAGGGGCTGCTGGGCATGAAGGTGGGCGGCCGCCGCCGCCTGGAGATCCCGTCAGAGCTGGCCTACGGCTCACGTGGCGCCGGCGGAGCCATCGCACCCAACGAAGCCCTGATCTTCGTCGTGGACCTCGTCGGGGTCCGCTGACCCCAGTCAGTGACGCAGCCATGAGCGCGGCTGGACGAGGACAACCCTCCGCCCAGCCGCGCTTTCTGCTTTCGCCCGGGGAGTTTAGTAACGTAACCAACGTGTCCGTAACCCGCACTGAACGACTCCTCAACCTGTTGATCGCGCTGCTCAACACCCGCTACGGGCTTCACCGCAGCGAGCTGCGGGACAAGGTCTACCACGACACCTCCGGCAACGACGTCGCCTTCGGGCGCATGTTCGAGCGGGACAAGAACGACCTGCGGGCGATGGGCTTTGACGTCGAGACACTGACGGACCTGGGCTGGAGCGAGGACGATCCGGCCACCACGCGGTACCGGATCGGCAAGGAATCCAACCGGCTCCCCGATGTCGAGCTTGGGCCCGAGGAGTGGACCGTCCTCCTGCTGGCCTCCCAGCTTTGGGAGCGCGCCGCGCTGGGCAGGGCAGCCCAAAGCGCACTGCGGAAGCTGCAGGCATCCGGACAGCTGGCAGAGGTGCAACTGCCTGCCGGAGTCCAGCCCCGAATCAAACCGGCAGGGCAGGCCTTCGACGACATCGTGGCAGCCATGCACGCGCGGCATCCCGTGAGCTTCACCTACCTGGCCGGCAGTACAGGCAGGGAGGAAGAACGGACTGTTGAGCCCTGGGGCCTGGGCAGCCGCTTCGGCCAGTGGTACCTGATGGGCTACGACCGGGCCCGGAAGGCCGCACGGCAGTTCCGGCTTTCCCGCCTCACCAGTGCCGTAACCACCCTCCCAAGAGAGCAGTACGAGCCCCCCGCCGACTTCAACATCCGGGCGGAGCTGGACCGGCTGCCCGAACTGCCGCTGCGCACCGCCGTGGTGGATGTCCGGAACGGGCGCCTCCTGGCCCTTCGCCGCCGGGCGGTCCCGGATGCCGGAGAGCAGGCCTCGGGCCGCCCCCGCGACGGCTACGACCGGCTCGTCCTGGAGTACCGGGACCCGGAAGTCCTGGCCGAAGAACTGGCGTCCTACGGCCCGGACGCCCTGGCAGTAGAACCCGCCGGACTCGCCGGGGCCGTACGGCGGCGGCTGCAGGGCGCGGCAGACTTCAGCGCCGAACCCGTCCCCGCATACTCCTTTACCGACACCCGTGCACGTGCTGGCCGGAAAGGAACCTCGGAGGACCAGCTCAAGCGGATGCTGCAGCTGGTGCCCTTCCTGGTCCACAACCAGGGCCTCCACATCCAGGACGTCGCCCGCCACTTCGGCGTCACCCGCGAAGAACTCGAAGCGGACCTCCGGATCCTCATTTGTTCCGGATTGCCCGAGGGCTACCCGGACGACCTGCTCGACATCCAGTGGGAGGACGACCACGTCTTCATCACCCAGGACCTCAACCTGAAAAAGCCGGTCCGTTTCACCGTCGAGGAGGCCTGCGCCCTGCTGACCGGGCTGGAGACACTCAATGGCCTGCCTGACCTGACCGGCGGGGGCGCCCTGGAATCGGTCACCCTGAAGCTCCTGGCCGCCGCCGGGGAGGAAGGACTCCGCGCTGCCTCCATCGCCGGCCCGCAGGTAGCTCCCGCGGACGCCGAAACTCACGCCACTGTCCGCCAGGCCATCGAGTCCCGTTCGCAGCTCCACCTAACGTACTTGTCACCGCAGCGGGACGCGGTCACGGAACGCGACGTTGACCCACTGCGGCTCTATTCCCTGGACAACACGTGGTACTTCGAAGCCTGGTGCCACCTGGTGGACGGGCTGCGGAACTTCCGCCTGGACCGGGTACAGGACGTGCACCCCAACGGGGCGCCGGCTCGCAAGGCGGGGGAACGGGACGGGGGTGTCCCGGCCAAGCTGTTCACCCCGAACGACGACGACACGACCGTCACAGTCCAGCTCACCCGGCAGGGGAGGGGGCTGGCGGAGGATTATTACGCGGAGCGGACAGCCGAGCTTCCGGACGGCGGCCTGGTGGCAGAGATCCGGTTTGGCAGCACGGCATGGCTGCCGATGTTCGTGGCCCAGCACGGCGGCGCGGCCCGCATCCTGGCACCCACCGAAGTGGCCGGCGCCGCGCGGGACTGGTTGGCGGCCGCCCTGGACAGCTACGCCGGATAGACTTCTCAGCATGCCTTGGTGGTCCTGGATTCTCATTTGGGTGGCGCTCGTCGCCGTCGCCCTGCTTTTCTATGTCCTGCTGGGCATCCGTCTCTTCCGCCAGTTCATGGCAACCATGAAGGATCTCAGCGCCGCAGGCGCGAAACTGGGGCACCTGGGCTCCGTTGAGGTCCTGGAGGAATCCCATGATTTGTCCCGTCCCGTGCCGGGCTCGGCCGTTTTTGCCTCACCCGCTGACATGCGACATGATTACGAGGCATCCAAACTGGCGCGGCGCGAAGAACGCCGGCGCAGGCGAGTGCAGCGCAAGAAGGACCGGGGCCAGCCGCAGGCGCTCGGAGATCTCGACTTCACATAGAAGTAGGATGTAATTAGAGGAAAGGATTTCCCGTGGGAAGACTCTTTGATGGCCCCTGGCCAATCGTAATCATCATCGTTGTTGCTTTGCTTCTCTTCGCTGCCCCGAAGCTTCCGGCCATGGCCCGCAGCCTGGGCCAGTCGATGCGGATCATCAAGTCCGAGGTCAAGGAAATGAAGAACGACGGCAAAGCCGACACCAACACCGAGGCCTCCGGTCCGGTGGAAGGCACCATCGTGAACCACCCCAAGGCGAAGCCCGGTGAGCCGACAGACGGCACTGACGTTCCGCCGTCGACCCGCGCCTGACCTCCCGTGGCACTGTCGCGGGCCCGTAAAGCCAATCCCGAGGGGCGGATGTCGCTTTGGGAGCACCTCAAGGAGCTGAAGAACCGGCTGATTAAGTCGGCGATCGGCGTCGTCATCGGCGGCATTGGGGGCTGGATACTTTACGATCCGCTGCTGAAGGCCCTGGCGGAGCCGGTAAACCGGATTTCGAATGAGACCGGCGGCCTCGCAGCCATCAACTTCGGGACCATCGCGTCGCCCTTCGACTTCAAGCTGCAGATGTCGCTCCTGATCGGCGCTGTCATCTCCAGCCCCATCTGGATCTACCAGCTCTGGGCGTTCATCACTCCCGGGCTGACATCCAAGGAGCGGCGGTACACCCTGGGTTACATGGCCGCGGCCATCCCACTGTTCCTCGCCGGAATCTGGGTGGGCTGGCTCGTGGTTCCGCAAGTGGTCCACGCGCTGACCCAGTTCACCCCCGCCGGTTCCTCCAGCGTCATTGACGCCAGGACCTACATCGAATTCGTCACCCGCATGGTGCTGATGCTGGGCCTGGCCTTCCTGGTGCCCGTGGTGCTGGTGGGTGTCAACATGGCGGGCATTGTGTCCGGACGCACCATCCTCAAGGCCTGGCGAATCACGGTTTTCCTGGTCTTTGTCCTGGCTGCCATCGCCGCGCCCGGTGCTGACGCGATATCGATGTTCATGCTGGCGGGACCGCTGCTGGCACTGTTCTTCGCAGCAATCGGCATCTGCATCATGAACGACAAGCGCCGCGACCGCCGCCAGGCGCGGCAGGTGGAGGAGACCGAGGCCACCGCAGACATCGCCACCCCAAGCAGCGAACTCAAGAAGCTCTAGGCTGCCGTTAGGCTTGGGGTATGTCCTCCACCACCGGACCCTTCTCCACCGGCCCTATCGATCCTGAAGAGCTGTCTCCCGCTGAGCGCTACCGTGCCAGCGCCGAACGCAGGGCCGAGGCAGCCACCCCCCTCGGATCGTTCAGCGGGACCCTGGACTTTGAACTGGATGACTTCCAAAAGCAGGCATGCCGTTCCCTCCAGGAGGGCAGGGGAGTCCTGGTGGCCGCCCCGACCGGTGCCGGCAAGACCATCGTGGGGGAGTTTGCCATCTACCTCGCCCTGCAGCGGGGGCTGAAGGCCTTCTACACCACGCCCATCAAGGCGCTCAGCAACCAGAAGTTCAGCGAACTGAGCGAAAAGTATGGTTCGGACAACGTTGGCCTCCTGACCGGTGACACCAGCATCAATGGCGATGCCCAGGTGGTGGTCATGACCACGGAAGTCCTGCGGAACATGCTGTACGCGGATTCGGCCACGCTGGCCGATCTTGGCTACGTGGTGATGGATGAGGTGCACTACCTCGCCGACCGGTTCCGCGGGGCAGTGTGGGAAGAAGTCATCATCCACCTGCCCAGCGAGGTGCAGGTCGCCTCGCTCAGCGCCACGGTCTCCAACGCGGAGGAATTCGGCGCCTGGCTGGACACCGTCCGCGGTGACACCGACATCATCGTTTCCGAACACCGGCCGGTACCGCTGTGGCAGCATGTCATGGTGGGCCGGCAGATCATGGACCTGTTCGCCGGGGAAACCACCTTTGACGAGATCGCCCCGCCCGTTGAGGACGAGGACGAGCTACCGGCCAAGCCCGGCAAACCTGCGAACAACGCCAAGGGGCGCGGCTTCGACGTCAACCCGGACCTGCTGGCCGTGGCCCAGAGCGAAACCCAGCAAAGTTTCCGCAGCAGCCGCCCGGGCCCCGGGAGCCGGGGCCAACGCGGCAGGCGCGGAAACGACCGCCTGGGGCGGGGCGGAGAGCCCAGGGGAGTGCGGCCGGCCAGCCGCCCCCAGGTCATCGCGAGCCTGGACCGGATGGACCTCCTGCCTGCCATCACCTTCATCTTTTCCCGCGCCGGCTGCGAGGCAGCGGTGGCCCAGTGTGTCGGGTCCGGACTGTGGCTCACAACGGAAAGGGAGCAGCGGATCATCGCCCAGCGCGTGGATGAAGCCGGGCAGGACATCCCGCCGGACGACCTCGACGTCCTGGGCTTCTGGACCTGGCGGGACGGCCTGGTCCGCGGTTTTGCTGCCCACCACGCCGGGATGCTGCCCACTTTCAAGGAGGTAGTGGAGAAGCTCTTCGCCGACGGACTGGTGAAGGCTGTCTTCGCCACGGAAACCCTTGCCTTGGGCGTGAACATGCCCGCACGTTCCGTGGTGCTGGAAAAGCTGGACAAGTTCAACGGCGAAGCCCACGTGGACATCACTGCAGGTGAATACACCCAACTGACTGGCCGGGCGGGCCGCCGCGGGATCGACATCGAGGGCCACGCCGTGGTGTTGTGGCAGCCCGGAACGGACCCGACGGCGGTGGCAGGCCTGGCGTCCCGGCGCACCTACCCGCTCAACTCGAGCTTCCGGCCCACCTACAACATGAGCATCAACCTCCTGGCGCAGTTTGGCCGGTCCCGGGCCCGCGAAATCCTGGAGTCCTCCTTTGCCCAGTTCCAGGCCGACCGCTCCGTGGTGGGCCTGGCCAGGCAGGTACGCAGCCGCGAGGAATCGCTGGCAGGCTACGCCAAGTCCATGACCTGCCACCTGGGCGACTTTACGGAGTATGCCCGGCTGCGCAGGGAACTCTCCGATGCCGAGAGCGCCACGTCCCGGACCAAGTCACGGGTCCAGAAGTCGCTCAGTGGCGACTCCCTTGCCCGTCTCCTGCCGGGGGACGTAGTGAACGTCCCCGGCGGACGCGCCCCGGGGCCCGCCGTCGTCCTCAGCTCCGACCACGGCAGCCGCGAACCCCGGCCTGCCGTGCTCACGCTGGACAACCAGTTGCGCCGCATTGGTACGGATGACCTGGAAGGTCCCATCGCGCCGGTGACCCGGATCCGCATTCCGAAGTCCTTCAATGCCAAGGTGCCCAAGTCACGGCGCGATCTTGCGTCCTCCGCCCGGAACGCGCTGCGGGAGAACCGGCCGCCCGCTCCCGGCCAGAACCGCAACCACGATTTTGGCCGCGGCGCAGCCTTTCCCAACCAGGAGAAGCGTATTGCCGCCCTGCGCCGGGCCCTGAAGGCGCACCCCTGCCATGGATGCAGCGAACGGGAAGACCACGCCCGGTGGTCGGAGCGCTGGTGGAAGCTGCGGCGCGAAACGGACGGGCTGGTCCGCCAGATCCAGGGCCGGACCAACACCATCGCCAAAACCTTCGACCGGGTCTGCGATGTCCTGTCCGCCTACGGATATTTGGAGGAGACCGGGGACGGCGGGCTCAAGATCAGCCCGGATGGCCAGCGGCTGCGCCGGATCTACGGCGAGAAGGACCTGCTGATCTCGCAGTCCCTGCGCCTGGGCGCCTTCGATGACCTGGACGCCGCCGAAGTGGCCGCCCTGGCGAGCGTCCTGGTATTCCAGGCCAAACGCGAAGACCGGGGACTGCGGCCGCGCATGCCCAGCGTCTCCCTGGAAACTTCGGTGGACATCGTGGTGAGGGAGTGGTCCGTGCTTGAGGACGTGGAAGAGGAGAACAAGCTTCCGCTGACCGGCGAGCCTGAACTGGGCCTGGTCTGGCCCCTCTACAAGTGGGCCCGCGGCCGCCACCTGCAGGATGTCCTGAGCGGCACCGACCTCGCGGCCGGCGACTTTGTCCGCTGGGTCAAGCAGGTGGTGGACCTCCTGGACCAGCTGGCAAAGATCCCCGGCCTTGATCCGCGGCTGGCACGGCTTTGCGCCGAAGCGATCAACCTCATCCGCCGCGGCGTCGTGGCGTACTCGTCCGTCCTCTAATCCCGCTTTTACCCCTGCCGGCCGCCGCCGGCCTGCCCAAACCCCCAGGAGTCATTCCCACCATGCCGAGCCCAGAAGCCACGTCCCGTCCTGCCCCGGTGCTGTACCGGAATGGGTCCGTCTACACCGCGGCAGATCCGTTCGCCACGGCCATGCTGGTGGACGGCGACACCGTTGCCTGGGTCGGGTCGGAGCAGGCGGCATCGTCCATTGCCGACAGTTCCATGGAGGTCATTGATCTTCGCGGCGCCCTGGTGGCCCCCGGGTTCGTCGATTCGCACATGCACCTGACCGAAACCGGGATCGCCCTGGAGTCACTGCAGCTGGGGGCCGTGACCTCCGCCCGCGCCCTGCTGGACGCAGTTGCCGGGGCCTGGGGTAACGGGCCCGTGCTCGGCCACGGCTGGGACGAGACCACCTGGGCGGACTCCACCCTGCCCAGCGCCGAAGAACTGGAGCGGGCAGCGGGCGGTCGTCCGGTCTACCTCTCGCGGGTGGACGTGCATTCGGCACTGGTCTCACCGTCGCTGGCACAGTCCGCGGGCCTGCGCGGCAAGGACGGGTACGACGGCGGACCCCGGGTAACGCGGGCGGCCCACGAAGCAGCCCGGCTGGCAACGCGGCAGCTGCCGCGGGAGTCACTGAAGCGGCACCAGGAGCGTGCCCTGGCGGAGGCAGCGGCCAACGGTTACGTCGCCGTGGCCGAGATGGGGGCGCCGCATATCGGCGGCGTCGATGATCTGAAGCTTGCTGCCGCCTGGAACGGTGGTGTGGACGGCGGCGCGCAGTTCCCGGAAGTGCTGCCGTACTGGGGGGAACTGGTTTCGACCGAGGAACAGGCCCGAGCCCTCGTTGGACAGTTCGATGGAGGCATCCGCGGCCTGGCCGGCGACCTCAACATTGATGGTTCGCTGGGTTCCCGCACTGCCGCGCTGCGGGCCGGCTACAGCGATGCAGCCCAGGAGCGCGGCGCGCTCTACCTCAGCGTGGACCAGGCGGCGGCACACCTTGCCGCGTGTTCCCTCGCCGGGATCCAGGGCGGGTTCCACGTGATCGGTGATGCCGGGCTTGATGCCGCGCTGGAAGCGCTGGACCTGGCGGCCAAGGAGGTAGGGGAGCAGCGGGTGCGTGCCGCCGGCCACCGATTCGAGCATGTGGAGATGGCTGATGCGGCTGCTGTGGCCAAGCTGGCCCACTACTCCGTGACGGTCAGCGCCCAGCCGGCCTTCGATGCAGCCTGGGGCGGAGCAGGCGGACTTTACGAGCAGAGGCTGGGGGAGCGCAGCCGGTCCATGAATCCGTTCGCCGCCTTCTACTCGGCGGGTGTTCCTGTTTGCTTTGGCAGTGACAGTCCCGTCACCCGCCTCCGTCCGTGGGCCAGCGTGCGCGCCTGCGTGGAACATCACAACGCCGCAGAACGGATTTCCGCACGCGCAGCGTTCCTGGGCCACACCCGCGCCGGCTGGAGGGCCGCCCGTCACGCAAACCCCATGGCGGGCCAGCTGGTTCCCGGGGCGCCCGCCAGTTTTGCCGTCTGGGAGGTGGAGGAACTGATGGTCCAGGTGGCCGATGGGCGGGTACAGTCCTGGAGCACCGATCCGCGGGCGAGGACCCCCCTGCTTCCCGCTCTGGACACCGGCTCCGACCCGGTATGCCTCCAGACCGTCAAAAACGGCACCGAACTGTTCGCCAACCCGGCACTGCGTTCCTGACCCGGGAACTGTCCGCCCTATAATGGGGAGTTGCGCCCGGCGCCGGCAAGCCCGGCTACAGGTGCACCGACCACTTCCACCAGGAAAGGCCCTTTGTGCGCGTCCTTACGATCATTCCCACCTACAACGAACTGGAATCGCTGCCCAAGACGCTCCAGCGCCTTCGGAAGGCCGTTCCGGCGTCGGACGTGCTGGTGGTTGATGACAACAGCCCTGACGGCACCGGGCAACTTGCCGACGGCTTCGCTGCCGAGGATTCCCAGGTCCATGTACTGCACCGCAAGGGCAAGGAAGGCCTGGGCGCGGCCTACATTGCAGGTTTCAAGTGGGGTCTGGAGGCCGGCTACGACGTCCTGGTCGAAATGGACGCAGACGGTTCCCACCAGCCCGAACAGCTTCCCCAACTGATTGAAGCGGTGGACCAGGGCGCCGACCTGGCCATGGGCTCGCGCTGGGTTCCCGGCGGCAGCGTGGTCAACTGGCCCCTGTACCGCCAGGCGATCTCGCGGGTGGGAAGCACCTACGCCCGGCTGATGCTGGGCCTGCCCATCAAGGACGTGACGGGCGGCTTCCGCGCGTTCCGCAGGACCACCCTGGAGAAGCTCAACCTGGACCAGGTGGACTCGGTGGGGTACGGCTTCCAGGTGGACCTGGCGTGGCGTGTTGCCAAGCTGGGCCTGCGCATTGAGGAACGGCCCATCACCTTCGTTGAGCGTGAGCTGGGAGCGTCGAAGATGAGCGGCAACATTGTCGTCGAAGCCATGATCAACGTCACCAGGTGGGGTCTGGCCGCCCGGTGGAACACCCTGGCCGGCAAGCTGAAGAACAAGCAGGCATGATTCTCCGTTAGGCCGAAACCCGGCAGGGTTCGGAAGGCGAAAAGGGGGCGGCCCCGCACCGAAGTGCGGGGCCGTCCCCTTTTTTTGCGGCTGGCCTGCCTAGGCCGAGCGGCGCTCTCCGCGGCGTTCGCGGAGGATGGTCAGCCGGTCCTCGAGGATCTGTTCGAGTTCAGGCAGGGAACGGCGTTCCAGCAGCATGTCCCAGTGGGTGCGCACTGCCTTGTCGTTGCTGGTGTCCGGCTTTTCGCCGTCAACCAGGAGCGCCTCCTTGCCGGTCTTGGAGACCCACACCGGAGGAATTTCCGCCTCGGAGGAGAACGTGACGAAGACCTGCTCGCCATCCGCGCAACGGTATTCAACCCGCTGGCGCGGAGCCGGCTCAACTCCGGACTCGGTCTCCATGCTCTGCGCACCAAGGCGCATGCCCCGCAGGCTGCGATCGCTCATGTTTTCTCCCTCTGGTCGGTTCGCGGATCAGATCTCCGCGCTAGCCGGTGGCGCCGTGGCCCCACCGGACTACTGTGTGCACTGTGCTGCATCATTGGATTCAACGCATTGCGAAGCTTGGTTGTTCCAGCCGGTATTCTCCTGCCGGACAAATACCCAATTATACGGGTGTTATTCCATCAAAACCAAACAGGGAGGGTTCCGCGGTTTCCCGCGGAACCCTCCCTGTTTCCTGCGCTGCTAAGGTTGGCTGCGCTCGGCCGGCGTCTGTTCGAAGAGCCCGGAGACGGCGGCTTCGGCATTGGTGCCACCAATGGCGCTGCCGATGCCCTTCAGGGCTTCCCCAACCTCGCTCGGGATGATCCAAAGTTTGTTGGCCGACCCCTCGGCCAGCTTGGGCAGCGTCTGGAGGTACTGGTAGGCCAGCAGTTTCTGGTCCGGGTTTCCTTTGTGGATTGCATCGAAGACCTTCTGGATCGCCTGCGACTCGCCGTCTGCGCGAAGAATGGCGGCTTTGGCCTCGCCTTCGGCCTTGAGGATCGCAGCCTGCCGCTGGCCTTCTGCCGTCAGGATGGCGGATTGCTTGGTTCCCTCTGCGGTGAGGATGGCGGCGCGGCGGTCACGCTCCGCGCGCATCTGCTTCTCCATGGAATCCTGGATGGAGTGCGGCGGGTCGATGGCCTTCAGTTCCACTCGTGAGACACGGATGCCCCAGCGGCCGGTTGCCTCGTCCAGAACGCCGCGCAGCTGCCCGTTGATCTGGTCGCGGGACGTGAGGGCTTCCTCCAGGTTGAGTCCGCCCACCACGTTGCGCAGCGTAGTGGTGGTGAGCTGTTCCACGGCCTGGATGTAATTGGCGATCTCGTAGGTGGCCGCGCGGGGGTCCGTTACCTGGAAGTACACCACCGTATCGATGGAAACCACCAGGTTGTCTTCGGTAATGACCGGCTGCGGCGGGAAGGACACCACCTGTTCGCGCAGGTCCAGGAGCGGCAGGAGCCGGTCCACGAATGGAATCAGGATCGTCAGGCCCGGGTTCAGCGTCCGCTGGTACTTGCCGAGCCGTTCAACGACGCCGGCACGTGCCTGCGGAATGATCCGGACGGCCCGGACCAAAACTATGATGACAAAGACGATCAGGACCACCAGCACGATGGCCAGTGCGGTTCCGCCTGCGTTATTCATACAACTCCTTGTTCCCCAATTGTCAGGTTGTATCTGGTCCGGCAGCCGCCGTCGGCGGCACCGAAACCACTGCTGTTGCGCCGTCGATGGCCGCTACGACCACTTTCTGGCCCGCGGGAAGGACTCCCGCGGCGGAGCGGGCGCTCCAAATGTCGCCGCCGATTTTCACCAGGCCGCCGTCTGAGGTGACTGCTTCCATGACCACGGCCGGTTCGCCAATAAGCCGGTCCACATTGGTCCGCTGTTCGGAAGGGCCCTTTTTCAGGTGCGAGAGCGCCACCGGGCGGACAAAGGCAACCATGAGCAGGGACACGATGCAGAAAATGACCACCTGCAGCCAGGGATCGGCGCCGGCGAAGTCGGCGACCAGTGCAGCGAGTGAACCGCCGCCGAGCATAATGAAAAACAGGTCAAGCGTGATCATTTCGATCACGGCAAACGCCAGGAAGGCCGTGAGCCACACGGCCCACCAGTTTTCCCCAAGCCATTCGAACATCCCTGTTTCCCCCTTCGTCACGGGGGAGCCGCATCCACGGACCCGCCAGTAACTGTCTTTTCATCCTAGTCCGCGGTCCTGGTGTGTGGGCTGGATCATGGATGCTGCCGGGGGATAGTGGCCAAGTCGTTACGGGGCATCCTGGTGGTGGGCCGGAAGACAAAGAGCCTGAACTTCGCCTGTGCCGCCACCGGCTCAGGGGTGTCTTCGAGCCGGGCGGCGATCCGGTCCCGGTCCAGGTGGTGGCCCGCGGGTCCCATGAACGCCAGGTCCGCGGCGGCGGCGCGGCTGAGCTCCAGCGCGATGTCGACGTCGAGGGTGCTTTCCGCCTCGAAGTGGCCGGCCATCGCCGCGGCCAGGCGTTCGTCCTTGCCTTCTTCGATCCCCAGCATTCCGGTCACCTCGGCGAGCTCCGCGAGGTGTCCGCTGCGCGGCGCCACCACCAGCAGCGCGCCGGTGGGGCGCAGGACGCGGGCGAACTCGGCGGGGTTCCGCGGGGCAAAGACCACGGTGACGGCGTCCACTGAATTGCTTTCCACCGGAAGGGGCTGCCAGATATCCCACACCAGGTTGACCGCTTCGGGATTGAGACGCGCGGCGCGCCGGAGGGCGAATTTGGAGATGTCCAGGCCGATGGCGGACGACTGGCGCCCGGCGGCAGCCGCGGCTTCGAGGATCTCGCGCAGATAGTGCCCGGTGCCCGTCCCGGAGTCCAGCACCACTGCACCTTCCGCCGGCAGGTTGGGCACGACGGCGGCAGCCAGCGCCTGCTCCATAGGCCGGTAGTGGCCGTCCCCCAGGAAGTTGAAACGTGACGCCACCATGGCCGCACTGTCCGGCTCGAAGGGTGAGCCCTTGCCCACCAGGAGGTTGAAGTAACCCTGGCGGGCGGCGTCGAAGCTGTGTCCGTTGCGGCAGACCAGGCTCGGTTGGCGGGCACCCTCCGCTTCCCGATGCTCCAGCGGACTTGAGCAGACAGGACAGAGGAGGGGGACATCCGCAGAAGGCATGGGAACAATCTTAGGGCTGCCGGGACCGGAATCCCTGCCGGCCGCCTTGCCCGGGTGGCAGCTGGGATCAGTCGACGGAAATGCCGGCCGGGCCGGCATCGAACCCCAAACCTTCCCGCGCCTTGCCGATGCCGGCCTCCGCCCAGTGCGCCGCATACTCCGCGTTGCTGCTCAGGGACCGGAGCTGGGCACGGTCCAGGTACAGGATGCCGTGGAGATGGTCCGTCTCATGCTGCACAATGCGCGCCTGCCACCCGGCAAACCGGCGTCGCTCCGCCTCGCCGTCGGGCGTCAGATACTCCAGGAGCACCGACTCCGGGCGGGCCACCACAGCCTGGAGCCCGTTCAGGGAAAGGCACCCCTCATAAAAGGACGCGAGTTCCGGCCCCAGGGGCGTGTACCGCGGATTCAGGATGGCCAGGAACTCCAGCGGGCTGCGGTTCCTTAGGGTTGCAGCTTCCGGCTCAACGTTGAACTGGTCCTCCAGGACAGCAAGCTGAAGGGGAATGCCCAGTTGCGGGGCGGCCAGGCCCACGCCGGGGGCCTCATGCATGACCTGGCGCATGATCCCGATCAACCGGTGCAACTGCTCCGCGGACAACTGGCCGTCGAACTCGGCGGCACGCTGGCGCAGCGCCGGATGGCCCGCCTGGACGATGGGTGGAAGGGACGCGGCGGCCAGTATCCGCTCCACGGCATCACGGATCTCGTTGGCACCGGCAGTTGTTTGGGGAACGGTCTGGGTCATGGGGACAGCCTACTGGCCGGGCCGCGGGGAACCTTCGGCTAGGGTCTACTCCATGGCTGACACTTCCGTTCCCCCGACATCCCCGCTGGAGCATGTCCTGGACTTCATCCGGGTCCTCGAGGCGGGGGGCGGGTCGGCGGAGATCCGGCCGTTCCTGTCGGATTCGTTCGTGCTGACCGAGGCACCGCATCTGTTGGCTCCTGAGGGCGCCACCCGGACACTGGCGGGGGTCCTTGCCGGCGCGGACCAAAGCCGCCAGGTGGTGAAGGACCAGCAGTTCATCGTACGGCGCACCACCTGTGAAGGCGGCCGGGTGGTGGTGGAGGCCGACTGGTCCGCCACGGTACTGATGGACCTCCGGTACTGGGACCGCGGCGAGACCATCCGAGCCAGGACGACCTCGGTCTTTGAGGTGAACGGCGGCGTGATCGTGAGCCAGGACAGCTACGACTGCTATTTCCGGTAACCTGCCCGCCCCCGGGCTAGTGCATGGTGAAGCGCCTGGCAGCCCACCGGTTCACGGCCGGTATTGCGGCCGCGGCGCCAATGGCGGCGGTGCGAATTCCCAGGAGCCGTGACGGCAGCGGCCTGCCCAGCATCATGTTTACTTCCGCCTGCCGGCGGGCCAGCACTGCGGCCTTCTGCCGGCTCTTTTCGAACTCCCTGAACTCCCTGCCGGTCGGCTTGCCAGCCAGGGCCGCGCAGACCACCGGCAACAGTTCCTTGGCATCCAGCCAGCCCAGGTTCATACCCTGGCCTCCAATCGGGCTGATCTCATGCGCTGCATCTCCCAGCAGCACCGACCGTCCCATGACGGTGCGGCGCGCAATGGTGGACCGCACACTGAAGGCGCTCAGCATGGAATTCGAGGCCGCATCAGGAAGGAAACCGGTCCGGCAGCGGACCAGTTCCGCCAGCTCCTGTGGACCTGCCGCCGGTCCCGCGGGTTGTCCCAGCCGGACCACCCAGCGGCGCACGCCGCCGGGCAACGGGAAGGATTCAACAATTCCTTCGGGTTCCAGGAATAGGACCGCTTTGTGTCCGTAGTGCGTACCGTCGTCGAAATCCCCCATGAGGTAGTGATCCGGGTAGGTCGTGCTGTACACCGGCACCTGCAACGCTCCACGCAGCCGGGACCTGGCACCGTCAGCCACCACGAGCAGAGCTGCTGTGGCGCTGCGGTGCGTGGCACCTGAGCCGGACTCGACCTCCACTTTGACGTTGCCGCCGTCGTCCCTCACCGTGGTGACGTTGGCACCCCTGATGATCGCGCCGGGATCCAGGGCAGTGACCCGATCTTCGAGAAGCTGCTCCGTACGGAACTGCGGGAGCGCCAGCACAAAGGGGAAATCCTTTGATACGGCGCCGAACTCCATGGTCCCCACGGTCTTCCCGCCGCTGACCGCCAAGCCGGTGCTGATGCGGATGCCCTCCTGCACCATGGATCCAGCCACCCCAATCACGGCAAGTGCTTGCAGGGCCGGAGGGTGGATGCCGATGGCACGGGTGTGCCGGTTCCGCGTTTGCCGCTGCTCAAAAACCTTGACCGAGACCCCTTCCTGCAGCAGCGCCGCAGCCAGGTACAGGCCCACAGGACCTCCGCCTGCGATTAGAACCTCTGCGTCCACGGTCAGCCCCTGCGGTAGGTCAGGACCTGGTGAAATGCCGATGACCGCTCCACCGACCAGCCCGGCGGAGCGGCGGCAGCCAATTCGGCGGGCCGGTAGCTCCGGCGGATGGAGGTGAGGCCGTCCTGGCGGATGAAGGAGTGGAGGAAGGGGAGTGCGGCAACGCTGAAGAGGGCAAAAGCGGTGGGGCTTCGAACAAGGTCGTTGTGCAGCGCCTTCCTGGATGCCAGGATTTCCGAGTCCGCCAACAGTTGCCGCAGCTCTTCGGATCCCAGGTGGTGCAGCATGTGGTTGGAAATCACGACGTCGAACGCCGCACCCTCCCGGACGAGTTCTCCACTGTGGGCCTGGCGGAACTCAACGCCCGGTACGGGCGGCCGACGCCTGGCAAAGCCGGCCGCGCGGGGATCGGGGTCGATGCCGGTGATTTGCACTGTCATACCGTCCCGGGCGGCCCAGCGGGCCAGCATGACCGCCAGGTCTCCGCCACCGCAGCCGATGTCCAGGACGGTCAGCGGCCCCCGGTCCGGCCGTTTCAGGTTGCGCAACTCCCTGGTGTACAGCCGCCGCCAGCCGGACAGGACGCGGTTGATGATGCCGAACTGCCGGTAGGTGTTGTCCAGGAGCCGGGGGTCACAGTCGGGGTGATCCATTTGCTCAACGTCGCCGGCGGCGCGCCGGCTAAGCAGGATGTCCATTGTTGTGGAGGCCCGGTCAGGCAAGCGTGGCCTCCGTTGCCCGGTTGTCCTGGAGCAGGGCTTCTTCCCCGGCAGCGTCCATCCGGGCAGGGTTTGCCGACCCGCCGGTCAGCTGCCGCAGCTTTGTGAACAGGCCCGTTTCCACGGTCAGGCCCGGGCCAAAGGCCATGGAACAGATCCGTTCATCCCCTTCCTGGAGGGGCTGTTCCAGGATGTGTTTGAGGACGAAGAGCACGGTGGCGCTGCTCATGTTTCCGAAATTTCGCAGGGTCTCCCGGGCGGGCACCAGTTGCGTGTGGCTGAGGCCGAGCCGGGACTGCACCTTATCCAGGATGCTGCGTCCGCCGGGGTGGATGGCCCAGTGGGGGATGGCGGTGTAGGGGAGTGCCGCCAGCTCCGGTTCCCTGGCCAGAAGCGGTTGCAGCGCATCCACGATGTGGTCGTCAATGATGTGCGGCACGTAGTTGCCAAGCACCATCTCGAAGCCGTTGTCGCCGATGTTCCAGGCCATGGAGTCCTCGCCGACCGGCGTCAGGACAGTCTCGAAGTGGTCCAGCTTCAGCAGTGCGGTGTCCTCGGCGCCTGGCCGGGCCGTGACGACGGCGGCTGCCGCACCATCAGCGAACAGGGCGGAGCCCATGATGGTGTCCGGGTTGTTGGAGGTGCGCACGTGCAGGGAGCACAGTTCAGCGCAGACAACCAGGACGACGGCATTGGGATCCGCCTCACAGAACAGCTTTGCGGCGCGGAGCGCGGGGAAAGCCGCGTAACAGCCCATGAAACCCAGGTGGTAGCGCTGGACAGCAGGGCTGAGGCCAAGTTCGCGGACAACCTTATAGTCGGGTCCGGGGTTGAAGAAGCCGGTGCAGGAAACGGTTACAAGGTGAGTTATGTCAAGTAAATCGATCTCAGGGGCGGCTTCCAGGGCAGCGCGGGAAGCCTCCACGAACAGTTTTGTGGCTTCGCGGGCGAAAATGTCGTTGCGGACCTTGGTGCTGGGGTTCAGCAGCAGGCCGGTTTCCTGGTCATAGAACTGGGGGTTTTCGGAGCGGCCCGTGGTAGTCAGTTCCTCGACGGCGGTGAACCTCGTCTCGATGGCTGCACCGTCAAAGCAGGTGTTGACCAACCGCGAACCCAAACGGGACAAGCCTGGCTGGGCCGCAAACACATCGCGGGCTTCGGACTGGATCAGCTTTGTCGTCGGAACTGCAGTTTCAAGTGAACGCACGTAGACCGTCATTGATTCATTCTTGACGGGTGCCCTGATAAAGACAATGGCTCTGCGTCCTGACCAGCGCTTTCATTGCTGGAATTGCGGCCAGTGTTGCTTGCTGTGGAACCCCGTCCGGATCCCTCACCAAAGCGCCGATAATCTACATTATGTCAAGTAATGCTGATGAGGCTGTGCCGGGCTGGTCAGTGACGCCGTTGTATCGAGGCGCCCACCACGGCTCCGAGTCCGAGCCCCAGTGCAAAGCCCCAGAACGGCGACTGAAATAAGGCCAGCCCCAGGCTTATCCCCAAGGCGGCGCCAACCAGGCTGCAAATCCACAAGGCTTTGTTCACTATGTCTCCAGTAGGGCTGGGCTGACCTTGATTCCTGCTGTGACCCTACTGCACCCCAATCCCCTACGCGGGCAGAAACGGGGAGTCCGGCATGGAAGTTGGGTAGCTCCCACCCATGCGCGCAGCAGCCGGGCGTCCTAACCTTTTGGACATGGCGGCAGGCCGGCCGGGCCAGCCGCGGGCGCGGTGAAGAGGTCCCCGGACCTTTTTCTTGTTCATGCAGACGGCGACGGCGCCCCGGTACTCCTTTCATTCCCAAGGACGTCCCATGCAGGAACTCCTCCGCCCGCAGGCATGCACCCATTCCGCCGGCACCTGCCCAGGATGCCGTTCCCGGATGCGCGAGGATGCGCTGCAACAGGCACCAGGAAGGCCCATCATCCTTCTGCGCCCCGCGCCCGTCAGGGTCCGGTCCCTCGCGGCAACTGCCGTCGCCTACACCGTAACCGACGTGCTCGTTGAATGGGACGGAGACGGCGGATACCACCTCCGTTGGGAGGCGAGCTGGCTTGTGCGCCGGTGTGCGCCGCAGCAGACAACGGCGCGGCAGGGCCTGTCTTGACTCCCCCAGGCCTTTCCGGCCGGGGACCAGGGGGTGCCTCCCCTGCCGTAGGTAGGTAACACCTAATAAATCATTCAGGTACCCCTTACGCGTGTTTGCGCCGGAACGCCAAACCTATCCTCATAGCCAGGACGACGGTCCATTCGGCTGTTGTCGCTGGTCAAAGCCGGTTTGGCCTGCCCAACGGCAGGCGCAGACCACCGGATCCTTGCAGCAGCTCGAGGAGCAGTCGACCAGCCCCTTTCGGGCGCAATCGACGACGCTTTGCAGGTTCCAGGCAGGGGGCTCCGATGACAAACCTCTCCCCCCACTTACCAGCCGTCCAGCCACCTGTGTTCTTCGACGCCAGCGGAACCCGCTGGCCGCGCCTTTTAAACGTCCTGCTGGCAGCGGGGCTGACCACCATCCTGGTGCTCGGCGCGGTGCTGCCCGCCGCTACCGCGCCCCTGCAGCAGGGCCCGTTGAACCAGTCCCCCGATTATCCCCGCCAGCTGCTTGCGGAGGAGGACGTGAAGGACATTCCCCGCGTCGGATACGAGCAGGGCAACGAAATTTTCCACCGGATAGACCTGGTGGAAAGACGGGACGGCATCGATTTGCTGAAGGACCCCTTCAGCAACCAGGTCTGGCGGGAGGCAACAGCGGAGGAAGCCGCCGCCATAGGTGACAAACCGTACGTGGTGGAGGCGTACGGCCTCCCGCCGGACCATACCCTGATGCTGACCTTCGATGACGGGCCCGACCCGCGCTTTACGCCCCAAATCCTGGACCTTCTGTCACGCGAAGGAGTCCCTGCCACCTTTTTCGCGGTAGGTGAAAACGTCGTGGAAAACCCGGATATCTTCCGCCGGATGGTCCGCGAAGGCCACATGGTAGGGAACCACACCATGAGCCACATCGACTTTTGGGCACACGATGATGCCTACAACAGGCAGGAAATCATCGGAGAGGACCGGGTGCTGCGGGCCGCGGACAACTACGCCTCACGGCTGTTCCGGATTCCAACGGGTAATCCGGAAAACAACACCCTTGCCCTGCTCCAGGCACAGCAGCTGGGCTACCTTCACGTGAATATGGACCTGGATACCAGGGACTGGGAGTACACGCCGGGTACCCCGGTCCCTCCCCCGGACCTGGACGGCCTGGGCCACGTCATGCTGGTGCACGACGGTGGTGGGGACAGGACGGCGACCATCGAGATGCTGAAAAAATTCATCCCTGAAGCAAAAGCCCAGGGCTATCGATTCACCACCCTGGAGCCCATGCTGCCGGCCGGATTCGTCCCCCAGCGCAGCGTCACTGCAGGCCTTCAGGACAACCTGACGCTTGGAGCCCTCACCGCATATCTGGTTACTCCCAACGTGGTGATGAACTGGCTGTTCTGGTTCGGGGTCGGCTCTCTGACCATCCTCACCTTCCTGTTCGTTGTCCTTGCCCTCGTCAGCAATGCGCGGCAGAAGAGACGGAAGTGGAACCTTCCCCACGCCAAGGACTGGCCGTTCGTCAGCGTGATCCTGCCGGTCTTCAACGAGGAGCCCGTGGTCACCAAAACACTCGACGCCCTCAGGGCCAGCGATTATCCGCGCTTCGAAGTGGTTGCGGTCAATGACGGGTCCACGGATGGCACACTCGCCGTCCTGACCAATTACGCCCACAGCTGGCCGCAGCTGCGCGTTTTCAGCCAGCCCAACAGCGGCAAGCCCGCGGCAAGCAATTACGGCATTTCCGAGTCGGATGGGCAAGTCATCGTGACCCTGGACGGTGACACCCTGTTCGAACCCCAAACCATCAGGATGCTCGCCCGCCATTTCATGGTTCCTCCGGGGGAAAAGGAAGTAGGCGCAGTCGCCGGGCACGTGAAGGTGGGAAACCGGCGAAACCTCGTCGCCTGCTGGCAAAGCCTGGAATACCTGTCGGGCATCTGCGTTACCCGAATGGCAGAGGGTCTCCTGGGAGCCATCTCCATTGTCCCGGGCGCCTGCGCGGGATGGCGCAAGGAGGCATTGGTCAAAGCAGGAGGTTACCCGGCCACAACCCTCGCAGAAGACGCTGATCTCACGCTCTCCCTGCAGAAACTGGGCTACAGCATCGTCCAGGAGAACGAAGCAGTGGCTTGGACCGAGGCTCCGCTCACGCGCCGGGGCTTGTTCAAGCAGCGCCTGAGATGGACTTACGGCAACATCCAGACGCTCTACAAGCACCGCTCCATGTTGTTCAACCCCAAGTTCGGCGCACTGGGCATGCTGACCATGCCCTACGCGTTGATCTCGGTCCTGGTCCCGCTGGTCTTCATGCCCCTGGCTGTTGCCGTGGCGGTCCTAAGCCTCGCACGGGGTGAATGGCAGGCCATCGCCCTGTTCGCCGGCTTCGTGACCGCGACGCATATGGTCGTCTCCATAGTGGCCGTCCTGATGGTCCACGAAAGTCCACTGCATCTGTTCATCGTGCCCTTCTACCGGATCATCTACGAACCCCTGCGTGCCTACGTCATCTTCGGCTCAGCCATCCGTGCACTGAGGGGATCCGCCGTTGGCTGGTACAAGCCCCAGCGGACCAACAGCGCAGCGCTGCCGTCCGCCCCGGCAGACCGCCGGCCTCTGCCTCAGACCTCCGCCTGGGGAAGCGGATGAAAAACTTCCGAGACGCCGGTTTCTGGACCCCGGTCCTTCTTTGCGCCACCTTGGCCTTCGCCGGCTGCAGCGGTGGACCGACGGACGGTACAGGGCCCGGCAGCGGAATTGCCCCGGAAAAGCCCAACCCTGGATGGTTCGGAGGATACCTCGACGTCACACTCCCCCAAGGTCCCGAACTGCGGAATGCCGCTGAGGGAAGGACCACGACTGTTCTTTCTTTTATCACTGCGGACCCGGGAAGGCCGTGCACTCCGTCCTGGGGTGGAACCCTGGGCTTGGAGGAGGCCGGGACAAAGTTGCAGCTCGACGCCAAAATCCGGAATTTCCGTGCCGAAGGCAACGACATCGCCGTCTCCTTCGGTGGTCAGGCCGGGCAGGAATTGGCCGCTGGGTGCCAGGACATCGGTGCTCTTGCAGATGCCTATCAAAGTGTTATCGCCCGGTACGCACTGGACGTTGTGGATTTGGACGTGGAGGGACAGGCGGCCGGGTCCGGAGCGGCCAGGCTCAGGGCACAGGCTTTCGCCAAGCTCCAGGCGGAAAGGCCACCGGGACGTCCCCTTCGGGTCTGGCTCACGTTGCCTGTCACAAGGGACGGACTAGACAGCGCCGGAAAGAACAGCGTGGAGGCAATGCTTACCGCCGGAGTTGATTTGGCAGGGGTCAACATCATGACAATGAATTTCGGTCAGCTCCGGAATGGCGAAAGCATCCTCTCGGCCTCGGAGCTTGCCGCGGAGGCTACCTATCGGGACCTGGAGCAGTTGTACTCCACGGCCGGCATGCCCAAGGAAGGCGGGAAGATGTGGAGGAACATCGGGCTCACTCCCATGATTGGAGAGAACGATACCGAGGCCAATGTGTTCACACCGCAGGATGCCGCCGGAATGAACAGCTTCGCCCGCGACCGGAACCTGGGCCGCATTTCCTTTTGGTCCCTCACCAGGGACGCGACCTGTAATGCAGGGGTGGAGGACGAGCAGCGGCCGTCCAGCTCCTGCAGCGGCATCGACCAGGACGCCGGCGACTTCGCCAGGATCCTCAGCAATGGCTTCACGGGCAGCAGTTGATCATGATGCCGCGGACGGGGAACAACTCTGGAAACCAGGTTTCAAGGGGTAAAGGCAACGGGCGGGTGGGAAGGCTTCCACTGGCCGCGGCAACTGCCTGCTGCATTGCGCTCGCGGCCAACGCCTGCACGGACAACCCTTCCCATGGCGGGGATGAGTCAATCAGGACGGACGTCTTCGTCACCGCCTACACCTGGTTTGACAACACACCTCCCGGGTCCACGGTGATCAGCCATCCTGTGCTGCACAAAGCAGCCGGGGGAACCGGGACGTACGCCGATCCGGTGACCATCGCCGTCGGGCATTCCCGGAAGACCGGCCAGGATGTCCTGGACATTCCTTCCGGCACCCGGATTTACCTGCCGGACGTCCGCCGCTACTTCATCGTGGAGGACACGTGTGGCGACGGACCCAAACCGGAGGAAGGCCCCTGCCACACAGGTGCCGAAAAATACGGGGAAGCGACGCTCTGGATCGACATGTGGATCGGCGGCAAGGGTGAGGCCCAGTCCTTTGTGCGCAACTGTGCGCGAAAGGCCACGGGGGTCAGTACGGCCATCTTCAACCCGAAGGACAACTACCAGGTGGCTTCCGGCCACGGCGTCATCCACGACGGCACCTGCGACACGGGCTACGGACAGAAAGCCGCTGCCAAGTGACCTCCGCTACGGGGGCGGGAATACTCCCAGGAGGGGCGGCTAAGCTCGAATCCATGAGTTCGTTGAAAACGAAGCCGGCAAAGACAGCTTCCGCAAAAGTAGTCCTGGCGGCGGCAGCAGCTGACATCGTGTTGATTCTCGCGTTCGCCGCGATAGGCCGGGACGCGCACCACCGCGAGCAGCCCGTCCTGGGGGTCCTCCTCACCGCGTGGCCCTTCCTCGCCGGCGCAGCCGCGGGATGGGTAATCGCCAGGGTATGGCGGAGCCCCTTATCCGTCCTGCGGGCGGGCGTTCCAGTTTGGTTGGGCAGCCTGGTGGGAGGAATGATCCTGAGGGCCCTGACAGCGCAGACGGTGGTGATTCCCTTCGTCATCGTGGCCACGCTGGCCCTTGCCGTCTTCCTGGTGGGATACCGCCTGCTGATCACCGCGGCTGCAAAGCTGCGCGGCAGATAAGCGGCGGCAGCCGGGGAAACGCCGGCCGTGTAATAGGCTGGCAGCAGAGAAGAAACCTGCCGGGCCCTGCTGCGGCGGAACTGATTGAAGGGGTGCAAACGTGGTTACCGCATTTGTTCTGATCAAGACTGACGCCGCCCGCATTCCCGAGACGGCGGAGGAGATCTCCGCCATCGAAGGCATCAGCGAGGTCTACTCGGTTACCGGGGAATGGGACCTGATCGCCGTCGCGCGCGTACACCGGCACGAGGATCTGGCGGACGTCATCGCCGACCGGCTCTCAAAGGTTCCCGCCGTGGTCCACACCACCACCCATATCGCGTTCCGTGCCTACTCCCAGCACGACCTGGACGCCGCCTTTTCCTTGGGCTTCGAGCAGTAGGCCCTGACCGCGGCTCTTGCCGAACTAAGCGCGGGACAGGGACACCCAGCGGTCCAGCACGGCGGCGGCGGCACCGGAATCAATTGACTGTGCTGCACGGGCAAATGCCTTCTGCATCCGGCCCAGGAATGGGCCCTCCGCGGCCAGGTCGAACGCAACCAGGCCGGCCGCGGCATTGACCAGGACCGCGTCCCTGGCAGGACCCTCCTTGCCCGCAAGCACGTCACGCACGACTCCCGCGTTGGCAGCTGCGTCGCCGCCCCGGAGCTGTTCCACGGTAGCCAGGCTGATGCCGAGGTCGTCCGGCGAGAAACGGAGTTCGGTCACGGCGCCATTCCGGATCTCCCAGACCGTGGAAGGGCCGGTGGTGGTCAGTTCATCCAGCCCGTCATTCCCACGGAAAACCAAGCCCCTGCTCCCCCTCCGGGCCAGGACGCCCGCCACGAGGGGTGCCATCCGCTCGTTGGCGACGCCGACAGCCGAAGCCTGCACGTTGGCCGGGTTTGTCAGCGGCCCCAGGAAGTTGAATGCCGTTGGTATCGCCAGCTCGCGGCGGGGTACGGCGGTATGGCGGAAGGAGGGGTGGAACACCTGAGCAAAACAGAACGTGATTCCAGCCTCTTCCGCGTTCCGGGCCACCCGGGCAATGGACAGGTCAAGACGGACGCCGAGCGCTTCAAGCACGTCAGCAGACCCGGACGACGACGACGCGGCCCGGTTGCCATGCTTCACCACCTTCGCACCGGCGCCGGCAGCGACGAGGGCGGCCATGGTGGAGATGTTGACGGTGTTAAGTTGGTCACCACCGGTCCCGACGATGTCGAGCTTTTCGCCGGAAATTTCCACCGGGTTGGCGTGGGAAAGCATCGCTTCGACCAGGCCGGAAAGCTCGTCCACCGTCTCACCCTTGGCGCTCAGGGCCACCAGGAATCCGGCAATCTGGGCAGGCGTGGCCTCGCCGGACATGATGGTGTCCATGGCCCAGGAGGTGTTCTCCGCCGAGAGGTCGGACCCCTTGATCAGTGCGGAGATCAGGCGGGGCCAGGTGTTGCCGGACGCTGCGGATGCCAGTGAAGTCACCTGCTGATGCTATCGAGCGATGGCAGGCGCTGACCAATGTGAACGGTGCCGGGAACTTTTCCCGGCAATTTCGCGCGTTTGTAGAAAAAGTGCTCCGAAAAGGCGGTTTGCGTTGGGCAGCACGGACTTTTACAGACATAATGTCTATGTGACATCTGCGACCCATGCCCCCAGTACCCCGGCGCACCCCACGCTGAACCGCCCCAATATGGTTTCTGTCGGAACCGTTGTGTGGCTGTCCAGCGAGTTGATGTTCTTCGCCGGTCTCTTCGCCATGTACTTCACACTGCGCTCCACGAGTGGTCAGATGTGGGCGGAAGAGACAGCCAAGCTCAACTTCCCCTTTGCGCTCGTCAACACGATCGTCCTCGTTGCCAGTTCCTTTACTTGCCAGATGGGCGTCTTCGCCGCAGAGCGGCTGCAGCCCCGGCGTGCCGGAGGTGCACTGCAGTTCGCCCGCTGGGGAATGAACGAATGGTTCACCCTGACGTTCCTCATGGGCGCGTTCTTCGTCGCCGGCCAGACCACCGAATACGCCATGCTGGTCTCCGAGCACGTCTCGCTCTCCTCCAACGCCTACGGCTCAGCGTTCTACATGACCACCGGCTTCCACGGCCTCCACGTCATCGGCGGCCTGATTGCCTTCCTGCTCATCATGGGCCGGTCCTTCGCTGCGAAGAAGTTCGGACATTTCGAAGCAACGTCCGCAATCGTCACCTCTTACTACTGGCACTTCGTGGACGTCGTGTGGATCGGCCTCTTCCTGGTCATCTACGTACTCAAGTAGCCAGCTTTGATTCTTTTTCTACAAGAGGCAGAATTTCAGGTAGCGGCTCCCGGAGCCGGCGCAGGATCGAATAAAGGAACCACCACGTGAAGGCACTCTCCCAAAAGCGGCGTCACCCACTTGCAGCAATCGCGCTGCTCCTGATGGGGCTCCTGATTACGGGTGGGCTGTACGCCGTAGCGACCTCGATGAATGAGGCCAAGGCGAGCACCACCACCGCAAGCGCAAGCGACACGGAGGAAGGCGGCAAGCTCTTCGCCGCCAACTGCGCCACCTGCCACGGCATGGGTGCCAGTGGATCCAAGGACGGCCCCTCGCTGGTGGGTGTCGGTGCCGCAGCTGTTGACTTCCAGGTCGGTACCGGCCGCATGCCCATGCAGATGAACGGCCCCCAGGCCATGAAGAAGCCGGTCCAGTTCAACGACCAGCAGATCCACCAGCTTTCAGCCTATGTTGCTTCCCTGGGAGCCGGCCCGGCAATTCCTTCGGAGGACCTGACAAACGGTGGCGGCGATGCAGCCGCCGGTGGCGAGCTCTTCCGTACCAACTGTGCCATGTGCCACAACGCTGCCGCCGCGGGCGGTGCCCTGACCCAGGGTAAGTTTGCTCCCGCCCTGGCGGATGTCAGCGGCAAGCACATCTACGAGGCCATGGCCACGGGCCCGCAGAACATGCCGGTGTTCAACGACGCCAACATCACGCCCGAAGGCAAGAAGGACATCATCACCTTCCTGAAGCAGATCGAGACCACCGGCTCGCCGGGCGGTGCGAACCTGGGCTCCCTCGGCCCGGTCGCCGAAGGCCTGTTCGTCTGGGTTGCCGGCCTCGGCGTCATCATCGCCTTCACCATTTGGCTGACCTCCAGGACGTCCTGACGTTCGGCAGGAAGAACAAACTTCTGCTGCCCAGTCAGCAGCTTGATATTAGAAACTAACCCGGCAACAGCCGGGACGAGAGAAGGATGAGGCGAATTATGGGCAACCATAGTGACGGCAGTCCGAACCACTCGGGCACCGTAGCTACGGCTGGTCAGAATGAGGTGGAGAGGTTCCAGGATCCTGGAATTCCCCCGCATCGTTTGCGCCTGGCTGACACGGACCCGAAGGCCGCAAAGCGGGCAGAACGGCAGGTCGCCTTACTGTTTGGCATTTCTGTTGTTGGAACCCTGATCTTCCTGGTGGCGTACTTCGCCATCGATCTGGGCAACGATTCCAGCATTGCCACTATCCGGCTCCAGAATGCCCTGCTCGGCGTAGGCACTGCCTTCGCCATGCTGGGTATCGGTACCGGCATCGTGCACTGGGCCAAGGCCCTTATGCCCGATCACGAGGTCTCCGAGGAACGCCATGCGATCCGTTACGAGGAAGACCG
Organism: Arthrobacter sedimenti; assembly: GCF_042652025.1. Lineage (NCBI taxonomy): Bacteria > Bacillati > Actinomycetota > Actinomycetes > Micrococcales > Micrococcaceae > Arthrobacter > Arthrobacter sedimenti. The sequence goes on along the minus strand of NZ_JBHSDQ010000003.1, from coordinate 283,225 downwards.
CCAGGCTGCGGTCCGCATCGTTGACGACATCGTGGAAGAGACCGGCATCAAGCGCCGTCCGCTGATCCGCAACACCCTCCTGGGTGCCGTTGCGCTGGCTCCGCTTCCCGCTGTCGCCATCTTCGGTGACCTGGGACCCCGGCCTGACGACAAGCTCGCCCACACCATGTGGGCACCCCAGGACGGAAAGCTGAAGCGCCTCACCCGCGACCCCGATGGAACTCCCATCAAAGCCGCGGACGTTACCATCGGTTCCGCTTTCCACGTGATCCCCGAGGGTCTGAACGAGTTGCAGGAGGGCAAGCTCAACGAGAAGGCAAAAGCCGTTGTGCTCCTCATGCGCCTCGATCCTGCTTCCCTGAACCCTTCCAAGGGCCGCGAAAACTGGGGTTACAACGGCATCGTTGCCTACTCAAAGATCTGCACCCACGTTGGTTGCCCCGTTGCTCTGTACGAGCAGCAGACGCACCACCTGCTGTGCCCGTGCCACCAGTCCACCTTTGACCTCACGCAGGAGTGCAAGGTGATCTTCGGCCCCGCCAGCCGTCCTCTCCCCCAGCTGCCCATCGCAGTTGATGACGAGGGGTACCTCGTCGCTACCAGCGACTTCCATGAACCCGTAGGACCAAGTTACTGGGAGCGTGATGAGCATGAGCGCAACATCAACAGCTGAACCCGCCTTCGTCGCCAAAACCAAGACAGGCCGGTTTACCGACTTTGTTGATTCGCGTGTCGGCGGCTCCGGAATCCTCCGCGAATTCGGCCGTAAGGTCTTCCCCGACCACTGGTCATTCATGTTCGGCGAAGTGGCCCTGTACTCCTTCGTCATCCTGTTGCTGTCGGGCACCTTCCTGACGTTCTTTTTCGATCCGTCCATGGCGGAAACGCACTATGACGGCGGCTACGTTCCCCTCAAGGGAGTGGAAATGTCGGTGGCGTACAGCTCGTCGCTGAACATCTCCTTCGACATCCGTGGCGGCCTCTTCATGCGCCAGGTTCACCACTGGGCCGCCCTGCTGTTCGTGGCGTCCATCGCGGTCCACATGCTCAGGGTCTTCTTCACCGGCGCATTCCGGCGCCCGCGTGAAATGAACTGGGTTGTGGGCAGTGTCCTGCTGATCCTGGCCATGGCGGCTGGATTCACTGGCTACTCCCTCCCCGATGACCTGCTGTCCGGTAACGGCCTGCGAATCATCGACGGTGTTATCAAGTCGATCCCGGTTATCGGAACCTACATCTCGTTCTTCCTGTTCGGCGGGGAGTTCCCGGGAACGGCCATCATCAGCCGCCTGTACATGCTGCACATCCTGCTGGTGCCGGCGCTGATCCTGCTGATGATCGTCCTGCACCTGTTCATGGTCGTCGTCCACAAGCACACGCAGTACCCCGGCCCGGGCCGCAACGACAACAACGTTGTCGGCTACCCGCTCGGCCCTGTGTACGCAGCCAAGGCCGGTGGATTCTTCTTCATCGTCTTCGGTGTGATCGCCCTGATGGCGGCGTTCTTCACCATCAACCCGATCTGGAACTACGGCCCCTACGACCCCTCACCGGTGTCGGCAGGTACCCAGCCTGACTGGTACATCGGCTTCGTTGACGGCGCCCTCCGCCTGATGCCGGGTAACCCGTACGGCTGGCACGTCGAACAGGTCTGGTTCGGCCACGTGTTCACGTTCAACGTTCTCCTGCCCGCCCTGGTGCCGGCCGGCATCCTGTTTACGGTGATGTTCACCTACCCGTGGATCGAACGGTGGATCACCAAGGACGACCGTGAACACCACGTACTGGACCGTCCGCGCAACGCCCCGACCCGTACGGCCATCGGCGTAGCAGGTTTCATCTGGTACTGCGTCATGTGGGCGGCTGCAGGTTCCGACCTCATCGCCACCCACTTCCACGTGTCGCTGAACGATGTCACCTACTGGCTCCGCGCACTGTTCTTCATCGGCCCCATCATCGGCTTCATCGTCGCCAAGCGCGTCGCACTCGCACTGCAGCGCAAGGACCGCGAGATCGCCCTCCACGGCCGGGAGACGGGCCGCATCGTCCGGCTCCCGCACGGTGAGTTCATCGAGGTCCACGCCCCGCTGGATGAGTACAAGCGCTACAAGCTGGTTGGTTTCGAATCGCCCCAGGTTATTCCGGCCATTCCCAACGAACACGGCGTAGTCACCAGCAAGGAAAAGCGCCGTGCGTTCCTCTCGCGCTGGTTCTTCGAAGACCGCGTTGCCCCTGCAACGCCTGCTGAGCTGGAGGCGGCCCATGGCCACGGCCACGAAGCTGTTGAAGCCGCAGAGGGAAGCAAGAGCCTGACACACTAGCTCCTGACGCACACAGGAAAGGCCCGATCCATTGAACTGGTACCCAAAAGTTGGACTCGTAAATGTGCGAGTTCCACTTTAGCGGCCAGCGATCGGTTTTTCGAAGAGGTCCCCGTCCCATTTGGGACGGGGACCTCTTCGTTGCTGGCAGTTCTATGGCCGCTGAAGTGAGTGTTCGATTAAGGATCCGCTACGGGAGCGGGAGATCCATGATCTGTGTGAAAACCATCTCCTCGTTCGGATCCCGGGCAGGCAACATCGCGCCGCCCGGGTTCTGGACAATGCGAGGCGTGGGGCGTCTCCGCAGGTCCCGTCCGAGCCCGAGCGTCGCAGTCTGGGCGACGAGCGGGCGGGCGAACGCGCTTGCCATGACGCTGAAGCGGTCGCTCCCGCCGCCATTCCCGTGAACCATCTTCGCGAACGTGCCGTCGGAGAGCCGTAGAACGAGCGCGTCGTCGTGCCCGCTCCGCAGCGGCCGATCAATGAAAGTCACGTTCACCCGCACAAACGAATCCCATACCTCGTAGCTGGTCACATAGCCTCGGACCACTGTGCCGTCCGGGACCGTCACCTCGAACTCATGCCGCACGGGCAGTAGCACCCGTTCGAGCCGAGGCGGCTCGCCCCCCATAGAGTGCACTGCGCCGATCATCGTCCCCATTGTTTAGCTCCTAGTTCTGTCATCAGCGCGGCCCCTATTTCGTTCAGCGGCACACCACCGATGATGCCTGATGGCCCGCGGCTGTCAAGACTCACAGACCGGGGCAAGAGGCCTCCAACAGAAGCAGTGGGCTTCTGCCGCCCGGAACAGTTCCTTTCGGCCGCAGCTATCCCGGTGAGGGAGTCCGGTGCGGGCATGGCTCCCGCGGACGACCAGGTTATGGGCAAGTGCCTCCATACATGGGCACTGAAACGGTGGAGGATTTGGCGGTCGCTTTCTCCGTCACTCTGATAACTACACAGGCTGGCCCCTGGACCAACGTCATCCCCGGGAACTGGGCAGGTCGATCCTCACACGAGGTGACCGTGTAAGAACTGGGTAAGTCGGGGTCTCCGTGGCGGATTGCTTCGCTGGTTTCCCACTCTGATGCGGAGGCGACAATGAGGGAAGCGTCTGACGGGGCGTCGATAGTGATGGTCCGTTCCCCAGATCCCGCTGCCACAGTTATCGGCGTCTTCCATGCCCCGTATTGCTTGCCTCCGTTGCCCGTGTAGGGGTACCCGTTCATTTCGTCGCGGACGGGCCAGGAATAGTTTGCAGGGCTACCCGCCCAGGAAAGCGATGAAACGCCTTCGGCAGCGGGAGCTTCGGGTGCGGGAGGAGCACTGCCTTCCCATGCATCTTCACAGGTCAAATTAGGGGCAAGCTGCAGCCGTGGAATGGACGTATCTGGGGCGGTGGCTGGCTGCGTGTTCGTGCAGCCGTTGACTGCTACTAGAACAACCAGCGCCGCTGCTGCCGTGACCTGAAGTGACCGCATAGCTTCCCCCGTCGAGCTATTGAACTGCTACAAGAACACCACGGAAGAGAATAAACTGCTATCAATTTGCCGGCTGCTGCGAGGTCGGAGACGCGACGCGGCGACGCGTGCCGATGACAGGTTGGGTAAGAGGGTCCTATGCCGCAAGCATCTGAGCCCGGTACTGTACCGGGCTCAAGCCCTTGAGCTTGGTGGAAATTCTTTCGGTGTTGTACCAGCGGATGTAGTCGTCCAGCGCTGATGCCAGTGCGTCGGTGGTGAGGAACCGGACTCGGTGAAAGAGCTCTTCCTTGAGGTGGCCGAAGAAGTTCTCCATGACGGCGTTGTCGTAGCAGTTGGCTTTGCGGGACATCGATTGCACGGCGCCGGCGTTCTTCAGGAGCGTGCGCCAGGAGTTGTGCTGATACTGGAATCCCTGGTCGGAGTGCACGAGTGTTTTTTGCCCGTCCTCCAGTGTGGCCAGGGCGTCGCGCAACGAGGCGTTGGCCAGCTCCAGATTGGGCGAGGCGCCAATCGCGTAGGAGATGATCTGCCGGTCAAAGAGGTCCATGATCGGTGAGAGGTAGAGCTTCCGGTCACCCACGCTGAACTCGGTCACATCGGTCACCCACTTCTGGTTTGGGGCATCCGCTTCGAACTCGCGTTTCAGCAGGTTCGGGGCCACGATGCCCTGCTCGCCCTGGTAGGAGTTGTACCGCTTCCTGCTTCGGACCTTGCAGACCAGCCGCAGGGAACGCATCAGCTTCAGCACGGTCTTCTTGGCGACCGTCCACCCTTGCTTGAGCAGTTCGATATGGATCCGGCGGTGCCCGTAGCGGGCGTGGTTCTTCGTGAAAATCTCAGTGACAGCTGCCTTCAGGGAGGCCCGCGGATCGGGGCCATTAAGTCGGGCCTGGTGGTAGAAGAACGTGGACCGGGGTAGCCCGGCCACGCTCAGGAGAACTTCCAACCGGTGCTCGGCCTTGAGAGCGATGACGGCGCGGACCTTTAGCGCTGTTCCTCGTCCCTCAAGGCCTGCACTTTTCCCAGGAACGCCACCTCTGCGCGCAGGCGCTCGTTCTCACGGCGCAGTCTTTCTACCTCAGACTCAGGGTTCCTTGCTGTCCCGGGCTTCGTCTTCGGCCGGCCTTTCGGCTTGGGGCGCAGCCCGTCCTCGCCTTCGGTCCGGTACTGACGCGCCCACTTCTCGAGCATCAGTGGAGAGGAGAGTCCAAGCTCCTTCGCCAGGGCAACTTTGGGCTGACCCGCGCGGTATCGCTGCACAGCATCAAGTTTGAACTCAAACGAGAACACCGGTCTGGTTGGCTTCGCCACCAGCGTCGTACCTCCGCGTATCCGCCATCGACCATACAACCGTTTGATGGCACCTCTACCTACTCCGAGTCGGGTCGCTACCGCCCAAGCACCCCAACCCGTTTCAAACAACGCTACCGCGGCCTCGCGCTGCTCCTCGGACAACGAACTTCTTCCATGCATAAAACTGCTCCCCGAAAGCCAGAACTGATTTCTCAGTCCAACTTTCGGGGAGCAGTTCACATTATGGATCGGGCCTTTCCTGTTTAACACGCCGCTGCAGTGGCGCCAGCCGGATTCACCAGCCCCAAATCCGGGCGTACCTAGTGGTTGCGCGCCCTCCGTGCCCCGGGGCGCTGGAGAGGCACCCAGAGCTTGTAGCGGTCCGCCCGGTAGTACGAGACCGAGTAGTCCACCATGGCCCGTGCCACGAACGCATGGCGCTGGATCTTCAACAGGGGCGCCCCCACCTCAACGTTCAGCAGCCTGGCCGTGGAGGGCGACGCTGCCGTGGCCTCGATCATGTCCTCCCCCCACTCCATGACCAGGCCAAACTGCTCGCTGAGGACGTTATACAGCGAGGTCGGCGGCTCGCCGTCGAGCAGGCCGGGGACCCGGTGCGCCGGGATGAAGTTCTCGTCCACGCTCATGGGCTCCCCGTCAGCCAGGAGGAGCCGGCGGAACCGGACCAGCGGAGTGCCTTCATCAAGCTGCAGCTCGCGTGCAAGGAAGGCGCTGGCGCCAATCTGCTCGAAACTCAGCACCTTGGCCGCCGGAACCATGCCGCGCCGCTGCATCTCTTCGCTATAGGACGTGAGCTTCACCTGCAGGTCCAGTTTCGGCCGGCGGACGAATGTGCCCAGGCCGACCACACGCTCGATGACCTCCTCCCCCACCAGGGCGTCAATGGCCTGGCGTACGGTCATCCGCGCCAGTCCAAAGCGTTCGGCAAGGTCGCGTTCGGATGGAAGTGCCGAGCCCGGCGGGCAGGACTGCGCGATATAGGTTCGCAGGATCTCGCGAAGTTGAATGTAGATGGCGGTTCCGCTGGTGCGGTCAATCTCCCCCGCTATCGCCGTGGCGCCAGCTGCCATGTTCTGTCTCCTGCCGTTGGGTTTGCAGTCAATTTTAGGACGGGCTAGACCACCTGCTGTACCACTTTGCTCTCCCGGTCGCGCACCGCGCCGGGCGCCGGATATATTTGGTCAGGAAATTTTGCCGACAGACGGATGGGGCCGTCGTTTGACGTAGGAGTCGCTTTGCCAATACAGAAGGCCGTGGTGGCTGCGCCTGTGGGCCTGCATGCACGTTCCGCCGCGGTATTCGTCCGTGCGGTGACCGACACTGGGCTGCCGGTCACTATCAGCAAGGCGGGCGCCGGCGAGGTGGATGCGCGGTCCCTGCTTCAGGTGATGACTGCTGACTTTCCGCAGGGCTGCGAGGTTGAACTCGCGGTCAGCGAGACTATGCTGGACAGCGATCTGAGCCGGCAGAAAGCCGAGGAAGCCCTGCGGGAGCTGCGGTCGCTGTTGGAGTCCCAGGGAAGCGCCTGAGGCGCTTTAGGACATGGATAACGACGTCGGGCCCCACCGAAAGGTGGGGCCCGAAGTCGTTATTCCGTTGCTTGTTTAGTGCGCGTGGTCTCCGCGGCTGTATTCGTAGACCCAGCCTACGAGGGCCACGACGGCGATGCCGCCAGCGATCGCGATGATCCAGGGGCCAAGTGCCAGGCCCGCGAAACCGGTGGCGCAGGCGATGCCCAGAACCAGGGGCCACCAGCTCCAGGGGCTGAAGTGCCCCTGTTCGCCGGCGCCTTCATGGATTTCAGCATCGCTGCGGTCCTCGGGGCGCAGGCCTACGCGGCGGCCGGTAAAGCCGAGGTAGGCGCCGATCATGCCAGCGAGGCCGCCGACGAGGAGGATGCCCAGGATGCCGACCCACTCGCCCCAGCTGGTCAGGAAGCCATAGATGATCGAGATGGGCAGGAAGAAGAAAACTCCGGAGCCAAAGATCCAGGATTCAATTTTCACTGTGCGGTGTCCTTCTGGTCGGCGTTGCCGAGCACCCCTGCTGCAGGAGCCGGCGACTCAACGGTGTGGACCTGGCGGAGTTCCGGGTGGTGCAGGTCCAGGGCGGGACGCTCCGAACGGATCCGGGGCAGGGACGTGAAGTTGTGGCGCGGCGGCGGGCAGGACGTGGCCCACTCCAGCGAAGCACCAAAGCCCCACGGATCATCAACCTGGACCTTTTCAGCACTGCGCCAGGTGATGTAGACGTTCCAGAAGAACGGGATCAGGGATGCACCCAGCACGAACGATGCAATGGTTGAGAACTGGTTCATCCACGTGAAGTTGTCCTCAACGAGGTAGTCGGCGTAGCGGCGGGGCATGCCCTCGACGCCCAGCCAGTGCTGGATCAGGAAGGTGCCGTGGAAGCCGAGGAACAGGAGCCAGAAGTGGATCTTGCCCAGGCGCTCGTTGAGCATCTTGCCGGTCCACTTGGGCCACCAGAAGTAGAACCCGGCGAACATGGCGAACACCACCGTGCCGAACACCACGTAGTGGAAGTGCGCCACCACGAAGTAGGAGTCCGAGACGTGGAAGTCCAGCGGCGGGGACGCCAGGATGATGCCGGTCAGGCCGCCGAAGAGGAACGTGATCATGAAGCCGATGCTCCACAGCATGGGCGTCTCGAACGTCAGCGAGCCGCGCCACATGGTGCCGATCCAGTTGAAGAACTTCACGCCCGTGGGCACCGCGATGAGCATGGTCATGAACGAGAAGAACGGGAGCAGGACGGCGCCCGTGACGTACATATGGTGCGCCCACACCGTCACCGACAGGGCGGCGATGGCGATCGTGGCGTAGACCAGGCCCTTGTAGCCGAAGATCGGCTTGCGGCTGAAGACCGGGAAGATCTCCGAGACGATGCCGAAGAACGGCAGCGCGATGATGTACACCTCGGGGTGGCCGAAGAACCAGAACAGGTGCTGCCACAGGACAGCCCCACCGTTCTCGGGGTCAAAGATGTGCGCACCGAACTTGCGGTCCGCGCCCAGGGCGAACAGTGCGGCGGCCAGCGGCGGGAAGGCCATGAGCACCAGGATGGCGGTGATCAGGGTGTTCCAGGTGAAGATGGGCATCCGCCACATGGTCATGCCCGGGGCACGCATGCAGATGATGGTGGTGATGAAGTTGACGGCGCCAAGGATGGTGCCGAAGCCGGACAGCGCCAGGCCGAAGACCCACAGGTCACCGCCGATGCCGGGGGTGAACGTGGTGTTGGACAGCGGCGCGTAGGCGAACCAGCCGAAGGACGCAGCACCCTGCGGGGTGATGAAGCCGGACACTGCGATGGTGGAGCCGAACAGGAAGAACCAGAACGCCAAGGCGTTCAGGCGCGGGAAGGCAACGTCAGGGGCGCCGATCTGCAGCGGCATGATGACGTTGGCGAATCCGGCGAACAGCGGGGTGGCGAACATCAGCAGCATGACTGTGCCGTGCATGGTGAACAGCTGGTTGTACTGCTCTTTGGTCTGCAGGATCTGCATGCCGGGCTCGAACAGCTCGGCGCGGATCAGCAGCGCCATGACTCCGCCGAGGCAGAAGAACACGAAGGACGAGATCAGGTACATGTACCCGATGGTCTTGTGGTCGGTGGAGGTGATCCAGTTGACGACGATGCGCCCCTTGGATTTGGGTACCACGGGAGCCGGCAGGACTCCCGCAGGTGCGGACTGGGTGTACGTAGCCACGTCGCTCCCCTTACTTGGTTTCGTTCAGGTTCGGGTTGCGGTCGTACTCCACGCCGAGCAGGCCGGTATTGCCGTCAGCCTTGAGCTGGTCCATGTGGGCCTGGAATTCAGATTCCGACACCACCTTTACGCGGAACAGCATTTCGGAGTGGTACTCGCCGCAGAGTTCGGCACACTTACCGTCGTAGGTGCCCTCTTTAGTGGGGGTGAACCGGATGTAGTTGGTCTTGCCCGGGATCATGTCGCGCTTCTGCAGGAAGGCGGGAACCCAGAAGGAGTGGATGACATCGCGCGAGTTGAGCTCAAGGTCAACGGACTTGTTGACCGGCAGGTACAGGGTGGGAAGCTGTTCCTTGTCGATGGTGTTGCCCGTGAGGTGCGCCTGGACGCCGGCCTCGTGGAGGTCTTCCTGGATGACGTTGCCGGACTTGTAGTTGAAGTCCCATGCCCACTGCTTGCCGCGGACGTCCACTACGACGTCAGCCGGCTGGGAGCGGTCATCGATGGCCTGCTGGTCACGGTCGGTGAAGTAGAAGAACACCAGGACCATGAAGATCGGGATGGTCAGGTAGAAGACCTCGAGGGGGAGGTTGAAGCTGGTCTGCCGGGGGAAGCCTACGGTTCCCTTGCGGCGGCGGTAGGCAACCAGGCACCAGATGATGAGGCCCCACGTAATGGTGCCCACCACGAGCGCAGCAATCCATGAGTTGACCCAGAGGTCCATGATGCGGTCGGTGTTGCTGGTGGTGCCACGTTCAGTGGGCATCCACCCTTTCTCTACCTCTGGCGAACATCCGGTCAAAACCAACGCGCCGGCAATTGCCAAGCTTGAGATCGTGGTGATCGTTTTGCGTCGGCTGCCGGTTCGGTTCTGCGAACTCACAGACGGCCCTTCCTACTTGTTGCTGTTGTCCGGGCAGCCAGAAAGGCGCTCCGGGCACAAAAAAGTTTTACTACTCGGTGTAGAGCTTACCGCTCCGCCGGGCGTTTCGCCCACATGTCCGCGCCGAGCCCCCGTGCCGTTTTGGACGGCAGGGAACCCGGCGCGGACATCAGGCGAAACAACCGGCTTAGTGGAATGAATCGCCGCAGGCGCAGGAGCCTCCGGCGTTCGGGTTGTCGATGGTGAAACCCTGCTTCGAGATGGTGTCTTCGAAGTCGATGCTGGCGCCGCTCAGGTACGGCACGCTCATCTTGTCGACGACGACCTCGACTCCGTCAAAGTCGCGCACGGCGTCACCATCAAGGAGCCGTTCGTCGAAGTAGAGCTGGTAGATCAGCCCTGAGCAACCGCCGGGCTGCACGGCTACGCGCAGCCGCAGGTCCGTGCGGCCTTCCTGCTCGAGGAGGCTGCGTACCTTGCCTGCAGCGACGTCGGTCAGGTTGACCTCGTGAACGGGCAGTTCGTCGCTTGCCACGGTGGTGGCGGTGCTGTTTTCGTTGGTTGCGGTGCTCATTGGCCTACCTTCTTAGGACGGTCTGGCGGCGTCGCCGGAACGGCGCCTGCCCCTACGGTTACGGTATGGGCTATAGCTACATGCTACGCGCGGCAGTCCTGTAGCTCTAACTCCTGTCGTAACCGTCAAAGCGGCCCGCTTGTTCCCTGGGAGCTTGCCCGCTCCGCTGCCCGGCACAGCGCCCTCATGCGGTGGCGGGGAGGCCTTCACTGTCCAGCCGCGCCAGCATGAGGGCCTCGGCAAGAATGGCGTTGCGGAAGTCGCCGATATGCAGGGACTCGTTGGCACTGTGCGCCCTCGAATCGGGGTCTTCCACGCCCGTAACCAGGATCTGCGCTGCCGGATACAGATCCGTGAGGTCCGCGATGAAGGGAATGGAACCGCCGATGCCGGTTTCCACGGCAGGAACGCCCCATGCCTCCCCCAGAGCCCACATGGCCACGGAGGCAGCTGCGGAGGAGGTGTCTGTCCGGAACGGGTTGCCGGCTTCCCCCGGGGTGAAGACAACCTTTGCGCCGAATGGCGCGTTGGCCTCAACGTGCCTGCGAACTGCTTCCATGGCTTCGGCCGGATCCTGCCCGGGGGCCAGGCGCAGGCTGAACTTGGCCCGCGCACGCGGAAGGAGGGTGTTGGAGGCTACATCCACCGCGGGCGCGTCGAAGCCGATGATCGACAGTGCGGGCTTGGTCCACAGCCGTGAGGCGATGCTCCCCGACCCGGCCAGGCGGACGCCGTCGAGCACGGACGCGTCGGCCCGGTAGTCTGACTCCGGCATCTCCACTGCCGCAGTGTCGGTGGCCACCAGGCCCTCGATGGCCACATTCCCGTCTGCATCGTGAAGCGTGGCGATCAGGCGCGACAGCAGCGTGGGCGCATCCAGGACCGGGCCCCCGTACATGCCGGAGTGCACCGCGTGTTCCAGGACCTGCACCTCAATGGTGCCGTCCACCAGGCCCCGCAGGCTGGTGGTCAGGGCAGGTACGCCGACTTTCCAGTTGCTGGAGTCGGCGACCACGATAACGTCGGCCCGCAGCAGTTCGCGATTGGCTTCCAGGAACGCGCGGAAGGTGGGTGAGCCTGCTTCCTCCTCCCCCTCGATGAAGAAGGTCACGCCCAGACCCAAAGCGCCGGCCAGGACCTCGGAGACAGCCGCGTAGGCGGCAACATGTGTCATGATGCCGGCTTTGTCATCAGCGGCGCCCCGGCCGAACAGGCGGCCGTCCTTCTCGATGGCATTGAACGGCTCGGTTTCCCACAGCGACTCGTCGCCCACCGGCTGGACGTCATGGTGCGCGTACAGGAGGACCGTCGGCTTTCCTTCCGCGGCCGGACGGCGGGCGACGACGGCCGGCCCACCGGGTGTGCCGTCTGCCTTGTTCACCGACAGCACCTTCACTCCGCCAAGGCCGGCGCCCCGGAGGAGTTCCGCGACGGCCTCGGCGCTGCGTTCGAGCGGCGTGCGCTCGAAACTCGGCCATGCGATTCCGGGAATGGCGACGAGCTCCTTGAGCCGTTCCAGCGTCCGGTCGAAGGAGCCGTCTACGGCAGAACGAAGATCGTCCGTCCTGGCGTTGCCCACGGGGCTGGATCCTGGGACGTCTGTGGTGCTGTGCGGGGTGGCCGCGGATGATGAGGTCATGGCCAAAACATTACCCTCGTCACATTCCGCTCCCGGCCAGGGCAGACATGGCAGCAGGCAGCGGCCGTGCTGCTGCAAGGTATTCTGGTCAGGTGTTCGGACGTAGAAAAGAAGCGCCCTCGGCGCAGCAAACAATAGACCAGCAGGCGGCGGAAGCGGCGGCGCGGCAGAACAGTGCGGTGGGCAAGGGCGCCCCTACCCCCACCCGGAAGGCCCAGGAGGCTGCCCGCAAACGCCCGCTGGTCCCCGAGGACCGCAAGGCGTCCAAGGCCGCCGAACGCCAGGCCGTGCAGGACCAGCGGCTCAAAATGCGCCGGGCCCTGGACACCGGTGACGAAAAGTTCCTGCCGCTCCGGGACAAAGGCCCGCAGAAGCGGTTTGCCCGTGACTTCGTGGACGCGCGCTTCAACCTTGGCGAGTACCTGATGTTCGGCGCCCTGGTCTTCGTGCTGGTGTCCCTGGTGGTCCCGGCCTCGAGCGACATGATGATCTACGTCCTGGGCGCATTCTGGGTGATGTTCCTGGCTGTCTTCGTGGACGTTTTTATCCTTTCCCGCAAGCTCCGCACGCGCCTTGCGGAGAAGTTCGGCGAGGTGGAGCGCGGAACCGTCTGGTACGGCTCCATGCGGTCCCTGCAGTTCCGGAAACTGCGGCTGCCCAAGCCCCAGGTTCAGCGCGGACAGTACCCCGCCTGAGCAGGCACCGACATTAAGCACAGGAAACCCGGCGGAATGACCGCCGGGTTTCCTTTTTAAGTGCCCGTTTCTTTTGGGTGCAGGTTTGCCTGGGCGCCCGAGTGTCAGGAGCGGCGGTTCTTTGCCAGTTGCCTGTTGATCCGTGCTGCCCAGAACGGACCTTCATAAAGGAATGCTGTGTAGCCCTGCACCAGGGTTGCGCCGGCGTCGAGCCTTTCCTGTACGTCCTGGGCCGACTCCACACCGCCCACCGCCACCAGTGTCAGCGAGTCGCCGGTGGCCTTCTTGAGCCGCTTGAGGACGTCGAGGGACCGCGCTTTCAGAGGGGCTCCGGACAGGCCGCCGGCACCGCACCTGGCCACCTGGTCCGCCGGCGAGGCCAGTCCCGTCCGGGCGATGGTGGTGTTGGTGGCGATGATGCCGTCCAGTTTCAGGTCCAGGGCGAGGCGCGCGACGTCGTCGATGTCCTCGTCGCTGAGGTCCGGGGCGATCTTCACCAGCAGGGGCACGTGGCGTCCGGCAGCCCGGTCAGCTTCCTGTCCCACAGCCGTCAGGAGAGGGCGGAGGGTTTCCACGTCCTGGAGCAGCCGGAGTCCCGGCGTGTTGGGGGAACTGACATTCACCACCAGGTAGTCCGCGGCCGGTGCCAGGCTGCGGGCGCTCACCAGGTAGTCGTCAACGGCGTCCGCCAACTCCACCACCTTGGTCTTGCCAATATTGACGCCAATAACGGGGCGCACCGCCGGGTACCGGCGCTGAAGCGCGGCGCGCGCCGCCTTCAACCGGGGTGCAACGGCCGAGGCACCGTCGTTATTGAAACCCATCCGGTTGATAACCGCGCGGTCCTCCACCAGTCGGAACAGCCGCGGTTTTTCATTGCCCGGCTGGGCCTGGCCAGTGATGGTGCCGACTTCCACGTGGCCAAACCCAAGGTCCGTGAGGGCCTCGATGCCGAGCCCTTCCTTGTCGAAGCCGGCAGCCAGCCCGAAGGGCGAAGGAAACGTAACCCCAAAGGCAGCGGTCTGGAGGGACGGTGCCGGCGCCGTCAGCTTCTGCAGGAGCTTCCCGGCGCCTGACGCATGCGCGAGCCGGATGCCTTTGAATCCGATCTTGTGGGCGCGCTCGGCGTCCATCCATGAAAAGGCCAGCCTGAAGAAAGTGGGGTAAACGCGCATGCCTCCAGTTTCCCGTTTCCAGGGGCCGCATACCAAAACGAGGAAGCAGCCCGACCGGAACGGACGCACCCGCCGGGCCGGTCTAGCATGAGGTCATGCAGTGGCAGCAGGACATTCTGGGCGGGGACTTTGAGTCCCATTCCTTTGTGGCCACCGGACCTGATGGTGTGGAGCGGACCGCAACCCTGGTACGGCTGCGGCCCGACCCGGACAGGGCCGCAGCCAACGGCCGCCGCGGTGCAGTCCTGTTCCTGCACGGCTGGAGCGACTATTTCTTCAATGTGGACCTGGCACGGTTCTGGGCCGGGGCGGGATACGACTTCTACGCCCTGGACATGCACAACCATGGCCGCAGCCTGCGCCCGGAATCACCTGGTGGGTATGTGGCGGACCTCGCGGCATATGACGCCGAGATTGAAGAAGCGCGGCGCATCATCCGCACCGAAGGCGCCCCCGGCCCCCTGGCCTTGATGGGCCATTCCACCGGCGGACTGGTGGCAGCCCTCTGGACCAGCCGCCACCCGGGAGACGTCTCGCTGTTGGTCCTCAACAGTCCGTGGCTGGAGATGCACGGCAGCTCCCTTGTGCGGCGTGCTGCGGCCGGCATGGTGCGGCCGGTGGCCCGTCTCCGGCCCCAAACAGTCCTGCGCCTGCCCGAACGCGGCCATTACTGGCGCACCATCAGCAGCGCTGCCGACGGCGAGTGGCCGCTTGACGAGCGCTACCGGCCCCGGATGGCGTTCCCTGTGCGGGCAGGGTGGCTGAGGGCGGTATTGGCAGGGCATGCGCGGGTGGCACGCGGACTGGCAATCGAAGCGCCGATCCTGGTCCTGCTCTCCAAGGGGAGCGCGAACGGGCTGCTGTGGTCCGAGGAAATGCGCCGCACCGATGCCGTCCTGGACGTCAATACCATCAGCGCCCGGGCGCTGACCCTGGGCCGCACCGTAACCCTTGAGCGGATTGACGGCGCGCTGCACGACGTCTTCCTCTCCCCCGAGCCGATCCGGTCCGATGCCTACTCAAGGCTGGCCCGTTGGCTGCGCGCGTACGGGTGAGGCTATTCCGCTTGGAGCCCCGCCGGGGAATCGTGCCGGACGTCCGCGGGAGCAGCAGCGGCATCCACGGCACCCCCGTAGCGGCGGTCCCTGCGGGCATATTCCTCGACGGCGGCCCAGAGTGTCCGCCTGTCCACATCCGGCCACAGCGTGTCCATGAAGACGAACTCAGCGTAGGCGGACTGCCAGAGGAGGAAGTTGGACAGCCGCTGCTCGCCGGAGCTGCGCAGGAAGAGGTCCACATCCGGCAGGTCAGGCTCGTCGAGGTATTTCTGGATGGTCCGTTCCGTAATGGCACCGGGCTTCAGCTTGCCCGCTGCCACGTCGGCAGCAATGGCGGACACGGCATCGGTGATCTCAGCCCGGCCGCCGTAATTAACACACATGGTCAAATTACAGGTGCTGTTGCCTGCCGTGAACTCTTCGGCCTCTTCCAGCTCCCGGATCACCGAACCCCAGAGCTTCGGGCGCCGGCCGGCCCAGCGGACGCGCACTCCCCAGTCATCGAGCTGGTTCCGCTGCCTTCGCAGCACGTCCTTGTTAAATCCCATTAGGAAGCGGACTTCTTCGGGCGACCTCCGCCAGTTCTCTGTGGAGAAGGCGTACACGCTGACGTACTCAATGCCCAGCTCGATGGCTCCGGCCATGACGTCAAGCAGCGCGGGCTCCCCCGCCTTGTGCCCCTCGATCCGGGGCAGGCCCCGCTGGTTGGCCCACCGTCCGTTGCCGTCCATCACGATGGCCACGTGCCGCGGAATGAACTCAGCCGGAATGGAGGGAGCCACCGCACCGGAAGGGTGCGGGTAGGGGGCCACCACGGGATGGGTCCGCCTGCGGGCTGCATTGTTCTTTTTTCCCAGGGCCACTGTCAGCTACGCTCCACATGTTTGAGGGATTTCAGTACTCGTTCCAGATGCCACTGCAGGTATGCGGCCACCAGCCCCGCCGCTTCCTTGCGGTGCTGGGCCTGGGAAGCGTCCGCCGTCGTCCAGTCCCCGGTCAGCAGCGCAGCCAGCAGGATGACAGTCTCGGGCGCAGGGGCGGGTGACCCCGGCGGGCGGCACTGTGCGCAGACCATGCCGCCCAGGGGCGCGGAGAACGCCGTGTGCGGGCCGGGCAGGCCGCAGCGCGCGCAATCGGTGAAACTGGGCGCCCACCCGCCGGTAGCCAGCGCGCGCAGCAGATAGGAGTCCAGGATGAGGCCGGCGGCATGCTCGTCCCGGCTCAACGCGGCGAGGGCCCCCACCAGCAGGTTGTACTGGGCGGTGCCGGCCTCGCCGTCCACATCCGTGAGTTTCTCCGCCGTCTCGGTCATCGCTGCGGCAACCGTGTACCTGCCGTAGTCCGCGGCGATACTTCCACCATAGGCACCTTTGGCGACGGCCTGGGTCACGATGTCCAGTGTGCGTCCCGAGACCAGTTGGAGGTCCGCCACCATGAAGGGTTCAAGCCGGGCACCGAAACGGCTGCTGGTGCGGCGCACACCCTTGGCGACGGCCCGGACCTGCCCATGGTGCTTGGTCAGGAGGGTGATGATCCTGTCCGCCTCGCCCAGCTTGTGGGTACGGAGCACCACGGCGTCGTCCCGGTACGCACGGGAGGCGAAAGACTGTTGGGGCACGCTCTATCTTCCCATCCTGCGCGGCAGGATGCTGCCAAGGCGTGGTGGCGCCGCCGGTTGAAGCGGCGCCACCAGCTACCGGTGTCAGGCCTGTGCGTCCCGGATGGCGCGGTTGACTGCCGAGATGACGGCCTTGAGGGAGGACATGCTGGTGTTGGCATCGATCCCTACGCCCCACAGAACCCGCTCCCCCACGGCACACTCAACATAGGCGGCGGCCATGGCGTTGCCGCCTTCGGACAGCGCGTGCTCGCTGTAGTCCAGCACCCGGACGTCGACGCCGTCCTCGTGGAGGATGTTCAGCAGGGCCGCAATGGGACCGTTGCCGGTGCCGGTGCGGCTTACCTGCGCACCGTCAATGGCGAGGGACGCGTGCAGCGTCATGCCGCCGTCGGCATCCGTTTCCGTCTTGACGCCGCCCAGGGAGTAGCGTCCCCACTGCCCGTCAGCCTGCCCGGACGGCAGGTATTCGTCCTGGAAGATCTGCCAGAGCTGCGCGCCGCTGACCTCCCCGCCCACGGTGTCGGTGCGGCGCTGGATGACGCCGGAGAACTCAATCTGTGCGCGGCGCGGCAGGTCCAGGCTGTGCTCGTTCTTCAGCAGGTAGGCTACGCCGCCCTTGCCGGACTGAGAGTTCACGCGGATCACGGCTTCGTAGCTGCGGCCCAGGTCCTTCGGGTCCACCGGCAGGTACGGCACCTGCCAGGTGAACTCGTCCACGGCCTTGCCTGCTGCAGCGGCGTCGCGCTCCAGGGCTTCGAAGCCCTTCTTGATGGCGTCCTGGTGGGAGCCGGAGAAAGCGGTGAACACCAGGTCTCCACCGTACGGCGACCTCTCCGGGACCGGCAGCTGGTTGCAGTACTCCACGGTGCGGCGGACGTCGTCGATGTTGGAGAAGTCGATCATGGGGTCGATGCCCTGGACGAACAGGTTCAGGCCCAGGGTGACCAAGTCGACGTTGCCGGTGCGTTCGCCGTTGCCGAAGAGGCAGCCTTCGATGCGGTCGGCACCGGCCATGTAGCCCAGTTCGGCCGCGGCAACACCGGTGCCGCGGTCATTGTGCGGGTGCAGGGACAGGATGATGCCTTCGCGCGGGTGCAGGTGCCGGCTCATCCATTCGATGGAATCCGCGTAGACGTTGGCCGTGGCCATCTCCACGGTGGCGGGCAGGTTGATGATCACCTGGCGGTCCGCTGAGGCTTCAAAGACGTCGGCGACGGCGTTGCACACCCGGACCGCGTACTCCAGTTCGGTGCCGGTGAAGGACTCCGGCGAGTACTCGTAGGTCACGTGCGTGTCCGCCAGGGTTTCCTCGTACTTTTTGCACAGGCGGGCGCCCTGGAGTGCGATGTCCAGGATGCCGTCCTGGTCCTGGTTGAAGACCACGCGCCGCTGCAGCACGGAGGTGGAGTTGTAGAGGTGGACGATGGCCTGCTTGGCGCCCACCAGGGACTCGTAGGTCCGTTCGATCAGGTGTTCGCGCGCCTGCGTCAGGACCTGGATGGTGACATCGTCCGGGATGTGGTTGCCCTCGATGAGCTGGCGGACAAAATCGAAGTCCGTCTGGGACGCGGACGGGAAGCCGACCTCGATCTCCTTGTAACCCATGCGGACCAGCAGGTCGAACATCTTCATCTTGCGGGCCGGGCTCATGGGGTCGATCAGGGCCTGGTTGCCGTCGCGCAGGTCCACCGCGCACCAGCGCGGGGCCTTGGTGATGACCTTGTCCGGCCAGGTGCGGTCCGGGAGTTCAACCTTGATCTGGTCCTGGAACGGCGTGTACCGGTGGGCAGGCATTCCTGAGGGCTTCTGTGCGTTTCGCATGACGTTCGTGGCCTTTTCTATCGATCTTCAGTGAAAGGGTGGCCGGGCAACACAAACTCCGCAGCGAGGGTGGGCCGTGCGCTAGATAGCGTCTGTGGCCTCGCCGCGGCAGCTAAGGAGAAGGAGCTCTGCACGCACTCTTTGAGGGTAACACGGGTGCGTAAGATGAAAGGGCACTACCGTCCGTAAAGTCCAGCATGCAGACGCCTCGGGTGTTCCGCCCGGCAGCGGCGTTCCAGCAAAAGGAGTTGCAGTGCCCATTTCGGGGATCGATCTGTCCACCATTGATCACACAGTCCGGCCGCAGGATGACCTGTACCAGCACGTCAACGGCGCGTGGCTGAAAGCAACCGAGATTCCGGACGACCGGCCCCTGGAGGGAACCTTCACCGCGCTCCGCGACGGGTCGGAGATCGCTGTCCGGGACATCATCGAGGAGGCTGCGGCCAAGGGAGCGGACGCCACCGGGATCGAGCGGAAGATCGGCGACCTTTACAACAGCTTCATGGATGAGGCCGCTGTTGAGGGCAAGGACATGGAGCCCATCCGCGCGCGGCTGGCCGAGGTGTTTGCCACCGGCTCGGTACCGGATCTCATCGCACTGGCGGGCCGGTTGTTCCGCGCGGACGTGGGCGGATTGTTCTACATCTACCCTGCCCCCGACGCGGGCAACCCGGACAGGGTCCTGCTGTACACCGGTCAGGGCGGCCTGGGCCTGCCCGACGAGTCGTACTACCGGGAGGAGAAGTTCGCTCCCATCGTTTCCGCCTACACCGCGCATGTGGAGAAGATGTTCGAACTCGCCGGAGTGGCCGATCCCCAGGGCGCAGCCGGCCGGGTTGTGCAGCTGGAGACGAAGCTTGCATCCCACCACTGGGACAACGTCACCCTGCGTGATCCGCAGAAGACCTACAACCTGAAGACGGCGGAAGAAGCCAGCGAGCTCTTCCCGCTCCTGGGCACCTGGTTCGATGCTGCCGGAATCGATGCCGACAAGCGGGCGGAAATCGTGGTGAGCACTCCTGACTTCTTTACCGGCGCGGCTGGACTCCTGAACGAGGTCCCCGTGGAGACCTGGCAGGAGTGGCTGGCCATGCGGGTCATCAGCGGTGCCGCTCCCTACCTGTCCTCAAGCTTCGTGGACGCCAACTTTGCCTTCTACGGCACCACCATCAGCGGCACGCCCCGCAACAAGGACCGGTGGAAGCGGGGCGTCGCCGTCGTCGAAGCCGCCCTGGGTGAAGCCGTCGGTCAGATCTACGTGGCACGCCACTTCCCCGAGACCCACAAGGCGCGCATGCAGACCCTGGTGGCGAACCTCATTGAGGCTTACCGCCGCAGCATCACCGGGGTGGGCTGGATGGGTGAGGACACCAAGGCCGAGGCCCTGCGCAAGCTGGAGGCCTTCCGGGCCAAGATCGGCTACCCGGACAAGTGGATCGATTACTCCGTTGTGGAGATCGACCCCAACGACCTCCTCGGCAACGTGGAACGGGCACACAACGCCGACGTCGACCGGCACCTGGATGAGGTGGGCAAGCCCGTGGACCGGACCAAGTGGCTGATGACGCCGCAAACTGTCAACGCCTATTACCATCCGATGATGAACGAGATTGTGTTTCCGGCCGCCATCCTGCAGCCGCCGTTCTTTACCGCCGACGCCGACGACGCCGTCAACTACGGCGGCATCGGCGCCGTCATCGGGCATGAAATCGGCCATGGCTTTGACGACCAGGGCTCGCAGTTCGACGGCGGCGGAGCCCTCCGCAACTGGTGGACGGACCAGGACCGCCAGGCTTTCGAGGCCCTGACGGCGCGGCTCGTGGCCCAGTATGACGCCCTGTCCCCCACCGCCGCGCCGGGCCACCACGTCAACGGACGACTCACGCTCGGTGAAAACATCGGCGACCTGGCAGGCCTGACCATCGCCTACAAGGCGTACCAGATCAGCCTCGACGGCAAGGAACCGGAAGTCCTGGACGGCCTGACGGGCCAACAGCGCTTCTTCGCGTCCTGGGCGGCGGGATGGCGCCAGGTGATCCGGCAGGAAGAGGCCATCCGCCGGCTTGCCACCGATCCCCACTCCCCCAACGAGTTCCGGACCAACGCGATCGCGAAGAACCTGGACTCCTTCCACGAGGCGTTTGAGGTCACTGAGGACGACGGAATGTGGATGCCGGCCGCCGAGCGCGTCAGCATCTGGTAGCTAAATAAAAGCTGGGCCCCGCCTGTACGGCGGGGCCCAACTTTTTGCCGGTGAACTGTCACCGTCGCGGGGGAACTGTTACTACCGTACGATCAGCTCAGGGTTGGCCTGCTGACAGACTTTGTCGCCCGCAGTCTGGTTGACGATGTCTTGCGGCAAAGCGGGTGCAGTCCCGCCGCCTGCTCCTGCTCCGTAGGTGGTGCCGCTGGTGAAGTCGCTGCCGACGTAGACCTGCACGCCCGATACCCCCGGTGCGGGAATCATGAGGGTGGCCGGAATCCCCAGCAGCGCGGCGACGTCGGCCGCAACGTCGGCGAAGCCGTTGCCGTAATACACGGCTGTCTTGGCCACCGGCTGGGCGAGGAACTGGCCGGTCTGCGTGAAGCCGCCGGCAACCAATGCCTGGACGATCTCCTGCGCGCGGCCGCTGACGCCGCTTCCGTTGGCGACAGTGACGGGCTGGATGGCCTTGTTGTAGGGCGGCACCGGCGGAGCGGTCTCAGTGGGCGCCGGAGACGGTGTTGCGGTTTCGCTGGGCGACGGCGAGGCGGGCGCGGTGGGATCGGTGAGGTCCACGTTCTTCCGCAGCGCGGAGAACAGCTGTGCACCCGCAGGCTCCGCGATGACCAGCCGGTTGGGATCAACCGGCGCCGGCGTGGTGGGCACCGCCACGAAGGCCACCTTGCTGATGTCGATGTCCTTGAGCCGGGTACCGATGGTCAGCAGGGTGGGAACGGAAGCAAGCCCGTCATCAACGGTCAGGTTCTGGGTCACGACGTCGGCGATCTTCAGCATCTTCGCCGGGTCGGACAGCGTTCCTTCATCCTTGATCTTGCGGGTCAGCGACGACAGGAAGCCCTGCTGCGCCTTGATCCGCCCCAGGTCGCCGCCGTCGGCAAAAGCGTGGCGGGTCCGGAGGAACGCAAGCGCCATTTCGCCCTGTACCGAGGAAGTTCCTGCGGGCAGACGCAGCCGGGAATCGGGATCGAAAACGGCGTCGCTGATGCAGACGTCGACTCCGCCCACTGCGTTGGACAGCTCCTTCACGGCATTGAAGTCGGCCATCATGAAGTGGTCCACCTGCATGCCGGTGAGCTTGTTGACGGTGTCCACGGCGCAACCGATGCCGGCCTCGCTCATGGCCTCGTTGATCATCACACCGGTGCGGGCCGGGTAGTCCTTGCCGGTCTTCTTGTCCTTGCAATCGGGAATATCCACCAGCAGGTCACGCGGGAAGCTGATGACGTTGACGCGCTTGTTGTCCTCGGAGATGTCCATCAGCATCATCACGTCCGACTTGCCGTAGCCGGTGGAATCGTCACTGGTTCCGTACTCCGAGTTCTTCCCGTCGCGGGTATCGGAGCCGAGAATCAGGATCTGCAGCCGGCCGGTGGCATCGTTCCCGGCGGCCTCGGTGTTCTCCCCGCCGGCGTTCAGCGGCGCCTTGGAGATGTTGTTCTGGAGCCGGAAAAACCAGAATCCGCCGAAAGCGATCGCGGCCACGAGGACCAGTGCCACCACGCCGGTGAGGGCCTTCAGCCATAACGGCATCCCGCGCAGGGGGCCCAGATGGCGGGCAGCACCAACGGCACCGCCGTTTGCGTGGCGGGATACCGGTCCCGTCCCGGATGACAGGTCAGCCTCGTTGTCGCGTCCATCGCGGCCTGGATCCACCTGGTGAACCTTCCTCTAAATACGAAATCCGGTCCATTTTAGTGGTCCAGTGTGGAGAACGTGCCGGCGCGCTCCGCCGAACGCCTTCATCGTAGGTCAGAAACCCAGTTTGACCAGCTGTTTCGGGTCGCGCTGCCAGTCTTTGGCCACCTTGACGTGAAGATCCAGGTAGATCCGTGTGCCCAGCAGGGCTTCGATGCCTTTGCGGGCGTTGGTTCCCACTTCCCGCAGCCGGCTGCCACCCTTGCCGATGATGATGGCCTTCTGGGATGGCCGCTCCACGTAGAGGTTGACGCGGACGTCCAGCAGGGGGTTGTCGTCCGGCCGGTCCTCCCGGGGGACGATCTCCTCCACCACCACGGCCAGGGAGTGCGGAAGCTCGTCCCGGACCCCCTCCAGGGCGGCTTCGCGGATGAGTTCGGCAACCATGACCGCTTCAGGCTCGTCGGTCAGTTCGCCGTCAGGATACAGGGGCGGAGACGGCGGCATGTGGCTGATCAGGACGTCGGCGACCGTTTCCACCTGGAAGCCGTCGGCAGCGGAGACCGGGACAATGTCCTTCCAGCCGTCCTCCCCCAGCACCTCGCGTCCCAGGGCGGCCACGGCGAGGAGTTGTTCAGTCAGCGCCTGCTTGTCCACGAGGTCTGCCTTGGTGACGATGGCGATCACCGGCTTGCGCCCGACGGCGGCAAGCTGGGCCGCGATGAATTTGTCGCCGGGGCCGATTTTTTCGTTTGCCGGCAGGCAGAAACCGATGGCGTCCACCTCCGCCAGCGTGTCCGCAACGAGGTCGTTCAAGCGCTTTCCGAGGAGGGTGCGGGGACGGTGCAGCCCCGGCGTATCCACGAGGATCAGCTGGGCGTCGTCACGGTGCACGATGCCCCGGATGGTGTGCCGCGTGGTCTGCGGCTTGGCGGAGGTGATGGCCACCTTCTTGCCCACGAGGGCATTGGTCAGCGTGGACTTGCCCGCGTTGGGCCTGCCAACCAGGACCGAGAACCCGGCGCGGAAGCCGCCGAAGTCGTCCGGTAGTTCGGCCTTATTTTTCTTGCTCACGTGGAACTCCCTGCTGGGTTGCTTCGGCCTCTTCCAGGAGGCCTTCAAGGTCAGTCTCTACTCTTGGTACGGGCGCCGCAATGATGTGGCTGACGCGGTTCCGCCGGCCCTCCAGCCGTTCCGCCCGCAGGGATACGCCTTGCACTTCGACAGTGCTGCCCACGATCGGGACGCGGCCAAGCGCCTTGGCGAGCAGGCCGCCCACGGTGTCCACTTCGTCGTCGTCAATCTCCAGGTCGAACAGCTCGCCGAGGTCATCGATGCCCATCCGGGCGCTCACCCGGTAGGAGCCGTCGTCCAGTGCCACCGCTTCCGCGCTCTCGGTGTCGTATTCGTCCACGATTTCACCCACGATTTCCTCGATCAGGTCCTCAAGGGTCACAAGCCCGGCCGTACCGCCGTATTCGTCGATGACGATGGCCACGTGGGTGGATTCCTTTTGCAGTTCGCGCAGGAGGTCGCTGACGGGCTTGGACTCGGGCACGTAGCGGACCTCCCGGGCGAGGGACTCCACCAGGGGTGGTTCCTGGTTCGCGCCCAGCTGGTGGATGACGGACGCAACGTCCTTGAGGTAGACGATGCCCAGGATGTGGTCGGTGTTTTCGTTGATGACAGGGATCCGGGAGTAGCCGGAGCGCAGGAAGAGGGACATTGCCTGGTGCAGGCTGGAGCCGGCGTCGATGCTGACGATGTCGGTCCTGGGTACCATGACGGCCCGCACCAGGGTGTCACCGAAGTCGAACACCGACTGGATCATCTCCGCCTCGGTGTCCTCGATCATGTCGGACTCACTGGCCCGGTCCACGAGTTCACGGAACTCCTGCTCGCTGAAGAAGGCGTCGTCACCGCCGGGCGCTCCGGGCGCTGCTGAGCTGCCGATGGCGACCAGCCAGCCCGGAACCGGTCCCAGCACGCTGGTGAGGAACCGGACCATCGGGGCGGTGAAGCGGACCACCGCTGTGGAGTGCAACCGTCCGAGCTGCCGGGGTGACACTCCCACGATCACGAAGCCCAGGAGGGCCATGATGCCGGTGGCCACCAGGCCGGCGAGCCACACGTTGTCCAGCAGGCTGGCGACCAGCACCGCGACGGCGACGGCGGAGGCCATCTCGAACCAGACGCGCCAGAACCGCAGGGCCCGGGTGTGGGCCACGGGTTCGGCAAGGATGCGGCGCATGGCGGTGCCGCGGCTCCGGTGCAGTGCCTCTTCGGCGTCGTGGCGGGGAAGGAAACTGAAGGCGGCCTCGGCCGCGGTAAGCACGGCCGCGACGGCAAGGAAAACCAGTGCCACCGCGACCAGGAGCAGTTGCGTCACTGGGTTGTCTCGGCCGGGGCTTCTTTGCCGGTGAAGCCGGACAGGAGTTCGCGCTGGAGCCCGAACATCTCCGCTTTCTCTTCCGGCTCGGCGTGGTCGTAGCCCAGCAGGTGCAGGATGCCGTGCGTGGTCAGCAGCAGCATCTCGTCCTGGAGCGAATGGCCGGCGTTCCGGGCCTGGACCTTGGCCACCTGCGGGCAGATGGCGATGTCGCCCAGCATCCCCTGGGGCGTGGGCCGGTCCGGGGTCCCGGGTGTCAGCTCGTCCATGGGGACCGAGAGCACGTCCGTGGCGCCAGGTTCATCCATCAGCTCGATGTGCAGCTTCTCCATGGCGGGTTCGTCCACGAGGAGAATGGAGAGTTCGGCCTGCGGGTGGATGTAGAGCTGTTCAAAGATGTACCGCGACAGGGCAACGAGCTCGGATTCCTCCACCTGGATGCCGGACTCGTTGTTGACCTCGATGCTCACGCGTGTTCCCCCCGTTTTTCCCTGCCGGCTGAGTGCTTGACCCGGTTGCGCTGGGTTTCGTCCCAGATGCTGTAGGCGTTGACAATGTCTCCCACGAGCCGGTGCCGCACAACATCGGCGGCGTCCAGGACGGAGAAGCTGACCCCGTCGATGCCTTGCAGGATTTCCTCAACGATCCGCAGCCCGGACCGCGTCCCGAACGGCAGGTCCACCTGGGTGACGTCCCCCGTGACCACCATCTTGGATCCGAATCCAAGCCGGGTGAGGAACATCTTCATCTGTTCCGGCGTGGTGTTCTGGGCCTCGTCGAGGATGATGAAGGCGTCGTTGAGGGTTCGCCCGCGCATGTAGGCCAGGGGCGCCACCTCGATGGTGCCGGCGGCCATGAGCCGCGGGATGGATTCGGGGTCCATCATGTCGTGCAGGGCGTCATAGAGCGGCCTGAGATAGGGATCGATCTTGTCGCTGAGCGTGCCGGGCAGGAACCCCAGCCGCTCCCCCGCCTCCACTGCGGGGCGCGTGAGGATGATCCTGCTGACCTCTTTTTGCTGAAGCGCCTGGACCGCCTTCGCCATGGCCAGATAGGTCTTACCCGTACCGGCGGGCCCGATGCCGAAGATCACCGTGTTGGCGTCGATGGCATCAACGTAGTTCTTCTGGTTGAGGGTTTTGGGCCGGATGGTCCTGCCGCGGCTGGAGAGGATGTCGTGGGTGAGCACGTCCACGGGATTCTGCAGCGACTGGGTGCGCAGCAGCGACACCAGCTGCTGCAGTACCGCCGGCGTGATGACAGTGCCCCGGGCCACCAGGCCGCGGACCTCCTGGAGGAGCCGCATGATCCGGGGGACGTCCGTGACGGGGCCGCTGATGGACAGTTCGTTGCCGCGGGCGTGGAAGTTGACGTCGGGAAACTGCTCTTCAATGAAGCGAAGCGCCTCATCGTGGCTGCCAAGTGATTGAACCATCTGGTCGGTGTTCTCAAAGAGGACAACTTCGGTCCGGGTGCCGGGCATGGAGTGGGGAAATTCCCCCGGACTGCCTTCGCCCGTGTTGAGCCGGCGCTTACCATTTGCTGATTCAGTCATGGTGTTGGCCCGCAGGCCCGTGGTCCCCTCGAAGATCGACATCACTTGTTTGCGTTTGGCTGATGCCGGGGCCCGTTGCGCGGTGCTCCCTGCCCAGCGATCCCTTTATCTTACGCCAGCACCGGTATGGAGCAGATACCCGGCTCAACGGGAGCGGCCGCTCCACCCATGAAACCGTGCCGGGCACGGCGTTAGGTATCAACTTCATATCGGCCTCATATCGTTCCAGTTGCAGTTGGCCGGAAGGAGGCGCAGAGCGGCTGACCGCGCGCACCGCTGTGCAATGCTGGAAATCCAGCATCTGCTGGGACGCCAGGCCGCCAGGGGGATCGGCCCGCCACGCCAGGAAAGGACAAGGGCAGGACAGTGCCGGAAACCTCTGTGCCCAAAAGGGCAGGACGACCCATGGGCCGCCTGCGCCCGGCCGTCCTGGCAGGGATGCTGGTGCTCGTTCCGGTCCTGGCTGGCTGCACTGCCGAGGGCGGGCCTTCACCTGCAGGCACCACCGCCTCGATCCCCGCCTCAGGGGGCACCATGCCGGACGCGCCCTCCACCAGCGCCCCGCTGGAAACCACCCAGTCCTCCAACAAGGCGCCGGTTTACTGGATTGGCCGCAGTGGCACAAGCATCTTCCTTTACCGCGAATTTCGCGACGTCCCGGAGCAGGACAACCCGGTCACGCGGGCCCTGCGTGCCATGATGTCGGAAAAGCCCCTGGACCCTGATTTCTTTACGCCCTGGCAGAACCCGGGCAAACTGGCCACGTCCATTTCGGGCAAGGATGTCATCACCGTCGATGTCTCCGCCGACGCCTTCAACAGCAACCTCGACGCAGACATGGCGGCCCGGGCTATCCAGCAGCTGATCTATACGGCCACCGCGGCCGCCGCCAGTTCCGGGCTGATCGACACCGGTCAGCAAATCCGGGTCCGGATCCTGGTGGACGGCCACACTGACTACGTCGCGTTCGGAAAGATCCAGCTGGGCGCACTCATGACGCGGGCAGCAGGCCTCGTGGCACCGGTATGGATCATCGACCCCCAGGAAAACGTTGAGGTGCCGGGCGGCAGCGTGAAGATCACCGGGCGCAGCACCTCACCTGGGGCAAAGCTCCACTGGCAGCTGCTTCGGGCCGGGGACGGCGGCAGCAAAGCGCCCTTCCTGAATGGGGAAACCACGGCAGGTACAGAGCAGGGACAGGCGGGCGTCTTCACGCTTGCCCTCAACCTGCCGCCAGGCGACTACGAGCTCCGCGTAGCGCAGGCCGGCTCCAGCGGAGAGCCGGACAAAAACGAGGACACGAGGTCCTTTAAGGTCAGGTAGTGGTCCAGCGGCCAAGGATGTCGCTGGCAAGCACGACGGCGGCCGGGCCGGCTGTGGAGGACCGCAGGACATGGTGCCCCAGCAGGGCCGTCACAGCGCCTTTGTCGCAGAGTTTGGTTACTTCCCGCGGGCTGATGCCGCCCTCCGGGCCTACGATCAGCAGAATTTCACGGGGGCCGGCACCTGCACTCCCCTGCCATGCCTCCAGGACGGTACGCAGCGGCCGCACGGCGTCTTCATGCAGGATGACCGCCAGGTCTGCCGCCTCCACGGCGGCGGAAAGCGCCGTGGTGTCGACGGCAGCCCGGACTTCCGGGATCCAGGCACGCCGCGCCTGCTTGGCGGCCGCCGTCACGGTTGATTCCCACTTGGCGTGCGCCCGCGCTGCGCGGTCGCCCTTCCAGCGGACGATGGACCGTTCAGACTGCCAGGGAACCACCGCGTCGACGCCCAGTTCCGTGGCTGTCTCAATGGCCAGTTCGTCGCGGTCGCCTTTGGCCAAAGCCTGGACCAGCACCAGCCGGACCTCCGGCCTGTCTTCCACCGTCAGGCTGCTGCACTCCACCTCGAGCCCGGACGGTGCGGCCGAGACGACCTTTCCGGTCATCCGGGTGCCGGCGCCGTCGACAATGTCCACGGCCTCGCCCGGCGCCAGCCGCTTGACGGTGACGGCGTGCCGCGCCTCCGCTCCTTCGAGGACGAACATGCGGCCCGGCGTCGTTGCGTCCAGGGAACCGACGGAGGTGAAGAAGACGGGGTTGCTCACCGCTACAGGTTCCCGAACCGGTCCCGGAGCTTGGCGAACATGCCGCCGCTGGCGGCCAGCTTGCCTTCGGTAATCTGCTCACCCCGGAGCTTGGCAAGCTGGCGCAGGAGGTCCTCCTGCGCGGAGTCGAGCTTGGCCGGGGTGTCCACCTGCAGATGGACCTTCAAGTCGCCGCGGCCGTAGCCCCTCAGGTGGGTAACACCCAACCCGCGCAGGGTGATGATTTCGCCGGACTGGGTTCCGGGCTTGACGTCGATCTCCTGGGTACCGTCGAAGGTTTCCAGGCTGACGTCCGTGCCCAGGGCTGCGGCGGTCATGGGGATGTGCAGGGTGGCGTGCAGGTCATCGCTTTCGCGCACATACGTGGGGTCGTTGTTGACGCGGATCTCGACGTACAGGTCGCCCGCCGGGCCCCCTGCAGGGCCGGCCTCGCCCTGGCCGGAGAGCTGGATGCGGGTACCGGTGGCGACGCCGGCGGGAACCTTGATGGTCAGCGACCGGCGGCTGCGGATGCGGCCCTGGCCACTGCATTCGTTGCAGGGATCCTTGATGACAGTGCCGAATCCTTCGCAAGTGCCGCAGGGGGCTGCCGTCATGACCTGGCCGAGGATGGAGCGGACGGCCCGCTGGACCTGGCCGCTGCCGCCGCAGATGTCGCAGCGTTCCGGCTGGGTCCCGGGACGGCAGCAGGATCCATCACAGGTGGGGCAGACCACAGCGGTGTCAACCTCGAGCTTCTTGTTGACTCCGAATACGGCGTCGCGGAGGTCGATCCGGACACTGATGAGTGCGTCCTGGCCGCGGCGGACGCGCGACGCCGGACCCGAGGCACCACCGGCGCCAAAGAAGGTGTCGAAAATGTCCTGGAACGCGAATCCCTGGCCTGCGTAACCGGCGCCGCCGAAACCGTTGTCCGTGCCGTTTTCGTTGCCGGTGGTGTCGTAGATCCTGCGCTTCTGGGGATCGGAAAGGACCTCGTAGGCGTGCGTTACCGCCTTGAACCGCTCTGCAGCGTCGGCACCTGGGTTAACGTCCGGGTGAAGGGTGCGGGCCAGCTTGCGGTAGGCCTTTTTGATCTCTTCGCCCGTAGCTTCGGGTGAGACTCCAAGGACGTCATAGTGGCTGCTCAAAATTCGTGTCTCTTCCTTGTTGTACTGCGTTCAGTTGGTCGGCCAGGGCTCTTGTTTCACAGTCCGAGCAAGCTCCGGCGGCCAAGAGTCAGGGCCCCAAAATCCTGGAAAGGTAGCGGGCTACCGCCCTGACGGCAGCCATGGTGGTGGGATAGTCCATTCGGGTAGGACCGAGGATTCCCACTTTGGCTGCGCTGTCCGGACCGTAGCCGGTGGCCACCACGGAGGCCTCGGCAAGGCCGTCATAGGGGTTCTCCCTTCCGATGCTGACAGCCACGCCCCGGTGGTCCTGGGCCATCTCGCTCAACAGCCGCAGCATCACCACCTGTTCCTCGAGCGCCTCGAGCACAGGGCCAATGCTGAGGGGAAAGTCCACATTGGACCGGGCGAGGTTGGCGGTGCCGGCCATGACCATGCGGTCTTCCCGACTGCTCTGCGCCAGCCCCTCAAGGCCGACGGCCAGCGCGTGTGCCGCCTGGCGCTGCGAGTGGGGCGTTGCAGCCACGACGGCGGGAAGGGCCTGGGCGAGGTGGCTCAGCCGGGTTCCCCCCAGGGCAGCCAGGAAACGGGTGCGCAACTCGGCCAGCGCCTCGTCGCCAAGGTCCTGGCCGACGTCCATGACGCGCTGCTCCACCTTGCCGCTGTTGGCGATGAGGACCACGAGGACCTTCCGCGGTGCCAGCAGCACGAATTCGATGTGGCGGACAAGTGCCCTGCTCAGGTGCGGGTACTGG
The DNA here is from genome assembly GCF_042652025.1 of Arthrobacter sedimenti. Lineage (NCBI taxonomy): Bacteria > Bacillati > Actinomycetota > Actinomycetes > Micrococcales > Micrococcaceae > Arthrobacter > Arthrobacter sedimenti. The sequence continues at coordinate 253,151 of NZ_JBHSDQ010000003.1, read as the reverse complement.
ACCACGGCCACCTGGTTGGTCAGTTGCGACAGCAGCCGAACGGTGCGGTCCAGTACGTCGTCGAGGTCGTCCGCGCCCTCCAGGAGGGTCTGGATGGCACGGCGTTCTGCAGCCGAAAGGGGCTTGACTGCCGAGATCTGGTCGACAAAGAGCCGGTAGCCCTTGTCGGTGGGGATCCGGCCGGCGCTGGTATGGGGGGCGGTGATCAGCCCCTCGTCCTCCAGCGCGGCCATGTCATTGCGGATGGTGGCGCTGGAAACGCCAAGATGATGCCGCTCCACCAGGGCCTTTGACCCAACCGGCTCGCGGGAGTGGACGTAATCCTCCACGATGGCCCGCAGTACTTCCAGTTTGCGTGGCTCGCTCACTCTCCACCTCCATCCATGGTCCGGGGCCGCCCGCCCCGCCCGGTGCCACCCGGGGGTTAGCACTCGACATGCCTAAGTGCTAACAGTCTATTATGCCTCGGCCCGTTGTTAGCATTGGTACCGCTCCGGGCGAAACTCCCGGGCTAAGGAGCTAGCGCTAGGCGGATCGATTCCATGGATTACCAGAACTGGGGCCCCCGGGGCATTTCCGCTCCCACGCGGACGGAGCTGCCCGAGGTCCCCGTGGAGCGCGGCATGGTGCTTGAGGAAGTACAGTCCGGCTGGGTGGGCGCCGTCACCCGCGTGGAGAAGTCCGGCGGAATGCACGTCGTTGCATTGGAGGACCGCCGCGGAAAGTCGCGGTCCTTCAAGCTGGGGTTCGGTTTCCTCCTCGAGGGCCAGCCCATCCGGTTGATGCCGCCGGCACCCAAGGCGGCCGTCGGTGCTCCCGCCGGCAGGACTGCCTCCGGTTCGGTGCGCGTCTCCGGCCAGCGCGCCCAGGTTGCCAAGGCAAGCCGGATCTGGGTGGAAGGCAAGCACGACGCCGAACTGGTGGAAAAGGTCTGGGGAGACGACCTGCGCGTGGAAGGCATCGTCGTCGAGCCCCTCCACGGCATCGACGACCTGGCCGCTGCCGTCGCGGACTTCAGGCCCGGCCCGGGCCGCCGACTCGGTGTGCTGGTGGACCACCTGGTTCCCGATTCCAAGGAATCCCGGATCGCCGACGCCGTCATGGCGTCCCCGGGCGCGGCCGGCAACGTCCTGATCGTCGGGCACCCGTACGTGGACGTGTGGCAGGCAATCCGCCCTGCAGTCCTGGGCATCGAAAAATGGCCCGCCATCCCCCGCGGGCAGGACTGGAAGACCGGGATCCTCAAAGCCTTCGGCTGGCCCCACGCCACGAAGGAAGACATCGGCCTCGGATGGCAGAAGCTGCTCGGTGCCGTACGCACGTACGCGGACCTCGAAGCGTCGCTGCTGGGCCGGGTTGAGGAAGTCATTGATTTCCTCACCGTGCCCTGACGGGCGGGCGACGGCCGCAAAGCCAGTATTCTTGGTAGTAGTCAGCACTAACTTGCACCTCAGAAGGACACAGACTGTGGCAGAAAACGCACGTGATCACAGGGACGGCCAGGGCCGTTCCGAGTACCATGGCGTACCCGCCAACGCCCTGCCGCTTACGGCCAGCGAAGACCGCCAATGGGCCACGCTGGCTCACTTCGGCGGAATCCTGGGGTGTATCCCGTCGCTGCTGATCTACCTGATCTTCCGCGACCGCGGGCCGTTCACCGCCCAGGAGTCCAAGGAAGCGCTGAACTTCAGCCTGCCGCCCACCATCGCCGCGGTCCTGGCCAACATCCTGGTCTTCATCCCCTACGTGGGGAACATTTTCGCGGTCATCGCCACACTGATCTGGGTGGCGCTCACGTGCTTCTCGGTGGCCGCCGGCATCCACGTCAACCGCGGCCAACCGCACCGCTACCAGTACAACCTGCGCTGGATCAAGTAGCGGCCCAGGTCAGTCCGGGAGGATGCGGCGGACCACTGCGTCTGCCAGCAGCCTGCCCTTGAGGGTCAGGACCAGGCGTCCCCGGAAAGCGGCAGCGGGCTCCACCAGGCCGCCCGCGATCAGCCCGGCCACCTCATGCCGCCCGGCAGCGCTAAGCGTTGACACCTCGAGCCCTGACTGCAGGCGCGCCTCGAGCATCACCTTTTCCAGGTTTCTGGTTTCCGCATCCAGGGTTTCCCTGCCGGCAGCCGGCGACAGCCCCTGCGACAGCCTGTTGGCATAGGCGGACGGGTGCTTGACGTTCCACCAGCGGACCCCGCCCACGTGCGAATGTGCGCCGGGGCCGATCCCCCACCAGTCGTCTCCCCGCCAGTAGGCCAGGTTGTGCCGGCACGCCTGATCCGGAGTGCGCGCCCAGTTGCTGACCTCATACCAGCCGAGCCCTGCTTCGGTGATCAGCTGGTCGGCGAGCTCGTACTTGTCGGCGTGGTCGTCGTCGTCAATTCCCGGGACTTCGCCGCGGCGCATCTGGGCTGCCAGCTTGGTCCCTTCCTCGACGATCAGCGCGTAGGCGCTGATGTGGTCAGGCTGGTAGGACAGGGCCGTCTCCAGGGAGTGGCGCCAGTCGGCCAGTGTCTCCCCCGGCGTGCCGTAGATCAGGTCCAGGCTGACGGCCAGGCCGGCTTCCCGGGCCCACTGCACCACGTGCGGTACCCGGCTCGGCGTGTGGGTGCGGTCAAGGACCTTGAGGACGTGCGGAACGGCGGACTGCATGCCAAAGGACACGCGGGTGAAGCCGGCCTCCTTGAGGACGGCCAGGGATTCAGGGGTGACAGAGTCCGGGTTGGCTTCCGTGGTGACTTCGGCACCGTCCTCGATGCCCCAATGGTCAATGGCAGCGCGAAGGATCAGGGCGAGGTCATCAGCGGGCAGCAGCGTGGGCGTGCCGCCCCCAAAGAAGACAGTGCTGAGCTTCCGCTCCGGCAGGCCGGAACCTGCCAGCACGTTCGCCGCCAGCGCCACTTCCGACACCGCCGTTTGCGCATATGCGTCCTGCGAAGCACCGCCGCCGAGTTCCGTGGCGGTATAGGTATTGAAGTCGCAGTAGCCACAGCGCACCGCGCAGAACGGGATGTGGACGTACAGGCCAAATGCCCGGCCCGCCGCACCGTCCGCTGCCTGTGCAGGCAGCAGGCCGTCCGACGGCGCCGGGTCGCCGAGGGGAAGGACGCTGGGCATCAGCGCGTCCCCCGCTGCGCAGTGGTCACTTCTTCTTTGCCTTGTCCTTCGATTCGTCCGTGGTGAGGGCGGCGATGAAGGCCTCTTGCGGCACTTCCACCGTCCCCACCATCTTCATGCGCTTCTTGCCTTCTTTCTGCTTTTCCAGGAGCTTGCGCTTACGCGAGATGTCACCGCCGTAGCACTTCGCCAGTACGTCCTTGCGGATGGCCCGGATGCTTTCACGGGCGATGATTCGGGAACCGATGGCCGCCTGGATGGGCACCTCGAACTGCTGCCGCGGGATGAGTTCGCGGAGCTTGCCGGTCATCATCACGCCGTAGGCGTAAGCCTTGTCCCGGTGGGTGATGGCACTGAAGGCGTCCACCTGCTCGCCCTGGAGCATGATGTCCACCTTGACCAGGTCGGCAACCTGCTCGCCATCGGCTTTCCAGTCCAGCGATCCGTAGCCACGGGTCTTCGACTTCAGGATGTCGAAGAAGTCGAAGACGATTTCCGCCAGCGGCAGGCGGTAGCGGATTTCCACCCGGTCCTCGGAAAGGTAGTCCATGCCGCCCATGACGCCGCGGCGCGACTGGCACAGCTCCATGATGGCGCCGACGAATTCGTTGGGGGCCAGGATGGTGGCGGAAACCATCGGTTCGCGTACTTCCGCGATCTTGCCGGTGGGGTACTCGCTGGGGTTGGTCACGCGGACCACCTTCTTGTCCTCCAGCGTGACCTCGTATTCCACGTTCGGCGCAGTGGAGATGAGGTCGAGGTTGTATTCGCGCTCCAGGCGTTCGCGGGTGATCTCCAGGTGAAGGAGACCCAGGAAGCCGACGCGGAACCCGAATCCCAGTGCGGCCGACGTCTCCGGTTCGTATACCAGCGCGGCGTCATTGAGCATGAGCTTTTCGAGGGCGTCGCGGAGGACCGGGTAGTCGGCGCCGTCCAGCGGGTACAGGCCCGAGAACACCATGGGCTTGGCATCGGCGTAGCCGGGGAGCGACTCGGCGGCCGGCTTGGCCAGGTTGGTGACGGTATCGCCAACCTTGGACTGCCGGACGTCCTTCACACCGGTGATCAGGTAACCCACTTCACCGACGCCCAGGCCCTTGGAAGGTGTGGGTTCAGGCGAGCTGACGCCGATTTCCAGGAGCTCGTGCGAGGCCCTGGTTGACATCATCTGGATGCGTTCCCGCGGGTGGAGCATGCCGTCCACCACACGCACATAGGTCACCACACCGCGGTAGGTGTCGTAAACAGAATCGAAGATCATGGCACGGGCAGGACCATCGGGGTCACCCTTCGGCGCCGGCAGGTCCCGGACAATCTTGTCCAGCAGTGCTTCCACGCCAACGCCCGTCTTGCCGGACACCCGCAGGACATCTTCGGGATCGCCGCCGATCAGATTGGCCAACTCGGCTGCATACTTCTCGGGCTGCGCCGCCGGCAGGTCGATCTTGTTCAGCACCGGAATGATGGTGAGGTTGTTCTCCATGGCCAGGTAGAGGTTGGCGAGCGTCTGGGCCTCAATGCCCTGGGCCGCGTCCACCAGCAGGATTGCGCCCTCGCAGGCGGCCAGGGACCTGGACACCTCGTAGGTGAAGTCAACGTGGCCCGGGGTGTCGATCATGTTCAGTGCATAACTCACGCCGTCCACCTCCCACGGCATGCGGACAGCCTGGGACTTGATGGTGATCCCGCGTTCACGCTCGATGTCCATGCGGTCCAGGTACTGGGCCTTCATGTCGCGCGCCTGGACCACCCCGGTGGACTGCAGCATCCGGTCCGCCAAGGTGGACTTGCCGTGGTCAATATGCGCGATGATGCAAAAGTTCCGAATGATTGCCGGATCTGTCGCGGCGGGCACCGGTGCGGTGCGGGCCATGGGAGACACGCAGGGTCCTTACTGTTGGCTTTTCTGCAGCCATCCGGCAGGCACGCGAAAGGTGCCTGCGGTCCAGCCGCACATCTTGAACATCCAGTGTCCCACGTCCGGGACCCCGCCACCGCATCCGGACCGGCACATACAAGGGCGTTTCGGCGGCGCAACCCCGCAGATAGGCTGTCCGGATGGCTATTGATCTCCGCTCCCTGGGAAACGCCGTCCGCCGCGGACTGCGGCTGCTGCAGAACCGACCGTCCGCTCCGAAGGCCCCTGGCCGCCTGCCGGACAGGCGCCCCGGCGGCCGGCGGCCCGGACACGGCAGCGTCGCCCCAGAGGCTGCGGCCTACCCTGGGGACTTCCGCGGCCGTGCCGCCATCCACTACGCCCCGCGGCCGGACGGCGATCCGGATCCGGGTGAGGTGGTGTGGGCTTGGGTCCCTTACGAGGAGGACCACGCCAAGGGGAAGGACCGGCCGGTCCTCCTGGTGGGGCATAACGGCCCATACCTGCTGGGACTGATGCTGACCAGCAGGGACAGGGTGCCCGACGGTTCCACTGCATCCGGGTACGTGGACCTGGGTGCCGGCGGCTGGGACAGGCAGGGCAGGGCGAGCGAGGTGCGGCTGGACCGGATCCTTCAGATCCGGCCCGACAGCATCCGGCGGGAAGGTGCGGTGCTGGACAGAGCGCGCTTCGAAAAAGTGGCAGCCGGTCTCCGGGGGCGACACGGGTGGACGTGACCGGCGCAAATGGCCAGCGCCGCCGCTGACCTGCTATTCTTTATTGCTGTGTGTCCGTGCAGGTCGACGGTCACTGATGGTTGGCCGCCATAGGTATCCCCACGCCGCTCAGTCAAGGCCAGCTTGAAAGCCCTCTAGACCATTTCCGCATTACAAAGAGAGTTCACACGTGGCGAATATCAAGTCCCAGAAGAAGCGCATCCTGACCAACGAGAAGGCCCGCCTGCGCAACAACGCAGTCAAGTCCGAGCTGAAGACGGCCATCCGCGCCGTCAACACCGCTGTTGAGTCCGCTGACAAGGAAGCTGCTACTACTGCGCTCGTTTCTGCCAGCCGTAAGCTGGACAAGGCTGTCAGCAAGGGTGTTCTGCACAAGAACAACGCAGCGAACCGCAAGTCGGCGATCTCCAAGAAGGTCAACGCACTCTAAGGTTTCCAGTTCCCACGAACTGATGGTGTGGCCGGTACCCTCGGGTACCGGCCACACGGCTTTAAACGGTTTGTTCGGGTAGCCGCGGCAGCCCGCCGTCGACTGTCACCTGAAACGCCTGTTCGATCTGCTGCGGGATGCGGCAGGGCGGCAGGAGGTGACGGAGTCCTGGCGCTACCTGCCCTGGACGGACATGGCAATCACAGTCACGGCGTGCTCCACCGCGTAGACCGGATCCCGGGACAGGCCCTTGACCTGCGCGTCAGCCTCCGCCGTGGCCTGGATGGAGCGCACCAGGCCCTCGGGCGTCCAGCGCCCGACATCCCGCTGCGCCTGCTCGACCAGCCAGGGCTGCATGCCCAGCTCCGCGGCGATCTGCGCTGACGATCCAGAGGCACCTGCCACCCGGGCCACCGTCCTCAGCTTGGATGCGAGGGCTGCCACCAGGGGCACCGGGTCTGCGCCGGTGGCAAGGGCATGTCGCAGGGTGGACAGTGCCAGCGGCGCGTTTCCTGCCATTGCCGCGTCGGCCACCTTGAACGCGGTAGCTTCGACCCGGCCGCCATAGTATTTGTCCACCGTGTCCGTGGTGACGGTGGTGCCCGCGTCCGCGATCAGTTGGGCGCACGCGGCGGCAAGTTCGGACAGGTCTGCACCGACGGCGTTCACCAGTGCCTGGACGGCATCCTGGTTGATGCGCCGGCCGGCTGCTTTAAACTCCGCGGCCACGAATTGGACCTTGTCGGCGTCTTTCTTCAGCGGCTGGCAGTCAACCACGGGCCAGCCGTCCTTCCGGATGGCATCCAGGAGCTTCTTGCCGCGCGCTCCCCCGGCGTGGCGGAGCACCACGACGGCGTCCTCCTCCGGATGTTGGAGGTATGCGAGGGCATCCGCAAGGAAGGCATCGTTCATGCCCTCCACGGCTTCCACCTCGATGAGCTTGCTTTCGCCGAACAAGGAGGGACTCACCTGCATGGTGAGGGCGCCGGGTTCATACCCGGCAGCATTCATACGGCTCAATTCAACGTCCGGTGCAGCCGCCCTGACCTGCGAACGGATCCTGTCCATGGCCCTGATGCCCAGGTACTCTTCCGGCCCGCTCACCAGCACGATCCGGGCCGGGGCTACGTCCCGCCAGGAGGCCGTATTCGATGCCGGGGAGCGGGTTGCTCGCTTTTGCGCAGCGGCCATCGAAGGTCCCTTCCGGAGGTGTTATTGCAGTATCCCAGCCTGCCATGTCTGCGCCCCCGCTCCAAGCCGCAGGCGCGGCGGAACTGCTGCAGCCGGTGTTCCACCAGCCCGATCAGCACCACGGTGGCGGCGTGCAATTCCCGTACCTTGCGGACGACCCGCACGGGCCGCGCCACCGCCCACACGGTGCCGAGGGTCACCGCCGAGAGCAACACCATGGAGAGCAGCCCGGGTACCCCCTCCGGCCAGGGAAGGGCGGAACCGGGCAATTGAGCGGCGCATCGGGCGACGCCCCCTACTCCGGCGCTGAACATGCCGGCCACCGCTATCAGCCCCGTGGCCAGCCACGGCAGCAGAACCACCAGGGGTACCGCAATTGTGCCCAGCAAGGTCACGGGAGCAACCAAGGGCGAGGCCACCACGTTGGCCAGCAACGAATAGGTAGCAAACTGGGGCTGCAGGAGGACGATCACGGGCCCGCACAGCAACTGGGCCGACAACGGAACCGCAACTGCCGCAGCCAACCACCGTGGCACTGCCGCCGGAATCCAGCCGACGATCCGCCGTCCCAGGAGGATGATGCCCAGTGTGGCCAGGACGGACAGCAGGAATCCGAAACTCGAGCCCAACTCCGGGTCGGTCAGCAGGAGACCGATAACAGCGAGGCACAGGAAGCTCAGGCCGCGCCCCGAGCGGCCGCCTGCCAGGGACGTGACACCAATGGCACCCATCAGCGCCGCGCGCAGGACGCTGGCATCAGGTCCCACCAGGACAACGAACAGGCCCAGGCCGGCGAGGGCGGCTCCTGCAGCAGGAGCGCGGGGCAGCCGGAACCGGCGGCACAGGACCAGCTGCGCGCCCAGGACCAGGCTGCAGTTTGCGCCGCTGACCGCTGTCAGGTGGGTCATGCCCACGGCCTTCATCGCGTTGCCCAGGCCCTCATCCAATGCGCTGGTGTCACCGGTGACCATTCCCGGAAGAAGTCCGCGGGCGTCGGGTGGGAGGAAAGCGGAGGCGGCAACGAAACGACCCCGCAGCTCCCTCGCTCCCGCCTCAAGCAAAGAACCGTTATCCAACAGCGGGCTGCCTGCGGCGTTACCGGGGCCCGTCGAGGCGTTGAGGATTCCCACTTCCTGCCCGCCGGGCTCTGCAGGCCGTAGCTTGCCGGTTGCCCGCAGGGTCTGCCCCGGGACAACGTTCCCCCAGCCCTGTCCGCCCATGACCACCAGCCGGGCCCGTATCCGTACCAGAACGCCGCCTGTTGTCATTTCACGGGTCAACACCGGCACGGACCAGCGTTCCCCCGTTCTTCCCCGCCCGCCGATGACACGCGGGTTTCCTGCCACCTCGACCACGGCGACGGCCGACTTCCCTGCCGCGACCGCCTCCGCTAGTGGGCCAGCGGACCGTTGGCTGGATGCTGTTGCCGAGTGGGCTGCGCCGGCAGCAGCCAGTAGCAAAGAGACCCCCACTGCCGCCCTAAAGCTGCGTCTCCGGGACGCCCGCAACGTGGGACCTGCGGCAGGCCCGGCGCGGCTGTGGGCGCTGCCTTTCCGTCTGCCCCGGGCGGCACGGGCCAGGAAGGCGGCGCCGAACACCACCAAGGCGCAGCAGAGGACGGCCAGCTCTGTGGGAGGCAGCCAAAGCCCCGCCACCGCCGCGGCCCACACCGCTGCTGCCGGCAGGGCAAGCCGGAGGTCAGTACGCTTCTGTAGCCCGTCAGGATTTGAGCCGGCTTCTTCCTGGGCCTTGCGGGTCTCAGTGATCCGTGCGCGCAGGCGGTCCAGGCCGGACGCCGGCGTTGTGTCCCGGGCGGCCGGCACTGCATCCACGCCCTGCACGGCCGACTCAATGAACCGGATCCACGGGCTCTGCGCTCCTGGACGCCGGGTTACTGACTTTTGCGTGCCAGGACCTTGCGCCTCGGGTCGGCGCGTTCCTTTCCCACCTCCGCGGTTCCGGGCGGCCTCCGCCCGCAGCCTGTCCGTATGTCGCCTGCCCGGATTGCCCGCCACGGCTACCCCTGGACCGTGACCAAGGGAAGCAAGGCCTCAAGCATCTTGGGGCCAACTCCGTCCACAGCGTCCAGCTCTTCGACGCTCTTGAAAGGACCATGTTCCTTCCGCCAGTCCACGATCCGCTGTGCCAGCACCGGGCCGACCTTTGGCAGCGTGTCCAGCTCCGCAGCCTCGGCGGTGTTCAGGTTGACCTTCCCACCCGATGCCCCCGGCTGCCCGGCGCCGTTTGTCCCGGAGGAGCCGGCGCCGGAACCATCCGGCCCTGCGCCTGCCGAAGCTGCAGCGTCCGTCCCGCCGGGCAGGGGTTCCCCGTGCTGCGGAACGTAGATCTTCTGGCCGTCCTCCACCACCAGCGCAAGGTTGAGCCGGTTGGCATCGCCATCCGCCAAAGCACCACCAGCTGCGGCGATGGCGTCATCTACCCGGCTGCCCTGCTGCAGCCGGATGACACCAGGTTTGGCAACAGCTCCCGCGACATGAACCACCACCAGCCCCGCAGGATTGGACTCCCCCTGGCCTGAAGCAGGGTCAGGGGCCGGGCCCGCACTGGCGTCACCCCGGGGTTCTTCCGTGTGTCCCCCGGAACTGAGCCCGCTCAGCGGCACGACCTCAGGGACTGCCGATCCTGCCTGGAACCAGAACCACGCGCCGGCGGCCGCGGCCAGAGCGGCCAACAGCACGGCGACGCGCAGGCCGACCCGCCATCGTAGTGAAGGTGCACGGCCGGATTCACTTTCAGCTCCATCGCCGTCGCCGGGGCCCCGGTACTCAAAACCGTTCTGACCCTGGCCATGTTCCAGGAGTCCGGGGCGGGCCTCGCCCAGGGTCGCCTGAAGCCTGGCCCGTGCGTGCCGCGCCTGCTGACCTGCTGTTCCAGCATCGCGGCGTGACATAGCTCCACCCTAGGAACCCGGTCGGTTGCCCGGCGAGGCACCCATGGCCGTATGTGGAAACGTGGCGACGGCGAATGCAGCCGGCAGTCCGGTCCAGGTGGCGGACCCGACTGGCTCAGAAGTCGATCCCCTTGACCAGGGTGATGAATTGTTCCTTGACCTGCTCTTCGGTGGGGCCGGCCGGCGAGACCAGGACCTGTGCAGTGAAGATCGCCGTATTCCCGCCCCGAACAACCATGAGGGACATGGACGTGACCGGTACATCGCTCGGAGGCCGGAGGGCTTTTGGTCCGCCCGGCTCTGACCGGATGACCAGGACTGCGCTGTCCCCAACCCCTTCAATATTCTGCCGGTCCGGCGGCAGGGGCCCTGAGAGCATGCCGGCGCCGCCCTCATGAAGTTCGATGGAGAACATGAGCGAGTCCGGCCCGGGCGTCCCTGGAGCGCCAAATTGATAGCGGCAGTTGCCTTCGCCCGGGAGAACCTGCGCCTGGGTTGTGGTGCCAAAAGCCTCTTTGAGCGCATCAACGCTCACCATGGCGCAAACGGGATTGTTGGTAGTGGTCTGTGGACCGACCGGTGGAGCGGATGGAAGGTTGAGATTCTTGCCGTTGCCCCACCCTGCCTCGACGGCCGCCTGCGCGATCGCGCGCGCTGCAGCGTTGCCGTCCGGCACAGGGATCTCCGGCGACATCGGTGGCATGTCCACGATGCGCAGGTCCAGAGACTCGCTGCCCCTGACAGCCTTGAGCACCGTATTTGCTGACGCCCCTCCGGGCTCGCCCCGGAACCACCCCGACCACTGCATGCACGCGAAATCACCGATGCCCTCAACCGTCGAGCAGTCAGGGGTCTTCTTCGCCTCCGCGATCTCGGTGGCTGATGCCGGTGAGATCAACGCGACGCTGAGCGCCCGGCTTTTGTTTGATTTGCTCAAGTAGCTGCAGACATATGCACGGCTTCCGGCCGGTTTCCCCTGCTGGCCCATCTGTACCAGACCAGGATCGACCTTCATTGCGATCTCCGGCGTGATCAGGTCACAGGCAGGGCTCCGGGAGCCGGACGAGGAAGGCTGCGGTGATCCGGAGGGGGAGGACGGCGTGGGATTGAACGGTGAACCCCCTTGCGCGCAAGCCCCAAGGATTACCGCCAGCGCCACGGAAAGCAAAAGGGCAGGTTTCCGGTAAGCGCTCATTGCTTCCCTTTCTGACCCAAAAAACTGCGCCACGAAAGCGGGATGATGTGCTGAAGCAGTCTGGCGGGGCGGCTTACGAGGGGGAAAGACCGTCGGAGCCCGGGGGCGCAGGCGGGGAACTGTATCCCGGTCCTGTTGGAGCCTGCCAGTACCCGGCTTGCGGGTACCTGTCGAACCGTTGCCCCAGCGGGTTCTCCCGCTGCGCGAGCAGCACGATCAGGGCAATCCAGCCGAGCACCGGTAAAGGGTGAGGAGCAGCAACCAGCCGCTGAGGTTGGCATCATGGAGTCGTCGGACCGCCACAGCGAGCGAAGGGATCACGGTGGCGAGAAACCAGATGCCCCCGAGCGCACTGGACCCCGTTATCTGCCCATTAATGATTGTCGGGCTGATCGAGTTCAACACCGCGGACGCCAGTCCGGAGGCGAGAAACCACCACCAATACTCACTGCGACTGGCTCGCCCGGTAAAGACGGCGTATTTCTGGAATACGCGCTTGACTGCCTCGACTGGCGGGGCGCCGTAGTAAGGGAACTCCAGCGCCGGGGTTTTGTTCCGCGAAGCGTCTGGAGGCTGCTGCATGGCCATTGAACTGTCCCTTCCGGTACTGCGATGCCGCCCATGTTACGGAAACGGGGGCCCCAGCACTTGGGCCAGAGGGCCCTACTTCAGGACCGGCCGGGTACAAGACCTTGGTGAAGACAGAAAACCAGCGGGTTGTGGGGTTGCCGGCGTGAGCCGCTCAGCCCTCACATTCGACGCAGTAGGCATGACCGTCCTTTTCCCGCGCCTTCTGGGAGCGGTGGCGGACCAGGAAGCAGGACCAGCAGGTGAACTCATCGTCAGCCTGCGGAATGACCTGGACGACGAGCTCTTCGGCGATGAACTCTCCGCCAGGGGTCAGCCCATCCAGGGTGTCGGCCTCGTCGAGCTCCTGGACGACGGATTGCGCGTCCGGCGCTTTGGCGGACTTCAGTGCCTCCAGTGAGTTTTCCTGGGATTCCTTGACGTCTGTGCGGAGTTCATCGTAATCGGTTGCCACGAAGGTACATCTCTTTTCGTTTGATGGGTGTTACCGGTGCTGCAACGTACAGCCCAGCGAAAGAATTCCCTGCCGGAACTGCTGGCTCACTTGTGGTGGCCCGCGGGCCCGTCAGTTCCCGGCCGCGCCTGTTCCAGCCTGCCCACGATGACCGCGAGGACACCCAGCCCGGTGTGGGCGGCCAGGACCGCCGGCAGGGAGCTGATCTGCGCGGGGGGACATTCCGGAAGAGCCGCTTCCAGCCTGGCTGCCAGGCTCTCAGCCTGCTCCGGGTTGCCGAAGTGGTGGACGGCAAGGCAGACGGATTCACCCGGACGGGGTGCCGCCTCGGCCACCACGATTTCCTCAAGGCGCGCCACGGCCCTGCCGGCAGAACGCACTTTTTCGAGCGGGACGATCCTGCCGTCGTGGACGGCCAGGATGGGCTTGATGGCAAGCATGGTTCCCAGCAGCGACGCCGCGGCTCCGATCCGCCCGCCGCGCCTCAATTGTTCCAGGCTGGGTACATAGAAAAAGACCTTGGTGCGTTCCGCCTGCGATGATGCGGCAGCGGCCACCGCCACCCGGTCCGCACCAGCGGCCGCGGCTTCCACGGCTGCCTGAACCGCCATCCCCTGCGCCATGCCGACGGTCCGCGTATCGACAACGTCCACGGGGATTCCCACCCTGGCTGCAGCGAGCCGGGCGGAATCCGCCGTGCCCGAAAGCTCTCCCGAGATATGGACTGACACCACCGCCTCGAAGCCACGAAGCTCGGCAGCGCGGTAGGCCTGCTCGAATTGGCCCGGCGATGGCCGGGATGTTTTGACTGGTGTCCCCGCGGCCAGTGCCACGGCGATGGTGTCCAGGATGTCGTCTTCACCCTCGCCGTAAATTTCCGCCCCCACCATGACGGGCATGGGCGTCACCGTCAGGATTCCATCGCGCGGAAGCCCGCGTGAATAGTCCGCCGGGAGGGCGGCAGCCGAGTCGGTGACGACGGCGGTGCGCACCACAGCGCCTCCGCCACGTCCGGTGACCGGCCGGGGTGCGGGACGGAGGCCGGAAAGCCGTGCACGCACCCATGGCCAGGCCGTGGCGTTACTGTCAGGCAAAGGGCCTCCTGGAGACGGTGACCGGCTCAGCCGGGACCGGCCGCCGGAAAACTCCCGACGGCCGGTCCATGCTGCGGATACGGCTAGGCCGGGACGATGTTCACCAGCTTAGGGGCACGGACGATCACTGTCCGGATGCCCCGGCCGTCCAAGGCACGCTGGACGTTCTCCGACGCCAGGGCCAGCTCGCGCAGCTGGTCCTCGGAAACGCCGGGGGAAACCTCAAGCCTGTCGCGGACCTTGCCCTGGACCTGGACAACGGCGGTGACCGTTTCCTGGACCAGGAGCGCGGGGTCGTGCGCGGGCCAGCCGGCATTGGCAATGGAAGCCGGGTGGCCCAGCAGGTTCCACATATCCTCAGCCGTGTACGGCGCGAAGAGGCTGAGGATCACGGCGACGGCCTCAGCGGCCTCCCGGACTGCCGGGTCAGCTGCGCCTGCGCCGGAATCAATGGCCTTGCGGGTGGCATTGACCAGTTCCATCAGCTTGGCCACCACCACGTTGAACTTGTTGGCGTCCAGGAGTTCGGCGGCTTCGGCGATGGTGCGGTGCGTGACCGAGCGCAGTGCGCGGTCGCCCGCGGCGAAATCCACACCGGGCCCGCTGGTGACGTCCTGGGCCAGGCGCCACGCCCGGGCCAGGAACTTGGCGGACCCCGACGGGGAAACGTCGGCCCAGTCCACGTCATCTTCAGGCGGGGAAGCGAACACCATGGTCAGGCGGACAGCGTCCACACCGTACTTGTCCAGCTGTTCGCCGAGGTCAACACCGTTGCCCAGCGACTTGCTCATGGCTTTGCCACCGTTGAGCACCTGGCCCTGGTTGAGGAGTGCACTGAAGGGTTCGTCCGCGTCGATCATGCCCAGGTCGTGGATGACCTTGGTGAAGAACCGGGCGTACAGCAGGTGGAGGATGGCGTGCTCCACGCCGCCCACGTACTGGCCCACCGGCATCCAGTCGTTGATCTTCTGCGGATCGAAGGGTCCCTCTGTGTAGTGCGGCGATACGAACCGCAGGAAGTACCAGGAAGAGTCCACGAACGTGTCCATGGTGTCGGTGTCCCGCTTGGCGGGGCGGTGGCAGGTAGGGCACTCAACGTTGACCCAGGACTCGGCGGCGGCCAGCGGCGACGTGCCCTTGGGCGCCAGGTCCTCGCCGCGCAGGTCCGAGGGCAGGGTGACCGGCAGCTGGTCATCAGGCACCGGAACTTCGCCGCAGGACGGGCAGTGGATGATGGGGATGGGAGTACCCCAGAAGCGCTGGCGGCTCAGCAGCCAGTCGCGGAGCCGGAAGTTCACGAACTTCTCGCCCGTGCCCTGCCGCTCCAGCATGGCGATGGCGGCCGGGATGGCCTCAGCCTTGCGCAGGCCGTTGAGCTCGCCGGAGTTGACCAGGGTGCCCTCCCCTGCCGTGGCGGTACCGGAGACAGCGGGATCCTCTTCGCCGGTGTCCAGGACGGCGCGGACGGGAAGGTCGAACGCGCGGGCGAAGTCGAGGTCGCGCTGGTCGTGGGCGGGGACGGCCATGATGGCGCCCGTGCCGTAGTCGGCGAGGACGTAGTCGGCGGCCCAGACGGGCAGCTTCTCGCCATTCAGGGGGTTGATGGCGTAGCGGCCGGTGAAGACGCCGGTTTTTTCGCGCTCGGTGGACTGGCGTTCGATCTCGGAGAGTGCCTTGACCCGCTCGCGGTATTCGTCCAGGGCGGCGGCGTGCTCATCGGTGACGAGTTCGACGGCGAGCGGCGCGTCGGCTGCCACCACGAAGAACGTTGCCCCGTACAAGGTGTCCGGGCGGGTGGTGAAGACCGTCACCTCCTTGGTGGGCTTGCCGCCGTCGGCCTCGATCACGAAGTTGACGTGGGCACCCTCGGACCGGCCGATCCAGTTCTTCTGCATGGCCAGGACGCGCTCGGGCCAGTGGCCGCGCAACTCCTCCATGTCGTCCAGCAGGCGGTCGGCGTAATCGGTGATCTTGAAGTACCACTGGTTCAGGGACTTCTTGGTAACGGTGGTGCCGCAGCGTTCACAGGCGCCGTTGACAACCTGCTCGTTGGCCAGGACGGTCTGGTCCTTGGGGCACCAGTTCACCGGTGAGTTCTTCCGGTAGGCCAGGCCGCGCTCATAGAAGCGCTTGAACAGCCACTGGGTCCAGCGGTAGTACTCGGGGTCCGAGGTGTGGAGGCGGCGCGACCAGTCGGCGGAGATGGCATACCGCTTGAAGGACGCTGCCTGGGTGTCGATGTTGGCGTAGGTCCACTCGCTGGGGTGGGCGTTGCGCTTGATGGCGGCGTTCTCCGCGGGCAGGCCGAAGGAGTCCCAGCCGATGGGGTGCAGCACGTCGAAGCCCTGCTGGCGCAGGTAGCGGGCCACCACGTCGCCCATGGCGAACGCTTCGGCGTGGCCCATGTGCAGGTCACCCGACGGGTACGGGAACATGTCCAGCACGTAGCGGCGCTCGCGGGACCCGTCGTCCACCGGGGTGAAGACCTTGAGGTCTTCCCACACCTGCGGCCATTTGGCCTCCATGGCGGTGAAACTGTAGGTGCCCTCTTCAGGCTCCGCCGACACTGTTGTTGCTGTTCCGGTCTCTGTCTCCGGCTGAACGCCCACTGCTGCCCTCTTCTGTTCTGTTACGGCATCTGTGCTGCCATAACGGCCTGATCCCCCTGCTGCCGGCCCGGCGCAAAGCCCCGGACACACAAAAGCCCCTCACCAAGGGAGGGGCTGCCGCTCAGCTATCCGATAGTCGGAGCCGGCGGCTAAGTAAGCAGAAGGATCGCACGCATAAATCTACTTTAGCGCACCCGCACACCCCCTCAGCGTATGTCGCAAACGAGCGGCTGAGGGAGCAGCAGCCGGAAGAGAGGGGCCGGAGACTCCCCGCCATGGTGTGGTGGGCACCGCGAAGCGGGCGGGCGGGAGTCTCCGGCCCCTCTCAGGGCCAGCTGCGGGCTACTTCACGTCCTCGTCGACCCAATCCATGGATTTGGTGACCGCCTTCTTCCAGAGCCGCATCTGGCGTTCCTGCTCGGCTTGGTCCATCTGCGGTTCCCAGCGCTTGTCCTCGGACCAGTTGGCCGAGCACTCGCCCAGGTCCTTCCAGAACCCGACGGCCAGGCCTGCCGCGTACGCAGCCCCCAGCGCCGTGGTCTCAATGACCTTGGGACGGATCACCGGGACGCCAAGGATGTCCGCCTGGAACTGCATCAGGGCGTCATTGGCAACCATGCCGCCGTCGACCTTCAGCTCGCTCAGCGGCACGCCGGAGTCCGCGTTGACCGCATCCAGAACCTCGCGGGTCTGGAACGCGGTGGCCTCCAGCGCTGCCCGTGCGATGTGGTTCTTGTTGACGAACCGGGTCAGGCCCACAATCGCGCCGCGGGCGTCGGAGCGCCAGTACGGGGCGAACAGGCCGGAGAACGCCGGGACGATGTACACGCCGCCGTTGTCCTTGACCGACGCAGCGAGCGTTTCCACTTCCGGGGCGCTGCTGATCATGCCCAGGTTGTCGCGAAGCCACTGCACCAGGGAGCCGGTGACCGCGATGGACCCTTCGAGGGCATAATGCGGTTTCGCGTCGCCCAGCTTGTAACCCACGGTGGTGAGCAGCCCGTTCTTCGAGTGGACGATTTCCTCGCCCGTGTTGAAGATCAGGAAGCAGCCTGTGCCGTAGGTGTTCTTCGCTTCACCGGTATCGAAGGCGGCCTGGCCGAACGTCGCGGCCTGCTGGTCGCCCAGGATGCCCGCCACCGGCGTCTCGCGGAGCAGCTGTGAGCTGTGGACGGTGCCGTAAACCTCCGAGGAGGACTTGATTTCCGGCATCATGCTGCGCGGGACGCCGAAGATGCCAAGGATCTCGTCGTCCCACTGCAGGGTTTCGAGGTCCATGAACAGGGTGCGGGAAGCGTTGGTGACGTCAGTGACGTGGACGCCGCCGTCAACACCGCCGGTCAGGTTCCAGAGGACCCACGCGTCGGTGTTGCCGAAGACCAGGTCCCCGGCCTCGGCCTTTTCCCTGGCGCCGTCAACGTTGTCCAGGATCCATTTGATCTTGGTGCCGGAGAAGTAAGTGGCCAGGGGCAGTCCCACTTTTTGTTTGAAGCGGTCTGCCCCGCCGTCCTTCGCCAGCTGGTCCACGATGTCCTGGGTGCGGGTGTCCTGCCAGACGATGGCGTTGTACACGGGCTTGCCCGTGGTCTTGTCCCACACCACAGCGGTTTCACGCTGGTTGGTGATGCCGACGGCGGCGATATCGTGCCGCGTCAGGTTCGCCTTGGAGAGGGCCGAGCCGATGACCTCACGGGTGTTGTTCCAGATTTCAGTAGCGTCATGTTCCACCCACCCGGCCTGCGGGAAGATCTGCTCGTGTTCCATCTGTCCGCTGGAGACAATGGCGCCGCTGTGGTCGAAGATGATGGCGCGCGTGCTGGTGGTGCCCTGGTCGATGGCGATTACGTACTGGTTCATGATGACGTCCTTGTCTTTGTTGGTTGGATTCGGTACGGGTCAGGCAGCAGCCGTGATGATGATGGGAACAATGCGGGCCACCAGGCCGCCGAGCGCGCCGCCGACCAGCGGTCCGACGACGGGGATCCAGGAGTACGCCCAGTCGCTGGAACCCTTGCCGCGAATGGGAAGCACTGCGTGGGCGATGCGGGGGCCAAGGTCACGGGCGGGGTTGATGGCGTAGCCGGTGGGTCCGCCGAGGGAAACACCGATGCCGACCACCAGGAGGGCGACGGCGAGCGGGCCAAGGCCGGAGGGGGTGCCACCGAGGGTGAGGATCACGAACACCAGCACGAAGGTGCCGATGATCTCGGTAATCAGGTTCCAGCTGCTGGTGCGGATGGCGGGCCCGGTGGAGAAGACGCCGAGCTTGCCGGCGGGCTCGGGCTCGTCATCAAAGTGCTGCTTGTACGCCAGCCAGCAGACGACGGCACCGAGGAAGGCACCCACCATTTCGCCGCCGAAGTAGGTCAGGGTCGAGGCGAAATCCACGGCGACGCCAGGAGCGTATTCGGCTTTGCCATTGAGCAGCAGGCCGAGCGTAACGGCAGGGTTCAGGTGCGCACCCGACTTGGCGGCGACGAAGACGCCACAGAAGACGGCGATTCCCCACCCCCATGTGACCATGAGGAAACCGCCGTTGTTGCCTTTTGTCCCCCGCAAAGCCACGTTGGCAACGACGCCGCAACCCAACAGGGTCAGCATGCCCGTGCCAAAGACTTCGGAGAGGAAGACTATTCCTAGAGACATCTTTGACTCCTTCTTTGTTTAGTTGTCGGTCCTCCGCGGGTGAAGGACCGTTGGGCCGGGACGCTGGCGCGCCCCGGCCGGCTGCCCGGCCTTAGGAGACCAGGCTGTGCATTTCCACGCGGTGGAAACGCTGCAGCACGTCCTGGGCGTGCTTGATCTCAGCGGCGCGGGTGGCAGCGTCCCACTTGAGCGGGACGGACAGCACCTCCGCCACTTCGTTGAGGAGTTCTCCGGTAACCAGCCCGCGGAAGGCCAGGGAGGTCCGCCGGATAAACACATCCACCAGGTGCCCCACCTGCTCGTTTGCCGCCATGAACCCGAGTTCACGGACACTCAGTTCGCGGGTGGAGCGCAGTGGCTGGTCGGGTTCCGCATCGAGGTACGCGATCACGGCTTCGGCGCGGGTCCCGTAGCGGGTCAGCAGCCCGGCTGTGCGGTCGGCGTCACGGCCGGCGTCCATGTGTGCCTTGATCCATTTCTGCACGCCGGCGTCATCGGCTGGGAAGCCGGCGCCGCCGCCGATGGAAAGCTGCGCCGTCGACACCTTGCGCTGCACGCCGAGTTCGGCGAGGACCTCGTTGGTCAGGTGCTCAGCAAGGGCACGGAAGGTGGTCCACTTGCCGCCCACCAGGCTCAGGACGACGGCGCCGCTTCCGTTGGCGCCGGAGGCGCGCCGTTCGATGCGGTAGTCGCGGGAGACGAAGCCGGGCTGGGTGGCGTCGTGGCTTGGCAGGGGGCGCACCCCGGAGAAGGTGTAGACGATGTCGTCGGGCGTCACGTCGATCGAGGGGAAGACGTGGCCGATGAGGTCGAAGAAGTACTGGATCTCCTCATCAGTGCAGATCGCGTCCTCCGACATGTCCGCATCGACGTCGGTGGTGCCCACCAGTACGCGGTCGCCCATGGGGTAGATGAGGACGATCCGGCCATCGGTGTGCTCGAAGAAGATTTCCCGTCCGCGGCAGGCTGCGAGGAGGCCGGGGTGGTCAAGCACGATGTGGGAGCCCTTGGTGCCGCCCATGAAGGAGGAAGCTGCGCCCATGGCCTCGTTGGTGTTGTCCACCCAGGCCCCCGTGGTGTTGACGATGATGTCCGCCGTGAAGTCGAATTCCTCACCGGTGAGTTCGTCGCGGAGCCGGACGGTGCTTCCCCGGCCGGTCCCGGGGTTGGGTGCGGACGACATGGACTGCAGCGAGAGGTAGTTGCTGGCGCGGGCGGTGTTTCCCTGTGCTCCGGCGGCCTCGGTGTTGCCGGCCCGGCCGGCCTTTTCGCCGTCCTGGAGGACGTCGAGTGTCAGCCGCTCGGGGTTGTGGACGGAGGCATCGAAGTAAGTGGCCGTGTACTTGACGTCGGGCCGGAGGGCAGGTAGCTCCTGGAGGGCCGCCTTGTGGGTGCGGAACTGGTGCCGGGGCACCGTCCCGCCGTCACGGGAGAACGAATCGTAGAGGCTGAGGCCGGCCTTGATGAGGAACGCGCCGCGCTCCTTGGGCTTGCCCTGCTGCTTGTGTGTCAGGAAGCGCAGCGGTGCGGACAGGATCCCGGAGAAGGTACTGAAGATCGGGATTGTTGTCTGCAAGGGCTTGACGTAGTGCGGGGCAATCTTCAGCAGGCGATTGCGTTCCACCACGGATTCCCGGACCAGGCGGAACTCGCCGTTCTCGAGATACCGGATGCCGCCGTGGATCATGTGCGAGGATGCGCCGCTTGCACCCTGGCAGTAGTCGCCGCGCTCCACCAGTGCTACATCCACGCCCTGCAGGGCCAGATCCCGGAAGGTGCCGACTCCGTTGATGCCACCTCCCACCACGAGCACCTTTGCGTGTGGACGGCGCCGCAGGCTGTGGACCGACGAACGTTCGGCCGCTGAAAGGGGCGCGCTGACAGAGGGTTGTACAGATGAATCCTTGGGTCCCAAAACGACTCCCTTGGGGCTTTGTGTGATGCGGTCACCGCTGGGTGGCGCCGCCGTTCTGCTCTATTGTTTGGAGAAATGGAAAATGGAGTCAAGGACTATGCACAAACGTGCAGAACGGAACTGAGATGGCACTTTCCCGGGACCAAGACGCCCTCCGAGCTGCACAAATGTATTATCTGCAGGACCTGACGATGGACGCGATAGCACGTGAACTGCGGACGTCCCGGTCCACGGTTTCCCGCCTCCTGTCCTCCGCCAGGGAGTCGGGCCTGGTGCAGATCCAGATCCGCAACCCCCTGGATACCGGACCCGAACTGGAGGGGATGATCCGGCGCCGGTACAACCTGGACGTCCATGTGGTCCCGATCCTCGGGACGCTCAATGAGGCTGAGACCTTGGACCGGGTTGCCATGCAGGCGGCGCGGACCATCGGGCCGGTGGTGGACTCCAACGCCATCATCGGGGTGGCCTGGGGATCAACCCTCAGTGCGGTGAGCAGGCACCTCACCAGGAAGATCACGCATGACAGCGTCATCGTCCAGCTCAACGGCGCCGGCAACATGCACACCACCGGCATTACCTATGCAAGCGACATCATGCGCAGGTTCGGCAGCGCCTACGGAGCCCGGGTGGAACAGTTCCCTGTCCCTGCCTTCTTCGACCACGCCGCCACCAAGACGGCAATGTGGAATGAACGCAGCGTCCAGCGGGTCCTGGAGCTGCAGGCCAAGATGAGCATCGCCATTTTCGGTGTCGGTTCCGTGCACGCCGACTACCCCAGTCACGTTTATGCCGGCGGGTACCTGGACGAGGACGACCTGAACGCGCTGGCCAACTCCGACGTGGTGGGCGACGTGGCCACCGTCTTCTTCCGGGGCGACGGTTCCTCTGACGGGATCGTCCTGAACGAAAGGTCCACCGGCCCTGCACTGGCCCAGCTGCGGCAAGTCCGCCGCAGGATCTGCGTGGTATCGGGAGTGTCCAAGATCAATGGCCTCCGCGGTGCCCTGGCGGCGCGGCTCGCGACCGACCTGATCCTTGATGAAGCCACTGCCCGGCGCCTTGTCGATTACGAGGGACTGACCAGCTGAAGTGGGTAGAGTCGATGCCATGAGAACCTCACCCCGACTCAGCCTGAACAACGGCGTGCTGATAGACCAGCTCGGCTTCGGGCTCTACAAGGTGCCGGCAAAAGACGCGGAAGGCCTGGTAGCCACCGCGCTCGCCGCCGGGTACCGGCACTTCGACACGGCCGCCATGTATGGCAACGAAACCGGGGTGGCCAGGGGCATCAGTTCCCAGCTGGGCGCCGGGGAAGGCAATGGTGGTTCCGGGGAACTGTTTCCGCCGCTTGGCCGGGAAGACGTGTTCGTCACGACGAAGGTGTGGAATGACCACCACGGCTACGATGCAACCCTGCGGGCCTTCGACGACTCCATGGTCAACCTGGGCCTGGACTACGTGGACATGTACCTGATCCACTGGCCCTGTCCGCGCCGCGGCCTGTTCCCCGAAACCTACCGCGCCTTGGAAACCCTGTACCGCGAAGGCCGGGTCCGCGCCATTGGCGTCAGCAATTTCCAGCCGGCGCACCTGGACCGCCTGCTGCAAAGCGCTGAAGTGGTCCCCGCCGTCAACCAGATTGAGCTTCACCCCTGGCTGCAGCAGGAAGAACTGCGCAGCAAGCACGCGGAACTCGGAATCCGCACGGAAGCATGGAGCCCGCTGGGCCGCGGCCAGGTCCTTGCCGACCCCGTCATCCAGGCCTGCGCCGCCGAGCACCGCAAAACGCCCGCGCAGGTGATCCTCCGCTGGCACATGCAGCTGGGAAATATCGCCATTCCCAAGGCCAGCTCCGAAGCGCGGATCCGGGAGAACCTCGACGTCTTCAATTTCGAGCTTTCAGAGCGCGATCTGGTGGCCATCAAGGAGCTGGATCGCGGGCAGCGGACCGGCTCCCATCCGGACAACGTCAACTAGGCCCGGCATGGATACCGTGAACCCGGAAACATCCCCTGCGCCCAAGTACCTGAGTCCCGGCCTCGCCGCCCGCACGTCCGCCTCCACGGTGATCCTCGACGGCGTAACGGTGGCCTTCTGGACCTACCAGCCCCTCGAAGAGACGCCGGATACCCGGACCATCCTGGTGGTCCATGGATTCCGCGGCGACCACCACGGGCTCCTGCGCGTCGCGGACCAGCTCCCGGACATGCGCATCATCATGCCGGACCTGCCCGGCTTTGGCAGTTCAGACGCCTTTGTCCAGGACGCGCACTCAGTGGAGCGTTACGGGCAGTTCATCACCGATTTCATGGCGTCCCAGGGCCTGGGACCGGACACCGTGCTGCTGGGACATTCCTTCGGCTCCATCGTGGCGTCACACTTCGCAGCCAACAACCCGGATGCCGTAAAGCCCCTGATCCTGGTCAACCCCATCGCCGCCCCGGCGCTGGAAGGACCCAAAGGCGTGATGACCCGGCTGGCCGTGCTCTACTACCGGCTGGCGGCACGCCTCCCCCGGAAGCCGGGCCTGGCGCTTTTGCGCAATCCGCTGATCGTGCGGGTGATGAGCGAAACCATGGCCAAGACGCGCGACATGGAGCTGCGCGCCTTCATTCATGGCCAGCACCACGCCTATTTCAGTTCCTTCGCCGACCGGGACAGCCTGCTGGAGTCCTTCACCGCCTCCGTCAGCAACCATGTGGCAGAGGTGGCCGAACGCCTGGAACTTCCCGTGCTGCTGATCGCCGGCGAAAAAGACGAAATTGCCACCCTTCCCAACCAGCACCGCCTCCTGGCCCTGCTGCCGGACGGGCAGCTGAAGGTGATACCCGGCGTCGGACACCTGATCCACTACGAAACGCCGGAACCGGCCGCCCGCTACATCCGCAGCTTCCTGAAGGACCACCCCGCGTGAAGATTGTCATCGATGCACGTTTCACCCGCACCGACCACCACGACGGCATCAGCCGCTACGGAGCAAGCCTGATTGCTGCCACGGCGAAGATCGCCGACGTGTCCATGCTGGTCTCCGATGTCCGGCAACTGGCCCTCCTTCCGGACGTTCCGTACACGCTCATCAGCAGCCCGCTCTCCCCCCGTGAGCTGTTCGTCGCCCGGACGGTCAACGGCATCGGAGCGGACGTGGTGGTGTGCCCCATGCAGACCATGGGCACGTGGGGCCGCAAGTACGGCCTCATCCTTACGCTGCACGACCTCATCTACTACGAGCACCCCACTCCCCCGGGCTTCCTGCCCGGACCCGTGCGCCTGCTCTGGCGGCTATACCACAAGGCGTTCTGGCCGCAGCGCCTGCTCCTCAACCGCGCCGATATCGTGGCCACCATCAGCCGCACCACCGAGGCGCTGATGGCCAAGTACCGGCTGACGCGCCGGCCCGTGCGCATCATCGCCAACGCCCCGCAGCCGGCCCAGGAACCCCGCAACCCGGACGATGGTACTGACAAGACGATCATCTACATGGGCTCGTTCATGCCGTACAAGAACGTGGACACCATGGTGGCGGGCATGGCCGGCCTGCCCGGCTACACCCTGCACCTGCTCAGCCGCATAACGCCGCAGCGGCGCGCCGAGCTGGAACAAATCATCCCGCCGGGCGCCTCGGTGGTGTTCCACAACGGGGTGACGGATGCGGAGTATGACGCCCTGCTGCGGCGGGCCACCGCACTGGTGAGCCTCTCCAGGGCCGAGGGGTATGGGCTTCCCCTGGTCGAGGCCATGGCGCTTGGCACCCCGGTGATCGCCAGCGACATTCCGATTTTCCGGGAAGTTGGTGCGGACGCAGCGCTCTACGTGGACCCGGAGTCCCCGAAGCAATTCGCCGACGCGGTGGCGCGCCTGCAGGATGACGCGCACTGGCAGGACATGTCCCGGCGATCCATTGCGCGGGCAAGCGAATTCAGCTGGGACGAATCGGCACGCCAGCTGGTGGACGCGGCCCACGAAGTCATGGCGAAAAGGCGCCGGACCTAAAGCACGTCGACACCGTCGAGGCGGAGCTGCACCGGGTCGGTGGTCCGTTTGGCTGCTACGGCTGCCCGGGTGACCCTGAGGACGCGGACGACGGCGGCCGCCTGGCCGTAAGGGAAGAACAGCAGGGTCCGTACGTCCTCGGCTGAGCGCCTGCCGGAGGGCGGTGCAGTCAGCAGCAGCGGCGCCGGGCCCGCAGTGCGCAGCGTTATGCCGGCGCGTGCGAGGTCGGCTTCCACGGCACCGGTGTAGTGTTCCACGGCAGCCCGCGGCCCCGTCACGGAAGCAATCCGCACAGCCGGCGGCAGTTGCAGCTCCATCCGGAGGGACAGCTCGCGCTGGGCGTAACCTGCCGGGTCCCACCGCAGCAGGGCGCCGGTTGCTGCCGCGTCCGAGGCCGTAACCACCACCAGCCCCTTGTCCGGGGCGGGACGGACCAGCGCTGCAGCATTGAACCAGCGCCGCACGGTGTCTTCTCCTGCACGGAGGGTTTCGCGGCGGAGCAGGGAATCGCCGTCCAGGAGCAGGGCAGCAGCATAACCGCCCTCTGCGACAGGTTCGGCGCCGACGGTGGCCACCACCAGCGCCTTGCCCGCCCCCACCCTGGCCTTCACCTGGTCGCCGGAGGACGTGATGACTGTGGTGCCGGGAAATGCTCGGCCAAGCTCCTCGGCAGTGCGCAGAACCCCGGTGGCGCCCTTGCGCAGCCGCCTGCCCCCACAGTGGGAACACCTCCAGTCCGGTGCCGGGGTGGAACACCAGCGGCACTGCGGCAGCGCTGATGTTCCACCCAGCGCCAGGGGTCCCTGGCAGTGGGCGCAGCGAGCCGGTGCACGGCACGTTTCGCATACCAGCGAGGGCGCATAGCCTGCCCTGGCCACCTGCACCAGCACAGGGCCGCGCTCCAGTCCTTCTTTGGCCGCCTGCCACGCGGCGTGCGGGAGGCGGGCGAGGGTGGCCAGTGGATCCCGCGCCTGTTCGAAGCTGTCGGCAGTGCTGACGACGCGGGCAACGGTCCTGCGGAGGGTTCCACGCTCGGTTTCGACCGGGACGGCCCAGCCGGCTTCCACCAACCGCTGCACTTCGGTGCTGCGGGCATGGCCTGCAAGCAGGCAGGCAGCGCCTTCCTGCTCGGCCCGCAGAAGCAGGACCTCCCGGGCATGGGCGTATGGTGCGCGCTGCTCGATGTGAAGATCGTCGCCGTCGTCCCAGCAGGCCACCAGCCCCAGGTCCTGAACAGGCGCGAAGGCGGCGGACCTTGTGCCGATGGCGATCTTCGCAGTGCCGGCCAAGAGTCGGAGGAAATTGCGGTACCGCGGGGTGGGCCCGTCGTGGGCGGTGAGCCGGGCCACCGCCTCGGCCGGGACCAGCCTTTCGAGCGCTTCCTCGAGCCGGTCCAGGTCCCGGTAGTCGGGTACCACCAGCACCGAGCCCCTACCGGAGGTGTAGGCGGCAGCAGAGGCCTGGGCCAGCAGGTCCGGCCAGCCCGCGGGACCGTACCCCTGCAGGGGGTTGACGACGGCGCGGGGCGATCCCCCGCCAGCCAGGTGCCGCAGGAACGCAGCACCTGTGCGGTACTCACGCCAGGCGGAAACGGCGGGGGTTCCGGCAGCTTCGGGCGCAGGAACCGCCTCCTTTGCACCCAGCGGGTCGGGGTAGTCCTTTTCCAGCTTGGCCACCCGCGGGGGCACCGCCAAGCGGAGGACATCGCTGACCGTACCGGCGTAACGGGCAGCAACGGCGGTGGCAAGGTCCCTGACGGCGGGCGTGAGGACCTGGACCGGGGACACAACCTTCGCCAAGGGAACCAAGGTGTGTCCGGAGTCGGACTCCTCCACCCGCTCAAGGAGGAATCCGCTGAGGTCCTGGCCATTGAACTTGACCTTCACCCGGGTTCCAGGCTGGGCAGCCTGGTCCAGCGGCTCCGGGACGGCATAGTCGAAGGGGCGGTCCAGGTGTGGCAGGGAGGACTCAACCAGGACCCGCGCCACCGGCAGGCACCGGGCGAGGGTAACGCCGCCGGGCATTTTGCGTGCGGGAAAACCCTGCAGCAGGGTGGGCTGGACGGAGCTGTCAGGAACCACGACAGTTACCTCCGTTCAGCTACCGGTTCGACACGGACAGCAAAGCACCGGGCACTGACATTAGGCGTTGAAGTACGCCTTCAGATCGTCAACCCGGTCCAGGCGCTCCCAGGTGAAATCGGGTTCATCCCGGCCGAAGTGGCCGTGGGCGGCTGTCTTGGCATAGATGGGCCGCTTCAGGTCCAGGGCGTCGATGATGGCCCGGGGACGGAGGTCGAAGATCTCGGCAATGGCTTCGCTGATCCGGGCCGGATCCACGGTCTCGGTGCCGAAAGTCTCCACGTAGGTTCCCACCGGCCGCGCCTGTCCGATGGCGTAGGCGATCTGGATTTCGGCGCGCTTCGCCAGGCCTGCGGCCACCACGTTCTTGGCGACCCAGCGCATGGCATACGCGGCGGAGCGGTCCACCTTGGACGGATCCTTGCCGGAGAAGGCGCCGCCGCCGTGGCGTGCCATGCCGCCGTAGGTGTCGACGATGATCTTGCGGCCGGTGAGGCCGGCGTCGCCCACGGGGCCGCCGATGACGAACTCACCGGCGGGATTGAGGATGTTGGCGGCGCGGGAAATATCCAGGTTGGCGGCAGCGAGGACCGGTTCAATCACGACGGCGGCGAGGTCGGCGCGCAGCTGCTCAAGGCTTGCGCCCTCGGCATGCTGGCTGGAAATCACCACGGTCTCAACGGATACCGGAACGTCTTTGTCATAGCCCACGGTGACCTGGGTCTTGCCGTCCGGGCGGAGGTAGGCCAGTTGGCCGGTCTTGCGGACGTCGGTCAGGCGTTCGGAAAGCCGGTGGGCCAGCCAGATGGGGGTGGGCATGTAGGACGGGGTCTCGTCGCTGGCGTAGCCGAACATCAGCCCCTGGTCGCCGGCGCCCTGGAGGTCGTAGTCGTCCTCCTGGCGGCCCTCGCGGGCCTCGAGGGAGTTGAAGACGCCACCGGCGATGTCGTTTGACTGCTGGCCGATGGAAACGGATACGCCGCAGCGGGCGCCGTCGAACCCGTTGGCCGAGGAGTCGTACCCGATGCCCAGGATGGTCTCGCGGACAATCTGCGGGATTTCGACGTAGGCGTCGGTGGTGACTTCGCCGGCCACATGCACCAGGCCGGTGGTGGCCATGGTCTCCACGGCCACGCGGGACTCGGGGTCGGCGGACAGCAGCGCGTCGAGGATGGCATCGCTGATCTGGTCGCAGATCTTGTCCGGATGGCCTTCAGTGACCGACTCGGACGTGAAGAGCCGGAGCGCGGAGGGCGTGGCCCCATGGGTGTGGGGAAGGTGCAGCGGTAAAGTCACTCAACTACCTTACTGGTTGGTGTTGGTACTCCCGTCAGGGAGAAGTCGATAGATGTCCCTGTGCTAAGCGAACGTGGCCAGGAACACTCGGGCCAAGGGCGAAACACGTTCAGTTTGAGGCAACGTGGTTCAGTTCGAAACTGATGCGGCTGATGATGGCTTCCGAAACCTCGGTTTTGGATCCCGAGGCCTCCTGTGGTTCGGAGCCTGAGCGCGAAAGGATGACCACCGAATTGGAGTCCTGCCCGAAGACTTTGTCCGTGCCCACGTGGTTGACCACCAGCAGGTCGCAGCCTTTCCGCTGCAGTTTTGCCTCCGCATAGGCCAGGACGTCCCCCTGGCTGTCCCCGGTCTCGGCTGCGAATCCTACGATCAGCTGCCCGGATTGGGCATAGCCCGCATTCCGCTGCTCCACGAGTTCCTGCAGGATATCCGGGTTGCGGACCAGGGTAACGACGGGATCTGCAGTGTCGTCGCGCTTTTTGATCTTGGTGTCCGAGACCTCGGCGGGGCGGAAGTCGGCTACGGCTGCGGACATGATGACGACGTCGGACCCGGCAGCGGCAGCCAGTGCAGCTTCGCGGAGTTGCAGGGCAGTTTCCACGCGGACGACTTCCACGCCTGCCGGCGGCGGAACGTCCATGTGGGCGGCCAGCAGCCGCACGGTGGCGCCTGCGTTCCGGGCGGCGACCGCCAGGGCCACGCCCTGCTTGCCGGACGACCGGTTGCCGAGGAAGCGTACGGGGTCCAGCGGTTCGCGGGTGCCGCCGGCGCTGATGGTCACGGTGCGGCCGGCAAGCGGGAGCTGGTAGTTGGACTGTCCCGGCACCAGTGCCATGGCCGCGTCGAAGATCAGCTGGGGCTCGGGCAGCCTTCCCGGTCCTGAGTCTGCGCCGGTCAACCGGCCGGAGGCGGGTTCCAGGACGGCGGCGCCGCGGGAGCGTAAGGTTTCGACGTTGGCGCGGGTGGCGGCGTGCTGCCACATCTCCGTGTGCATGGCGGGGGCGAACAGCACGGGGCCGCGTGCCATCAGCAGCGTGTTGGTGAGCAGGTCCCCGGCCTGGCCCGTGGCAGCTTTCGCCAGGAGGTCTGCCGTGGCGGGTGCCACCACCACGAGGTCGGTCTCGTGGCCAAGCCGGACGTGGTTGACCAGGTGCACGTCGTCGAAGACGCTGTTGCTCACGGGGTTGCCGGACAGCGCCTCCCAGGTGGCGGTTCCGATGAAGCGGGTGGACGCCTCCGTGGGGATCACGGTGACGTCATGGCCGGCTTCAGTAAAAAGCCGGAGGAGCGATGCCACCTTGTAGGCGGCGATCCCTCCCCCGACTCCGAGGACTATGCGCACGTGACCTCCGTCAACAGCAAGTCAGTTCAGCAGCAGGTTTACTCTGCGGCTTCGATCGGCGTGGAGACCAGCTTGCCTTCGTTGATCTCGCGCAGTGCGATCGAGAGCGACTTTTCGTTCAGCTTGGTGTCGACCAGGGGTCCGACGTATTCGAACAGGCCCTCGTGCAGCTGGGCGTAGTAGGCGTTGATCTGACGAGCGCGCTTGGCACCGAAGATCACCAGGCCGTACTTGGAGTCGGCTGCTTCGAGCAGCGAGTCGATCGGCGGGTTGATGATGCCTTCAAGGTTCGTGGACACGAATTCTCCAAATTCCTAGCGGGCTGACGGTTCCGGCAGGTGTGGATGCGGTGTCAGCCCCATGAGTGAAACAAGCTCGTCCGCTGCCCGGCGGACGTCGTCGTTGATGACGGTGTGGTCGAACTCCGGTTCAGCAGCAAGTTCCAGTTTAGCGGTTTCCAGGCGCCGCTGCTGTTCGTCCGGTGTTTCCGTGCCCCGGCCCACCAGCCGGCGGACCATTTCGTCCCAGGTGGGCGGTGCGAGGAAGACGAACTGGGCGTCCGGGACGGCTGCCTTGACCTGGCGGGCGCCCTGCAGGTCGATCTCCAGCAGCACGGACCGGCCTTCGTCGATGGCCCGGTTGACGGTGCTCTTCAGGGTGCCGTAGGTGTTCTGGCCGTGGACAACCGCCCATTCCAGGAGTTCACCAGCCGCAATGAGCTGCTCGAACTCCTCCTTGGACTTGAAGAAGTAGTGAACGCCGTCCACCTCCCCGGGCCGGGGCGCGCGGGTGGTGGCTGAGACGGAAAGCCACACCTCGGGGTAGTTGTCACGGATGTAGGTGGACACGGTGCCTTTGCCAACAGCCGTCGGACCTGCGAGGACTGTCAGTCCAGGTTTCTTGCTCACGTATTCCTTTTGCCGCAGTTGGGGGAAAGACAGGCGCTGCCTGCCTCAATGCTCGTCTATAAAATCTACCAGCGCCCGGCGCTGGTGGACGCCCAGGCCCCTGACCCTGCGGGACGTTGCAATACCCAGCTGCTGCATGATCGCCGCCGCCCGTACCTTCCCGATGCCGGGAAGGGCTTCAAGCAGCTCGGAGACTTTCATCCGGGCCAAAGCGTCGTCCTCCAGGGCCGAACTGATGATGTCCGCCGCGGACCTGTCGCCGTTCCGAAGGCTTTCCTTGGCGGCGGCCCGGGTGGCCCTGGCTGCTGCCGCCTTGCCCAGGGCATCGGCCCGTTCAGACGCAGATAAGGGTCGCAGGACCATCACGGACACCCCCGAAGTCGGCGGATTTCATCCAAGGGCGGCCGCCCTTGGACCTGTCCTGAAACTACCCTCTGGTGCAGCGTGAATCAATGCATCGGGGCAATTGCAGGCTATTGTCCCCGCAGCCCTTCCAGGGTGCGCAGGGCAGCGTTGCGCAAGCCACGGACCTGCGGTCCCGCCGACAGGATGTCGCGGCTGGACGTTCCCAGGACCAATGGGTAGGCAGCACCGAAGGTGGCCCGAAGGTCCGCCGGCGTAGCCCCCTGCGCCCCGAGCCCGGGTGCCAGGATGGGGCCGCGCACGGCCGCGAGATCCAGGTCCAGGTCCGCCAAGGCGCTCCCGACGGTGGCACCCACCACCAGGCCCACGGATCCCAGGCTTTCTGCATACCGCGAGTTCTCGGCAGCCGCTGCGGCCGTGATCCTGCGGGCCACGGAGTCCTTTCCGCCCACGTGCTGGACGGAGGCGCCCTCCGGGTTGGAGGTCAGGGCCAGCACAAAGACACCGCGGCCGGTCCCTGCCGCCAGGTCGAGCGCGGGGCGCAAGGACTCAAAGCCGAGGTAAGGGCTGAGCGTGACGGAATCGGCCGCCAGCGGAGACCCGTCACGGAGCCAGGCGTCGGCGTAGGCAGCCATGGTGGACCCGATGTCTCCGCGCTTGGCGTCGGCAATCGTCAGAACCGATTCATCCCGTGCGGTAGCCAGGACCTCCTCCAGCACCGCGATGCCCGCGGATCCATGGCGCTCGTACAGCGCCACCTGCGGCTTGACCGCGGCAGCGAGCGGAGCCACCGCCTCCAGGACAGTGAGGGAAAAGCGCCTCAGCCCGGCGGCGTCGTCGTCCAGACCCCAGCTCTTCAACAACGCCGGGTGCGGGTCGATGCCGACGCACAGCGGGCCGCGCGCGGCCATGGCCGCGCCGAGCCGGGAGCCAAAGGACTCCCGGCCGGGGCTGGGTGCAGGCGTGCCGGGAACCTGCTCAGGCATGCTGCAGGGCCGCTTTCTGCGACTCCGCAAGCGCTGCCGCGTGCTCCTGCAGGCTGGTGACGGACCATTCGTAGGTGCGCATGGCTTCGATGGCCTGGACGGCGGCGTTGAACTCGGCCACCGTGGTGATGCACGGAATGCCAATGGACGTGGCCGCAGCGCGGATTTCGTAGCCGTCGCTGCGGGCCTCCCCGCCCGAGGGCGTGTTGAAGACCATGTCGATCTCGCCGGCCACGATCAGGTCCGCGATGGTGCCCTCGCCCTCCGCGCTGCTGCCCTCGGCCACCTTGCGGACCGGCGTGGCCTGCAGGCCGTTGCGGCGCAGGACGTCGGCGGTGCCGCCGGTGGAGACGATCTCGAAGCCGAGGTCCGAGAGCCGCTTGACCGCCATGATGACGGCGCGCTTGTCCCGGTTGGCCACGGAGACGAACACCTTGCCCTCGGTGGGCAGGGCATTGTTGGCGCCGGCCTGGCTCTTGGCGAACGCGGTGTCAAAGTGCTTGTCAATGCCCATGACTTCGCCGGTGGAGCGCATCTCGGGTCCGAGCAGCGAGTCCACCACCTTGCCCTCGATGGTGCGGAACCGGCTGAACGGCAGCACTGCTTCCTTGACGGCCACGGGGGCGTCCAGCGGCAGGGTGGAGCCGTCGCCGGCTTCCGGCAGGATCTTGTAGGCGCCGCGCAGCTGGTTGATGGTCACGCCGGCGCCGATGAGGGCAGCAGCCTTGGCCATCTGCACGCCGGTGGCCTTGGACACGAACGGCACGGTCCGGGACGCGCGGGGGTTGGCTTCCAGGACGTACAGGACGTCGGACGCCAAGGCGAACTGGATGTTGATCAGGCCGCGCACGCCCACGCCTTCAGCGATGGCACGGGTTGCGGTCCGGACGCGTTCGACGACGTTGCTCCCCAGGGTGATGGGCGGCAGGACGCAGGCGGAGTCGCCGGAGTGGATACCGGCTTCCTCGATGTGTTCCATGATGCCGCCCAGGTACATGTCGGTGCCGTCGAAGAGGGCATCGACGTCGATTTCGACGGCGTCCTCCAGGAACCGGTCGATCAGGACCGGGTGGTCCGGGGTGATCTCGGTGGCGTTGGCGATGTAGCGGGAAAGGTTGGGCTCGTCGTAGACGATCTCCATCCCGCGGCCGCCCAGCACGTAGGAGGGGCGGACCAAAACGGGGTAGCCGATCTCGTCGGCGATGGTCTTGGCATCCTCGAAGGAAACCGCCGTGCCGTTCTTGGGCGAGACGAGCCCGGCCTTGTCCAGGACCCGGGAGAACGCCCCGCGGTGCTCGGCGAGGTCGATGGCCTCCGGGGAAGTGCCCAGGATGGGCACGCCGGCGTCGGCCAGCTGCTGGGCCAGCTTCAGCGGGGTCTGGCCGCCGAGCTGGACGAAGACGCCCATGACGCCGCCGGTGCGTTCCTCGGCTGCGATGACTTCCAAGACGTCCTCGAGCGTCAGCGGCTCGAAGTACAGGCGGGTGGAGACGTCGTAGTCGGTGGAGACGGTTTCCGGGTTGCAGTTGACCATGACGGTCTCGTAGCCGGCCTTGCGCAGCGCCATGGACGCGTGCACGCAGGAGTAGTCGAACTCGATGCCCTGGCCGATGCGGTTGGGGCCGGAGCCGAGGATGAGGATGGACGGCTTGGAGTGCAGCGCAACCTCGTCCTCTTCGTCGTAGGCCGAGTAGTGGTACGGGGTGTACGCGGCGAACTCGGCGGCGCAGGTGTCCACGGTCTTGTAGACCGGGCGGATGCCCAGGGCCTGGCGCACCCCGCGGACCACTGCCTCGGAGTTGTGCGTCAGGGCGCCGATCTGTTCGTCGGAGAAGCCGTGGCGCTTGGCGCGCTGCAGCATCTCCTTGGTGAGGGCGCCGGCCTGGCGGATCTCGCGGGAGACCTCGTTGAGGAGTTCGAGCTGGTCCAGGAACCAGGGATCGATCTTGGTGGCCTCGAAAAGCTGTTCCACGGTGGCACCGCCCAGGAGGGCGCGCTGGACCTGGTGCAGCCGCTCGGTGGTGGGGCGCTTGGCCTTTTCGATCAGCTCCGCGACTTCGTATTCGGGGACGGAGCTGAAGTCCAGCTGCGAGCCCTTCTGTTCCAGGGAGCGCAGGGCCTTCTGGAGGGCCTCGGTGAAGTTGCGGCCCATGGCCATGGCCTCGCCCACGGACTTCATGGTGGTGGTGAGGGTGTTGTCTGCCGCGGGGAACTTCTCGAAGGCGAACCGCGGGACCTTGACCACCACGTAGTCGAGGGTCGGCTCGAAGGACGCGGGGGTCTTCTGCGTGATGTCGTTGGGGATCTCGTCCAGGGTGTAGCCCAGGGAGAGCTTGGTGGCGATCTTGGCGATGGCGAAACCCGTGGCCTTTGACGCCAGCGCTGAGGAGCGGGAGACGCGCGGGTTCATCTCGATGACCACCACACGGCCGGTCTTGGGGTCGATGGCGAACTGGATGTTGCAGCCGCCGGTGTCCACGCCCACCTCGCGGATGACGGCGATGGCCACGTCGCGCAGCTTCTGGTACTCGCGGTCGGTGAGGGTCAGCGCCGGGGCAACGGTGATGGAGTCACCGGTGTGCACGCCTACGGGGTCGAAGTTCTCGATGGAACAGACGACAACCACGTTGTCGTTCTTGTCCCGCATCATCTCGAGCTCGTATTCCTTCCAGCCCAGGATGCTCTCTTCGAGCAGCACCTCGCTGGTGGGGCTGTACTGCAGGCCCTGGCCGACGATGCGGCGCAGGTCCTCTTCGTTGTAGGCCAGCCCGGAGCCCAGGCCGCCCATGGTGAAGGAGGGACGGACCACCATGGGGTAGCCGAGGTCGACGGCGGCCGTCAGTGCCTCGTCCATGGTGTGGATGATGTGGCTGCGGGCGGACTCGGCGCCGCAGCGCTCCACGACGCCCTTGAACTTCTCGCGGTCCTCGCCGAGCTCGATCGCGGCGATGTTCGCGCCGATCAGCTCCACGTTGTACTTCTCCAGCACACCGTTCTTGTCCAGTGCGATGGCGGTGTTCAGCGCGGTCTGGCCACCCAGGGTGGGCAGCACGGCGTCCGGGCGTTCCTTGGCGATGATCTTCTCCACCACCTCGGGGGTGATGGGCTCGACGTAGGTGGCGTCGGCGAACTCGGGGTCGGTCATGATGGTGGCCGGGTTCGAGTTCACGAGGATGACGCGGAGGCCTTCCTCCTTGAGGACCCGCAGTGCCTGGGTGCCGGAGTAGTCGAACTCGGCGGCCTGGCCGATGACGATCGGGCCGGAACCAATGACGAGGACGCTCTTGAGATCTGTACGTTTCGGCATTACTTCTTGTCCTCAGTCTTGTTGTCGGAATTTTTCGGCGTTGCCGGTTCGGCCCCGGCGGAGTGCGCTGAGTCCACCGGTTCCTTTGACAGGTTTGCGCTCCGGCCGTCCCGGGTGCCCTCCATCAGTTCGATGAAGCGGTCGAACAGGTAGGCGGCGTCGTGGGGTCCGGCTGCCGCTTCGGGGTGGTACTGCACGGAGAACGCGGGGATGTCGAGGCAGGCGAGGCCTTCCACGACGTCGTCGTTCAGGCTGACGTGGCTTACTTCCACGCGGCCGTAGCGCTCCTCGGGTGCCTGGGTTGCGCCGTCCAGCGGGGCGTCCACAGCGAAACCGTGGTTCTGGGAGGTGATTTCCACCTTGCCGGTGCGGCGGTCCATCACCGGCTGGTTGATGCCGCGGTGGCCGTAGCGGAGCTTGTAGGTGCCAAAGCCCAGTGCCCGGCCCAGGATCTGGTTGCCGAAGCAGATGCCGAAGTAGGGCAACTTTTCGTCCAGGACCGAGCGCAGCAGCTTGACCTGCGCGTCGGCCGTGGCGGGGTCGCCGGGGCCGTTGGACATGAAGAAGCCGTCCGGGTTGACCGCCTTGACGTCTTCCAGCGTGGCGGTGGCGGGCAGCACGTGGACGCGGACGCCGCGCTCGGCGAACCGGACGGGGGTCATGGCCTTGATGCCGAGGTCGATCGCCGCGATGGTGAAGCGGGGATCGCCGTCCCAGCCGTGGTCCTTCGGTTCCACCACATAGGCTGCGTCAACGCTAACCTCCTCGGCCAGGCGCGAACCCTCCATGGGGGCGCTGGCCAGGACGGCGTCGACCAATTCCTTGTCCGTGACCTGGGCGGCCTCACCGGAGAAGATGCCGGCGCGCATGGTCTTGTGCTCGCGCAGGTGCCGGGTGATGGCACGGGTGTCCACACCCTGGATGCCGACGATGCCCTGGGCCACCAGCTCTTCGTCCAGGGAGCGCTCCGAGCGCCAGTTGGAGGGGCGGCGTGCGGGGTCGCGGACGATATAGCCCGCCACCCAGATGCGCCGGGACTCGGCGTCGTCATCATTGACGCCGGTGTTGCCGATGTGCGGCGCCGTCTGCACCACCAGCTGGCGGGCGTAGGACGGATCGGTGATGGTTTCCTGGTAGCCGGTCATGCCGGTGGCGAAGACGGCCTCGCCCAGGGCGGTGCCCGTGGCGCCGTAGCTGGTGCCGCGGAAAATACGCCCGTCTTCGAGAACCAGCGCAGCTGGGGCCGATACAGGAGCGGAGGTGGTTGCTGTCAATGTATTCGCTTTCACTGTCTTACTTTCCACTGGTGGCACCAGCCGCTGGGGCTGACGAAATCAAATCCTGAAGGGCCTGGTACAGCACGTCCTTGTCCGCGGCGCGGCGGGTCCGGAAGCCGGTATCCAGTTCATGCGCGCCGTGCGTCCATCCGAGCACCAGGAGGCCGTCCTTCTCCACGAACTTCCCCGCCATGCCGCTGTCCTGGCGGACTTCAGTCAGGGAGGCCGCGGGGATGTACAGCGCGGGTGCGCCGGACCGCCCGTAGATGACGCCGTGCGGGTACACCTCGAGGGTGGAGTTGGTGCGGATGCCCAGCCCGTGCACCGCGATCCGGTCAAGCCAATCACCTGCCGTAGTGGTGGCCACGTACTGCCCGTCGGCAGCGGCGGTCGGCTCACCGGGAGCGGCGGGCACCTGGGGCAGCTGCTCGACGTCGGACTGGCGCTTCAGGCGGTTGCGCCAGCCCACGCCGAGAAGGACAAAGACGACGGCGATAACCGCCAGCATGGCAAGTCCGGGAAGGATCTTTTCCATCAGGCAGCGCCCGCCGGGGTTGCGGCGGCGTCCGGGTGCGGGGTGTTGAGGGTGCCGTCCAGGACAGTGGGGTGCCCCTTGAAGAAGGTGGCCACCACCTTGCCCGGCAGTTCCCTTCCCTTGAACGGCGAGTTGCGGCCCATGGTGGCCATCTGGAAGGGGTCCACCGTCCAGCGGGCCGCCGGATCAAGCAGGATGAGGTTGGCGGGTTCCCCGGCCTCGATGGGCCGGCCCTGGTCAGCCAGCCGGCCAATCTTCGCGGCCGCGGTGGAGGTGACCCTGGCAAAGTCCGCCCAGCTCATCAGGCCGGTTTCGATCATGGCGTGCTGGACCACGGACAGGGCGGTCTCCAGCCCGGTCATGCCCATGGCAGCCTGCGCCCACTCGCATTCCTTGTGCTCGCTCGGGTGCGGTGCGTGGTCGGTACCCACAACGTCGATCGTGCCGTCTGCCAGCCCCGCACGCAATGCCTGGACGTCGGCATCGGTTCGCAGCGGCGGGTTGACCTTGAACACGGGATCGTAGCTGCGCACCAGGTCGTCGGTCAGCAGCAGGTGGTGCGGGGTGACCTCCGCCGTGACGTCGATGCCGCGCTCCTTGGCCCAGCGGATGATCTCCACCGAGCCCGCCGTGGAAACGTGGCATACGTGCAGGCGGGAGCCCACGTGCTGGGCCAGCAGGACGTCCCGGGCAATGATGCTTTCCTCCGCCACCGCGGGCCACCCGGTCAGGCCCAGGACGGCGGAGACGTCGCCCTCGTTCATCTGTGCCCCGGCGGTGAGGCGGGGTTCCTGCGCATGCTGGGCCACCACGCCGTCGAACGCCTTGACGTACTCGAGGGCGCGGCGCATGAGCACGGGGTCGTGGACGCAAATGCCGTCGTCGGAGAACATCCGGACCCGGGCGCGGGAATCGGCCATGGCGCCGAGTTCAGCCAGCTGCTCCCCTGCCAGGCCGACGGTGACGGCACCTACCGGGCGGACATCCACCCAGCCGGCTGCAAGACCCAGCGTGTAGACCTGTTCCACCACACCGGCGGTGTCGGCCACGGGGGTGCTGTTGGCCATGGCGTGCACGGCTGTGTAGCCGCCCAGCGCAGCGGCCCGGGTGCCGGTCTCGACGGTTTCGGCGTCTTCGCGGCCCGGTTCGCGCAGGTGCGTGTGGACGTCCACCATGCCGGGCAGCGCCACCAGGCCGGCGGCGTCGATGACGGTGGCGCCATCAGCGGACAGGCCATGGCCGATCTCGGCGATGATGCCGTCGCGGATCAGCAGGTCCGCGGGCTCGCCGCCCAGGATGGCGGCGCCTTGGATCAGGTACGTTCCGGTGTTGGCTGCCATCAGTTGCTCTCCTTGGTGGAAGGGGCTGCGGCGGCGTAGGCCGGTGCCCGGTGTGCGGCTGGTTCCCGGGTGTCTCCGGAGAGCAGCAGGTACAGCGCGGCCATCCGCACGGATACGCCGTTGCGGACCTGCGCCAGGACGGTGGAACGGGGCGAATCGGCGGCGGCGGCGCTGATCTCCAGGCCCCGGTTCATGGGTCCGGGGTGCATGATGATGGTGTCCGTCATGCCAAGGTCGTCCAAAGCCCGCAGCCGGTTGTCGTCGAAGCCCCAGCGCCGGGAGTATTCGCGGGTGCTGGGGAAGAAGGAAGCGTTCATGCGTTCGCCCTGGACCCGGAGCATCATCACGGCATCGACGCCGTTGGCCAGCGTCTGGTCGAGGTCATAGCTGACGCTGCAGGGCCATTTGTCGACGCCGACCGGCAGCAGCGTGGGCGGGGCCACCAAGGTCACTTCCGCGCCGAGCGTGCGCAGCAGCCAGACGTTGGAGCGTGCCACACGGGAGTGCAGCACGTCGCCTGCGATGGCCACCCGCATGCCCTTGAGGTCCGTTCCTTCCGAGCCGGTGCCGCCGAGGCGGGCCCAGTGTCGGCGCATGGTGAAGGCGTCGAGCAAGGCCTGGGTGGGGTGTTCGTGGGTGCCGTCGCCGGCGTTGATGACCGCCGCGTCGATCCAGTCAGTGGCGGCGAGGCGGTGGGGCGCGCCCGAGGCCCAGTGGCGGATGACGACGGCGTCCGCACCCATGGCGGACAGCGTCTGGGCGGTGTCCTTGAGGGATTCGCCCTTGGAGACGGATGATCCCTTGGCGGCGAAGTTGATGACATCGGCCGACAGCCGCTTGGCCGCGGCTTCGAAGGAGATCCGGGTGCGGGTGGAGTCTTCGAAGAAGAGGTTGACCACGGTGCGGCCACGCAGCGCGGGGAGCTTCTTGACTTCCCGCTCCCCCACGGCCGACATCTCCTCGGCGGTGTCCAGGATGCGGATGGCGTTCGAAAGGCTGAGGTCCCCGGTGGACAGGAGGTGTTTCATGCGCCCCCCTCGATCACGACTTCGTTGACCGGGCTTCCGACAGCGGAGGAGTCCGTTTCTTCCAGCCGGACCCGGACCTTTTCGGCGGAGGACGTGGGCAGGTTCTTGCCCACGTGGTCCGCGCGGATGGGAAGTTCGCGGTGGCCCCGGTCAATCAGGACGGCAAGCCGGACGATGCGCGGCCGCCCGAGGTCCACGAGTGCGTCCAGGGCGGCGCGGATGGTGCGTCCGGAGTAGAGGACGTCGTCGATGAGCACCACCACTTTGTTGTCGATGCCGGTACGCGGCAGCCTGGTGGGGTACGGCGGGCGGGTCCCCTGATGGGAAAGGTCGTCCCGGAACATGGTGACGTCAAGCTGCCCTACGATGGCCGCGGCATCAACGGTGTTGTCCGCGGCGGCGATTTTTTCCGCAAGCCGGACAGCCAGCGGGTAACCGCGGCGGGGAATGCCCAGCAGGACCAGGTCCCGGGAACCCTTGTTGGCTTCGAGGATCTCGTGGGCGATACGAGTGAGGGCCCGGTCAATGTCCGCCTGGTTGAGGACAACCCTGGCTGGAACCGGTGCGCTGGTGACAGATGTCAACGCTCGTCTCCCCTTTCCCCGCCTCACAGGACGGAATTAAAAAAGGAATGATTGCTGTTCAAAATTACCACACGGTCCAGCCGCGCCGGCCCGGGATCAACGCGGTGCTGGTCACATCCACGGGCCGCCGGACGGAAACAAAGCCCACTTCCTTTGTGGCGCGGAAGCCCCCGCTTAGGCTTTCGGGTATGCCGATGTATTCGCAGCACCCTTCATCCGGACTTCCCGACGACCCCTACCGCGGTGCCGGTGGGCCGCCCCTGCCGCAGGAAGCGAATCCAAGCTGGATGGGGCAGGTGCAGCCGGAACACTACCGGGCGGCACCGGGGCACCAGGGCCAGCCGCTGGCGGGCATGGTTCCGCCGCACGCACAGGGAACAGTGCTGCAGGCATCGCGCGCCCGCAGCGGGCTGCTGGGTTTGAGCGTTGCCGGCGGCGTGCTGGCTTTCCTGAGCCTGTTCCTGGTGGTGCCGTTCCTTCTGTCCAACACCGGGGCCGCGGGGTTCCTGATTGGTTTCCTGGCGTCCCTGGTCCCGCTGGCGGTGGTCCTGACGGCCGTGCACATCATCGACAGGTGGGAGCCGGAACCCAAACGGCTCCTGTTTTTCGCGTTCACGTGGGGCGCCGCAGTGTCAGTTGCCGTGACTCTGCTGATCCAGCCGTTCTTCGTGATCGCCTTCCAGTTCACGGACCAGCCTGACCTACAGACGTACATGGCCACCGTTCAGGCGCCCATTGTTGAAGAGTTCGCCAAGTCGCTGGGCCTGCTCATCCTCCTGCTGGCGGCCCGGCGGCAGTTCGACGGGCCGGTGGACGGCGTCGTGTTCGCCTTCACCATCGCCGGCGGGTTCGCGTTCACCGAGAACATCCTCTATTTCGGCCGGGCCATCGCCGAGTCGGCGTCGCCGGCCAGCGGCTTGGCCCAGGTCTTCTTCCTGCGCGGCGTCATGTCCCCCTTCGCCCATGCGATTTTTACCGGTACCACCGGCCTCATCATGGGCTTCGCCGCCAGGCGCTGGCACACCGGCGCGTCGATCGGCGCATTTGTCATTGGCCTGCTGCCGGCCATGTTCCTGCACAACAGGTGGAACAGCATGGGACAGGGATTCCTGCTGGACTACATCGTGGTCCAGGTGCCGATCTTCGTGCTGGCAGTGGCCGGCATCATCTTCCTGCGGGTGGCCGAGAAACGCCTGACCCGCCAGCGCCTGCTGGAGTATTCCGCCGCGGGCTGGTTCACGCCGGCTGAGGTGCAACTGCTGGCCACGCACGGGGGCCGGCGGACAGCCCTGGCGTGGGCGGCCGGTGCGGGCAGGAAGCAGCAGATGAAGCAGCTCCTGAAGGCGGCCACCCAGCTGGCCAACACCCGCCAGCGGATCCTGAGCGGGCGCGACGTTCCCCTCAACCAGGCCGAGGAAAGGCTGCAGCTCCAGCGGATCCTCGCCCTGCGGGAGTCCGTGGCCGCGTGAGCGTCTGCCACGGCCAACGCAAAAGAACCCCGCCAACGGCGGGG
The DNA here is from genome assembly GCF_042652025.1 of Arthrobacter sedimenti. Lineage (NCBI taxonomy): Bacteria > Bacillati > Actinomycetota > Actinomycetes > Micrococcales > Micrococcaceae > Arthrobacter > Arthrobacter sedimenti. The sequence continues at coordinate 211,832 of NZ_JBHSDQ010000003.1, read as the reverse complement.
TTCTCTTGCTGGTCCTGCAGATTGTTTGTCCTGCGGAGCAGCCTAGGCCAGGAGAGAAGGCTTCAGCTGCTGCAGCCGGCCCAGGAGGCCGTTGATGAACTGCGGGGACTCGTCCGTGGACAACGTCTTGGCCAGCGCAACTGCCTCGCTGACCGCCACGCCGTCAGGGACGTCGTCGTTGTAGAGGAGTTCCCAGGTGCCGATGCGCAGGATGATGCGGTCCACCGACGGCATGCGCTCCAGGCTCCAGCCCTGCGAGTAAGTCTCCAGGAACTCATCGATGGCTGCCTGCTGCGACAGCACTCCTTCGACGATTTCCAGGGTGTAGGGGTTGACCACCTGGTCGGTCTTTTCCCGGCGTGCGCGGAGCACGTCGAACGCCGAAACAGAGCGCTGCTCCGCTTCGAAAAGAACATCCAGTGCCCTGCTGCGGGCTTTACCGCGGGCGCTCACTAGTCGGTGACCCGGCCCAGGTAGCTGCCGTCGCGGGTGTCCACCTTGACCCGGGTGTTGTTTTCGATGAACAGCGGGACCTGGATCTCGTAGCCGGTTTCCAGGGTGGCGGGCTTGGTGCCTGCCGAGGAACGGTCACCCTGCAGGCCCGGCTCGGTGTAGGTGATTTCGAGGACAACGCTCGGCGGCAGCTCGATGTAGAGGGGGGTGCCGTCGTGGATGGCGATGTTGACCATCTGGTTCTCGAGCATGAAGTTGGTGGCATCGCCTACCGTGGCGCCGGAGACGGTGATCTGGTCGTAGTCCGAGGTGTCCATGAAGACGAAGTCCGCGCCGTCCTGGTACAGGTACTGGTAGTCGCGGCGGTCAACGGTGGCGGTCTCGATCTTGAGGCCGGCGTTGAACGTCTTGTCAACAACCTTGCCGGACATCACGTTGCGCATCTTAGTCCGCACAAAGGCGCCGCCCTTGCCGGGCTTGACGTGCTGGAATTCGATGACGTTCCAGAGCTGGCCCTCAAGCTTCAGGACCGTTCCGTTCTTAATGTCGTTAGTGGTTGCCACTGGTTTCCTCTGGTTTCTTTGTCTGGCCGCGTGGTCAGATGCTGTATGCCGGGCGGGCACGCCGCAACGGCCCGCCTGCACGTGTTTGTCAAAAATCGCGTGGATGCAAAAATTCCACAACCATTCTACCGGTAAATACCGGGCAGCCTGTCCGCAGCCCGTGGCTGCGGCCTCAGCAGGCGAGGTCCAGGACGTCCCGGGCCCGCTGGAGCGCCACGGTGGATGAATAGATCTGCGCGGCGTCGGCCGACTGCGCCACCCGCAGGTCCAGTGCCTTGGAGAAGGATTCCACCGCAGCGGAGGTCTGTCCGGCTGCGTACTGCGCCCTGCCCAGGTACTGGAGGGCCAGGGCCTCCCCCGGCGTGCCGTGCGCCTCGGCAAGGAGTTGGCGGAACAGGCCCACAGCGCGGTCCATCCGGTGGCTGACGCTCAGCACTTCAGCTTCGAAGATGCGCAAAAGGAAGGATTCAGGGTCTTTGAACCGGGCTTCGGCCAGCAGTTCGGCAGCCTCGGACGCATGGCCCTCAACCAGCAGCACGAAGATCTGGTCAGCCGGATCCGTGGAGGCGGCGAGGGTTTCCCGGACCACATCCTCGTTGACGATCTGCGGCTGCAGGGTATCCGGGTTGATGCGGATTCCCGGGAAGCCGGCTTCGGGCCAATCGGCGGTGCCGCTCATGTCGCCCTGCATCAGGACGCAATCTCCTGGTAGGCCGCAAACAGCAGCGAGGTGTCCGGGACGTCCAGGATGCCGGGTTTGGCGATGCCGTCCAGCACCACGAACCGCAGCAGGTCGCCGCGGGATTTCTTGTCGCGGCGCATGCCGTCCAGCAGCCCCTGCCACCGGTCCCGCCGGTAGGTGACCGGAAGCCCAAGGCCGTCCAGGATGCTCCGGTGCCGGTCGGCGTCGGCATCGCTGAGCCGTCCCACACTGCGGGCGAGTTCAGCTGCGAACATCATGCCCACGGATACTGCGGCGCCGTGCCGCCAGGAGTAGCGCTCCACGAGTTCGATGGCGTGGCCCAGGGTGTGTCCGTAGTTCAGGATTTCCCGCAGCCCGGACTCCTTAAGGTCCTCGGAGACCACTTTCGCCTTGACGGCGATGGCCCGCTCGATCAGCTCACGGAGAGCGTCGGAGCGGGGGTCCACCACCGCGGCCGGATCCTTCTCCACCAGGTCCAGGATGGCGGGATCGGCGATGAAGCCGCACTTGATGACCTCGGCCAGGCCGGAAATGATCTCGTTCTTCGGGAGCGTGTCCAGCGTGTCCAGGTCGGCCAGGACGGCTGCCGGCGGGTGGAAGGAGCCCACGAGGTTCTTTCCTTCGGCGGTGTTGATGCCGGTCTTACCGCCCACGGAGGCGTCCACCATGCCCAGCAGGCTGGTGGGCATGTGGATGACCTTGACCCCGCGCAGCCAGGTGGCGGCAACGAAGCCGGCGAGGTCGGTGACCGCTCCCCCGCCCACGGCGACAATGGCGTCGGAGCGGGTGAAGTCGTTCTGGCCCAGGACCTGCCAGCAGAAGGCGGCAACCTGGATGTGCTTGCCTTCCTCGGCATCCGGAATTTCCGCGGTAAGGGACGTGAAACCCGCTTCTGCGAGTTCGTCCCGGACGGTATCGCCCGTGAGGCGCAGCGCGCGGGGGTGGATTACCAGGACCCGGCGGACGCGTTCTCCGAGCAGGGCGGGAAGTTCACCAAGGAGGCCGCGGCCGACCACGACGCCGTAGTTGTTGCCGGCGCCTTCGCCGGTGACGTTGATGACTGTTGATTGCGTGTTCACTTTTCAACTTCCTGTTTGGCAGCTGCATGGTTGCGCAGTGCTGCTTCCAGCCGGCCGCCCAGCTCGGATATCGAGCCGTGGCGGACGTCCAGGGTGATGTCGGCCAGCCTTTCGTAGACCGGCCTGCGGGTGGCAAACATGGCGGTCCAGCGGCCCATCGCATCTCCGGCAAGGAGCGGGCGGCCGGAGTTGCGGGCGATCCTGTCTGCTACGGTGTCGGCGTCGCACTCCAGGTACACCACGGTGCAGCGGCTGATCAGCTGCTGCGTGCCCGAGTCAAGCACCGCTCCCCCGCCGAGCGAGATCACCGTCGAGGTTCCCTCGGCTTCCTCCACGGCGTCGGCGACGGTCCGGGCCTCAATTTCCCGGAACGCATTCTCACCCCGCCCGGCGAAGATCCCCGCGATCGAGCCGTGGCCGGCAACGATGACGGCGTCGGTGTCAATGAAAGGGACACCCAGCTGCTGGGCGAGCTGCTGGCCGATGGCTGATTTGCCCACCGCCATGGGGCCGATGAGCACGATCGGCCGGCTGCCAACCGCTCCGGGACTGCTGCGGTGGAGCACTACTGGCCGATCGAGTCCAGGGATGCCGGAATGCTGTCCAGGTAGCCCTTGATGTTGCGTGCGGTCTCCGCCACCGAGTCACCGCCGAACTTCTCGATGACCGCTTCTGCGAGGACCAGGGCCACCATGGCCTCGGCCACCACTCCGGCAGCCGGGACTGCGCACACGTCGGAGCGCTGGTGGTGCGCCTTGGCCGGTTCGCCGGTACTGACGTCGATGGTCCGCAGCGCGCGGGGCACCGTGGCAATTGGCTTCATGGCTGCCCGGACCCGGAGGACATCGCCGATGCTCATGCCGCCTTCGATGCCGCCAGCACGGTTGCTGGCGCGGACAATCCGCCCCTCCCCGTCGCGGACGATTTCATCGTGGGCGGCGGAGCCGCGGCGTGCTGCCGTCAGGAAACCGTCGCCAACCTCCACGCCCTTGATGGCCTGGATCCCCATGAGGGCAGCGGCCAGCCTGGCATCCAGGCGGCGGTCCCAGTGGACGTAGCTGCCCAGTCCCGGCGGCAGGCCGTAGGCCAGGACCTCCACCACGCCGCCCAGGGTTTCGCCTTCCTTGTGCGCGGCGTCCACCTCGGCCACCATGGCGTCGGAGGTTTCGCGGTCGAAGCAGCGCAGCGGATCCGTGTCCAGCGCGATGACGTCGCTGGGGACGGGCAGCGGACGGCCTTCCGGCACAGTCACGCTGGCGATGGACACCGTGTGGCTGACCAGCTCGATGCCGAGGTGCTTGAGGAACTGCGCGGCCACCGTCCCCAGCGCCACGCGCGTGGCGGTTTCGCGGGCGCTGGCACGTTCCAGCACAGGGCGGGCCTCATCGAAGCCGTATTTTTGCATGCCGGTGAAGTCTGCATGCCCCGGGCGCGGGCGCGTCAGGGGCGCGTTGCGGGCCTGGTCGGCGAGAAGTTCCGGGTCCACGGGATCGGCAGACATGATCTGCTCCCATTTGGGCCATTCGGTGTTTCCCACCTGGATGGCGACCGGACCTCCCTGGGTACGACCGTGCCGGACGCCGCCAAGAATGGTCACGACGTCCTGCTCGAACTTCATCCGCGCGCCACGTCCGTAGCCGAGGCGGCGGCGGGCCAGAGAGTCTGCGATGTGGCCGCTGGTGATTTCCACACCGGCGGGGACGCCCTCAATAATTCCCATCAGAGCCGGGCCATGGGATTCACCGGCAGTCAACCAACGCATAATTTCCATCCTGCCACGTAGGGCGGTCACAACGCCCGCCGGGCAAGGCCGACTGCGTCACACATCACATCTATGACAGCTGCGTTAACGTCTTCACCGCGGCGGGTGAAGAGCCGCACCTGCTCCACGGCCTGGTACAGCAGCATCTCCAGGCCGGGCACCACACGGCCGCCGCCGGCCTGCCAGACCGAGGCAATGAGGCTGGGCCAGGGATCGTAGGCCACGTCCAGCAGCACACCCGGTGTCGCGGTCTTGAGCGCGGCGATTTCCGCGGCGAGTCCGTCTGCCGCGCGCGGGGGCAGTGTGGAGATTACGACGTCGGCTTCCGCCGTTGGGCGCGCGGCCCCGGCAAGGGGGCGGAGCTCCAGGGCCATCCCGAGGCGGTCGGCAGCGGCGCGGACATCTGCCGTGCGCGAAGCATCACGGACAAAGACCTGCACCGTTTCGGTGCCCAGTTCCTTGAGTGCAGCGACGGCCGAGGCCGCCGTCCCGCCGCCGCCCAGGATGACGGCTGAAGGTGAAGCAGCAGAGCCGGCATGGCAGAGGGCGTTGACGATGCCGGTCACGTCCGTGTTGGAACCCACTGTCCGAAGGCCATTCGCGGTGTCCTCGAATGTCACGGTATTCACGACGCCCAACGTCCGCGCGACTCCCCGCACCTCGTCCACCTCGTCCAGCATCGCCGTCTTCAGCGGCATGGTCACGGACAGCCCGCACCAGCCCGGCTGGTGCCGGATCTGGCGCATGAAGGACGGCAGCAGCTCCTCAGTGACGTCGATTGCCGTGTAACTGATGCCTGCACCCAACTGTCCGTAGGCCGCGAGGTGCAGTGCCGGGGATTTTGAGTGGCTGATCGGGTGGCCCAGGACGGCAGCCCGCAGGCTCATGTGCAGCGGCCCGCGTTTGCCTGGCACCAGGCGTTGTACTGCTCCACGTAGGCGTTGTGTTCAGCAAGGGTCTTGGCGAACTTGGTTTCCTTGGTGTCCAAGTTGACGGTCACCCAGTACAGGTAATCGTTGGTCTTGGGCTTGGCTGCGGCGTCGATGGCGGTCTTGCCGGGAGAGCCGATGGGGCCGGGGGGCAGGCCGGGGTTCGCGTAGGTGTTGTACGGGTTGGACTTGTCCTTGCGCTGTTCATCGGTGAAGTTGAAGCTCCGGGTGCCCAGCCCGTACGTGACGGCGGAGTCAACCTGCAAGAAGCCGCCGGTCTGGTCGTTCGGCTTCAGCCGGTTGTAGATGGCGCCGGCTACGTCGCCGTAGTCGGCCTGGCCACCCTCGGCCTGGACGATGCTCGCCACGATGACGGCCTGGTACTGCTTGGCGGGGTCGGTGATGCCCTGCGAGACGAGTTCGTCCGTGGTGGCCTTCACTAGTGCCTGGAGGATGTCCTTGGGCGGAGTACCCAGCGGGAAGCGGTACTCGCCCGGCTGCAGGTAGCCTTCCAGGTTCTTCGCGTTGGCGGGCAGGCCGAACTGGGCGGGCTGGTTGCTGAGCGCCTGCAGTTGCTGAATGGAGACGCCGGACCCCTCGGAGATCGCCTGGAGGGATTCATTGATGCGAAGGCCGGCGCTCAGGGCGAAGTAAATAACCTTGGACTTGTCTTTGCCGGCAAGGACGTTGACAGCATCCGCGTTCTTCATCTCGGTCTTGAAGGTGTAGTCCCCCGGGGAAAGGGTTGCGCCCGAGGCATGGAACGCCTGCATGAACGTATCAGCGTTGGCCACAACGCGCTGGTTCTCCAGTTCCGATGCGACGGACCTGGTGCCCTCGCCACTGGCCACCGTTACGCGGACCTCACCCGTTCCGGGGCCGGGGAAGTCCGAGGGTTTGCCGCTGCCCAGGAGGGGTTTGAGGAACTGGGCGCCTACGGCCACCGCCGCCACGAAGACAACAAGCGTCAGGAGCAGGGCCAGCAGCCTGCGACGGCGGCGGACCTTCTTCGAGGGACGTTTCACTACCTCAGTGGACGCGGCGGGAAGGATCCCCGCGACCGGGTCAGGATGGCCTGGTTCAGGATGGGTCTCATGGTCGTATTCGCCGGCCTCATACGCAGGGTGGCCGTGAACGGTCTCCTGGTAGTCGTGGACGTCCGTGTCATCGTGGATGTGGGCCTCTTGGTGCGCATAGTGGACGTCGTCCGAGTGGTGCGGGACGTCCTCGGGGTGGGCGTCCTGGTAATCATCCGTGTGAGGGTGAGCCACGGTGTCGTGGTGCCCGCCGCCGTCGTGCTGCTGGGCCGTCACCGGCGGTTCGAGGTGGGCATCGCCATGGGAAGCGCGCAACGTTTGTTCGTCCTGGATGGACGGGGGTGTTTGCGGTGCCGCCGGAACGTCACCGGCGCCCGGAAGCGGAGCAAAGGTGGATTCGGCGTCCGGAGAAGCTGCGGCCGGTGGTGCGGCGGGTGGCGGCGGAACGTCACCGGTTTCGTAGGCCTGTTCGGGCACGGCGTCCTGGCCCCCGGTATTGAGGGTCTTCTCCCGGGCGCGCAGTTCCTTGCGGGTCAGCGGCCGCTGGGCCTCCGTGCCCAGCGAACCGGAGGTGTCATCAATGTTGGCAGGGCTCACTGTTGCCTTCCATTATCTGAAAATCGGGCCGTGTCTGCGGGGGCGGCGCGGACTGGTTCGTCCACCCCACCGGCCCCCAGGTCCACGGACGGGGATGGCGCTGTCACGCGTGAGCCGACATCCGCTCCCCTGGCTTTCTGCATGTCGATGGCGTGCTGAAGGATACCCGCCGCCGCGACCTGATCAACTACTTTACGGTGGTCCCTGCTGCTCATGCCAGCTTCATGCAGGTTGCGGTGGGCCGTGACACTGCTGAGGCGCTCGTCAACCAGGTTGACCTGGACCGCCAAGCCGCGGCTGGAAAACTCGGCAGCCAGCAGCAACGCATAGTCTGTGGCCATCCTGGCTGAGGTGTGTTCCTCGCCCTTCATGGTCCTGGGCAGGCCTACGATAACCTGCACGGCCCCCAGTCCCTCCGCCAGTTTCGCGATGACGCGGACGTCCGAGTTCTTCTTCGCGTTCCGGTCGAGGGTCTTGTAGGGCGTGGCTAGGATCGAATCACGGTCGCAGATGGCGACCCCTACCCGGACGGTGCCGACGTCCACCCCCAGTTTGACGCCCTGGGGGTAGCCGCCGGCAGCAACAGGATTGGTCATCGTGGCGTTAGCGCCTTGAGATGGCGTCGACGACGGCGGCCAGGGCGGCGCCGACCTTGCCGGCGTCTGTGCCGCCGCCCTGGGCAACGTCATCCTTGCCGCCACCGCCGCCGCCCAGCACACCGGCAGCGACCCGGACCAGGGCGCCGGCCTTGACGCCGGCTTCCCTGGCTGCCTCGTTGGTGGCCACCAGGATCAGTGGACGGCCGTTGGCAACGCCGGCGGCGGCTACAGCAGCAGCTTCGGAACCGAGGCGGTTGCGCAGGTCCAGGGCCAGGCCGCGGAGGTCATCCGCGCCGCTGACGGTGCCGGCATCGTGGGCAACCACCCGGACGCCGGCGGCATCCTGGGCGGTGTTGACCAGGTTTGCGGCGGCTGCTGCCAACTGTTCCTTGCGGAGGCGGTCCAACTCCTTCTCCGTGGCCTTCAGCTTGGCCAGGGTGCTGGAGATCCGGTCGGCGAGCTGGCCGGACGGAACCTTCAGCAGGTCGGTCAGTTCGGTCACCAGGGCGCGTTCGGCGGCCAGGTGGCGGAACGCCTCCATGCCAACAAAAGCTTCCACGCGGCGGTTGCCTGAACCCACGGACTGTTCGCCCAGGAGGGACAGGCTGCCGATCAGCGAGGTGTTGGCAACGTGGGTGCCGCCGCACAGCTCGCGGGACCACGCGCCGTCGATCTCCACGACGCGCACTTCGCTGCCGTAGTTCTCACCGAAGAGTGCCATGGCGCCCATGGCCTTGGCTTCGGCCAGTCCCATGATCTTGGTTTCCACCGCGTAGTTGTTGCGGATGGCAAGGTTGGAGACCTCTTCGATTTCGGAGCGGGTGGCCGTGCTCAGCCCTTCGCCCCAGGCGAAGTCGAAGCGCAGGTAGCCGGCCTTGTTGAAGGAACCGCGCTGGGTGGCTTCCGGGCCCAGGATCTGGTGCAGGGCGGCATGCACGATGTGCGTGCCTGTGTGCGCCTGTTCTGCGGCGTGGCGGCGTTCGCGGTCCACGGCGGCGCGCACCAGCGAGTCGGCGCCGATTTCGCCTTCGCGGACAATCGCCTTGTGCACACTCAGGCCCTTCACGGGGCGCTGGACGTCCAGGACCTCGACGACGAACCCGTCGCCGGTGATCAGGCCGGTATCGGCCGCCTGGCCGCCGGCTTCGGCGTAGAACGGGGTCTCAGCCAGCACGAGTTCGATCTCGTCCCCGGTGAGGGCCTGCTGCACCTGGCGGCCGGCGCTGAGCAGGCCGCGGACCCGCGACTCGCCTTCCAGCTCCGTGTAGCCCGTGAAGACCGTCTCGCCCTGGCCCAGGAGCTCCTGGAAGACGCTGACGTCCGCGTGGCCGCCCTTCTTGCCCTTGGCATCGGCCTGGGCGCGTTGGCGCTGTTCCTGCATCAGGCTGCGGAATGCGGCCTCGTCCACCTTGAGCCCTGCCTCTTCGGCCATTTCGAGGGTGAGGTCGATGGGGAAACCGTAGGTGTCGTGCAGGGTGAAGGCGTCGGAACCGGACAGCGGTTTGTTGGCGGCCTTGGACTCCTTGACGGCGTCCTCGAGCCGGGCCGTGCCGGAGGCGATGGTGCGCAGGAACGCCTTCTCTTCGGCGTAGGCGATGCGGCTGATCCGGTCGAAGTCGGTCTCCACGATCGGGTACACGCCCTTCATCGCGTCGCGGGAGGCCGGCAGCAGCCGGGGCAGGCAGGCCTCTTCGACACCGAGCAGGCGCATGGAACGGACAGCGCGGCGGATGAGGCGGCGCAGGACGTAGCCGCGGCCTTCGTTGGACGGGGTGACCCCGTCCGAGATCAGCATCAGGGCCGAACGGATGTGGTCGGCCACTACGCGCATGCGGACGTCGTCGGTGTGGTGGGGGTCGTCCGGTGTTTCGGCGGAGGTGTATTCCTTGCCGGACAGTTCCGCGGCCTTGTCGATCACCGGCCGGACCTGGTCGGTCTCGTACATGTTCTCGACACCCTGCAGGATCATGGCAAGGCGTTCCATGCCCAGGCCGGTGTCGATGTTCTTCTTGGGCAGCTCGCCCACGATGTCGAAGTCGACTTTCGACCGGACGTTCTCGATCTGGTACTGCATGAACACCAGGTTCCAGATTTCGACGTAGCGGGTCTCATCCGCGATGGGACCGCCCTCAACGCCGTAGGCGGGACCGCGGTCGTAGTAGATCTCGGAGCAGGGACCGGCGGGCCCGGGTTGGCCGGTGGACCAGTAGTTGTCCGACTTGCCCATCCGCTGGATGCGTTCCGCGGGGACACCAGTGTTCTTCAGCCACAGCTCTTCGGCTTCGTCGTCCTCTTCGTAGACGGTGACCCAGAGCCGCTCGGGCGCAAGGCCGTAGCCGCCGTCGTCAACGCTCTTGGTGAGCAGTTCCCAGGCGAACTTGATGGCGTCTTCCTTGAAGTAGTCGCCGAAGGAAAAATTGCCGCACATCTGGAAGAAGGTGCCGTGGCGGGCGGTCTTGCCCACTTCCTCGATGTCGCCGGTGCGGATGCACTTCTGCACGCTGGTGGCGCGGGAGTAGGGCGGCTCTTCGCGGGCGGTGAGGTAGGGAATGAATGGGACCATTCCGGCCACCGTGAACAGCAGCGAGGGGTCGCTGGATACCAGCGATGCGGAGGGAACCGCAGTGTGGCCCTTGCTGACAAAAAAGTCCACCCAGCGCTTTGTGATCTCCTGCGACTTCATGAGCTGTTTTCTTACCCTTCTTGGTCCGCGCCGGCGGGCGGCTCGGATATTTCGTTCAAGTGGCCGGTTCCCGGATCGGGTCCCTGCCGGTTGTTGGCTGGCTGCCGGAGCAATGCCCTTCGGGGCTAGCGGCGAACCAGTTCGGCGGACTCGATGCCCAGGGCCGTCCTCAGGTCGGTTTCGCGTTCACGCATCCCTGCGCGCACTGCGTCTGCAAAGTCGTAAACGCCGTCGGCCAGCCGGCCCACTGCACGGTTGAGGCCCTCCGGTCCGAGGCTGGACTGCGCCTGGCTGACCTTTCGGAACGCGATGACGCCGATGGCCACGCCGATTCCCATCCACACAATTCTTTTCATGGTCTTCTTCTCGAATCTAGCGGCTGCGGCGGCCGGCAGCGGGCTTCCGACGGTTGGCGAAGGCACTGCGCACGCCGTAGCTGAACGCGGCAACCTTGATCAGCGGGGAACCCACGGTGGCGGCGACCAGCGAGGACAATGCGGAGATGTTTGCGGACGCGTCCGAGACGTTGGACGAGATGCCGTCCACCTTCTTCAGCTGCTGGTTGGTGGTGGACACGGTGGCGGTGACCTCATCCATCAGGGGCGTGGCACCGTCGCTGAGGGACCGGATGGTGGTCCGCATCTCGTCAAAGACCTTCCCCAGCTTAAGGATGGGGACCGCAAGCAACAGGACCAGGAGCGCGAACACCCCGGCAGCGATCAGGCCGGCAATATCGCCACCAGACATAGACGTTCATCTCCTCGAAATTCCGTGGTGGGGCCCCATCCGCGGCAAGCACGGAAGGCCCGTTGCGCAGATGTCCCCCAAGTACCTTACATACAAAGAAGCCCGCGGCGCTTGCCACGGGCTTCTTTGGATACGCTGCTGGGATTTAGCGTGCGTAGAATTCGACGACGAGCTGCTCTTCGCAGGTCACCGGAATCTCGGAGCGCTTGGGGCGGCGGACCAGGCGTGCCTGCAGGGCCTCCAGCTTGACGTCCAGGTAGGCCGGAACGGCAGGCAGGACGTCGCGGTGGGCGCCGGCTGCGGCAACCTGGAGCGGAACCATGGTTTCGCTGCGGCTGTGGACGTGGACCAGCTGGCCCTCGCCGACGCGGAACGACGGACGGTCAACGCGGACGCCGTCAACCATGATGTGGCGGTGCACAACCAGCTGGCGGGCCTGGGCGATGGTGCGGGCGAAGCCGGCACGCAGGACCAGAGCGTCGAGGCGCATTTCGAGCAGTTCGATGAGGTTCTCACCGGTGAGGCCCTTGGTGCGGCGGGCTTCTTCGAAGGCACGGGTCATCTGTGCTTCGCGGATGCCGTACTGGGCGCGCAGGCGCTGCTTTTCGCGCAGACGTACGGCGTAGTCGGAGTCCTGCTTCTTGCGGGCACGGCCATGCTCACCGGGGCCGTACGGGCGGCGCTCCATGTACTTGGCGGCCTTGGGGGTCAGAGCAATGCCGAGGGACCGCGAGAGGCGGGCCTGACGGCGAGCACGAGTGTTGTTAGCCACTTGTGTCCTTCCAATATCTGCGGTGTGTCAGTGTTACTGGCCTCCACGATGGAGAGCATCGGCCAACCGCTGCCTTTTGCTACTGGGCGCAGGGCATAACCTGTCCAACGTGAATTGGGGAGATTGTGCGTCCGCGCCTTGCCAGACAAAGATTCAGCTTACCATGCCATTACTTGCCCCGGACAATCTTCCGCAGGCGCTCCAGCCGTTGGGCGATGTCCCGTTCAGCACCGTTGCCCGTGGGCTGGTAGTAGTCACGGCCCACCAGGTCGTCCGGCGGGTACTGCTGGGTTGCCACGGCGTGCGGGGCGTCGTGGGCGTACTTGTAGCCCACGCCATGGCCCAGTTGTTTTGAGCCCGGATAGTGCGCGTCGCGCAGGTGCGCGGGAATGCCGACGCCGAGGCCCGCACGCACGTCCGCGATCGCTTTGTTGATGCCCATGTAGGCGGCGTTCGACTTTGGTGCGGTGGCCAGGTGGACCACGGCCTCGGCCAGGATGATCCGTCCCTCCGGCATGCCGATAAGCTGCACCGCCTGCGCAGCGGCCACGGCGGTCTGCAGGGCCGTGGGGTCTGCCATGCCTACGTCCTCCGCCGCCGAGATGACAATCCTGCGGGCAACAAACCGCGGGTCCTCCCCCGCCTCGAGCATCCGGGCGAGGTAATGCAGGGCCGCATCCACGTCCGAGCCCCTGATGGATTTGATGAAGGCGCTGGCCACGTCGTAGTGCTGGTCGCCGGCGCGGTCATAACGGACGGCAGCCGCGTCCAGGGCGCGCTCGGTGTGCCGCAACTCCACAACGACGGGCTCCAGGGCGACAGGTGCTTCGGCGGCCGGCCCACCAGGTGCGCCTTCCTCCCCCACGGAACGTTCGACGTCGTCCGCGTCACCGAAAGCGACGCCCGCCGCGGCTTCCAATGCCGTAAGGGCCCTGCGGGCATCCCCGCCCGAAAGCCGGACCAGGTGCTCCAGCGCTTCGTCGCTGAGCCGGACCTTGCCGCCCAGCCCCCGCGGATCCTCCACGGCCCGCACCAGCAGGCCCCCGATGTCCGCGTCGGTCAGGGGTTTGAGCGTGAGGAGCAGCGAGCGGGACAGCAGCGGCGAGACTACGGAGAAGGAAGGGTTTTCGGTGGTGGCGGCCACCAGGACCACCCAGCGGTTTTCAACCCCGGGCAGGAGGGCGTCCTGCTGGGCTTTGTTGAAGCGGTGGATCTCGTCCAGGAACAGCACCGTGGTGGTCTTGTACAGATCCCGGGCGGTCAGGGCGTCGTCCATCACCCGGCGGACATCCTTGACGCCCGCGGTGATGGCGGACAGTTCCACGAACTTGCGGCCGGGACCGCGGGCGATGACGTGGGCGAGCGTGGTCTTGCCGGTACCCGGCGGACCCCACAAAATCAGGGAGCTGGGGCCGGCCGGACCCGCTGCGTCAGCGCCTGCCCCTGCTGCCAGCTGGCGCAGCGGCGAACCCTGGCCGAGCAGGTGCTGCTGGCCTACAACCTCGTCAAGGGTGCGCGGCCGCATGCGCACGGCAAGCGGGCTTCGGGGCGAACCCTGGCCCCGTGCGCTGTTGCCCCGGGGACCGGTGCCTGCCCCGGCGACGGGACCGTCGTCGTCGTCATTATCCGGCCCGTTGCCGAAGAGATCATCCACATAGATAGGCTACTTCGAGTCAACCGCTGCTTTTTCCGCCCCAAGGATTCCCCATGCCTGCCCCCGCTTCTGCCGGCGGACCGCCCTCGGTCCGGACCGCCTTCGTGTCAGGCGCCCGGCTGTCGGGCTGGACTGAACGGTTCGGGGCCTCGCACGGCGGGTACCGGCTGCAGGATGACGACGACGGGCTCCGCCTTGTGGCGGCCGATGGCGCCGAAGCCCTCCTGCAGGCGCCGTGGCCGGCAGATGGGCGCCCGGGCCGCGGCGCCGGCCCCTTGGAGCGGCTGGCCGCCCTTGCTTCCCAGCCCCGGCGGCTGGGACTGCTGCTGGTGCGGCGGGGCGGTTACGGCATTGGGGTGGCAAGCGAGGGTACGTTGCTGGCGTCGAAGGCGGGCACCCGGTATGTCCAGTCGCGCACGGCTGCGGGCGGCCAGTCCCAGCAGCGCTTTGCCCGCAGGCGTTCCAACCAGGCGGACGCCCTGGTGGTTGCTGTGGCGGAGCAGGCAGGGATGGTCTTCGCCGGCCAGGCCTTCGAATACCTGGTCCCGGGCGGCGACAGGACGCTGGCTGATTTGGTCCTCGGGGAACCGGCCCTCCGGGACTATGCCCGGCTCCCGCGCCTGGCATACCTCGACGTGCAGGAACCCCGGGCGGCCGTGTTGAAGAAGGCCGCAGCCGACGCCTGCTCGGTGCGGATCACGGTAATGGATCCGGCCGGGTAGCGGGCCTGGGCTTTGACGGTTCAGCAGCCAGCGGGCGCCCGGCGGGGGCGTTCCTGCCGGTAGAGGTAGCGGCCGGCTTCCTCGAACCCGGCCTTGGCGTACAACTCCTGCGCGCCGTGGTTCGCTGCGGTCACCAGCAGCCAGAAGCCCGTCACGCCCCGGTGGTTGCCGGCCTGCAGCAGCGACCCGAGGATCGCTGACGCGAAGCCTCGGCGGCGCGTTTCCGGCAGCGTGGCCATGCAGTACAGGCCGCCCAGGTTGGTGCCTGCGGGAAGCGCAAGGCGCCCGACGGCGGCGGGCCGGCCGTCGTTGTCCCTCACCAGGGCGTACACTGAGGGACAGCCCAAGAGGACCTCCCGGGCGATGGCCATTGCCTCGTCGCCGCCGCGGCCGTCCACCTGCCACCAGACCCGGAGCCAATCCTCCGATGGCTCCGGGGTAAGTTCCACAGCCGGAATGGCCCGTGTGGCTGCAGGACCGGGAACCTGGGTGGCGCCGCGGGTCAGGACCAGGGTCTCGGACTGGCGGGTGAAACCCTCGGCGTCGAGCAGTCCATGCAGTGGCGCAGCTTCCGCGTCCTCGAACAGTTGGAAGATGACCGGCAACCGGCGGCTTCGGTACCAGGACCGCGCCTGGCGGAGCAGTGCGGGAAGGTCTTCACCCGTATGGTGGGCGGTGTTCCGTGGCCAGATCGAGTTGGCCCGCTGCGTTACGCCTGCCGCCGCCCGAAAAATCCAGCCACCGGCATGGTGCCGTTCCAAGGCGGGCCAGGCAGCGTCCATGGCGCACTCGAGCTCCAGGAAACCGGGATGGGCAGGCCTCTGTTCGGGCACCGGGTTAGTTCCTTCCTTAAACGGCAGGAGGTTCCCCGGCGGACCGGGGAACCTCTCGCCGTGTCACGGCCTCAGGCGCTGTACTACTGCTTGTCTTCGGGCTTCTTTACTTCCGGCTTTTTGGCCTCGGGCCTGAAGTCCACGCCTGCTTCCTTTCGCTGCTGCGGCGTGATGGGGGCCGGGGCCTCGGTGAGGGGGTCGTGGCCGCCGCCGGACTTCGGGAAGGCGATGACGTCGCGGATGGACTCGACGCCGGCCAGCAGCGAGACAACGCGGTCCCAGCCGAAGGCGATGCCGCCGTGCGGAGGCGCGCCGTACTTGAAGCCCTCGAGCAGGAAGCCGAACTTGGTCTGGGCGTCCTCCTTGTCCAGGCCCATCAGTTCGAAGACGCGCTCCTGTACTTCGCGCTGGTGGATACGGATGGAGCCGCCACCAATTTCATTGCCGTTGCAGACGATGTCGTAGGCGTAGGAAAGTGCCGACTCCGGGTCCTTGTCGAAAGTGTCCAGGAATTCGGGCTTGGGCGAAGTGAACGCGTGGTGGACGGCGGTCCACTGCCCTCCACCGACAGCGACATCACCGGAAGCGACCGCGGCGGCAGCCGGCTCGAACATAGGGGCGTCCACCACCCAGCAGAACGCCCAGTCGGTGGGGTCGATCAGGCCGGTGCGGTGGCCGATTTCCACGCGGGCTGCACCCAGAAGGGCACGCGACGGGGTCTTCTCGCCTGCAGCGAAGAAGATGCAGTCGCCGGGCTTGGCGCCAACTGCGTCAGCCAAACCGGCGCGCTCGATGTCGGTGAGGTTCTTGGCCACAGGACCGGCGAGTTCGCCGTCTTCCTTGTAGAGCACGTAGGCGAGGCCTTTGGCGCCCCGCTGCTTGGCCCATTCCTGCCACGCGTCCAGGGCGCGGCGTGCCTGCGAAGCGCCACCGGGCATGACGACGGCGCCCACGTAGGGTGCCTTGAACACACCGAAGTTGGTGTCCTTGAAGAATTCGGTGAGTTCGGTCAGCTCCTGGCCGAAGCGGAGGTCCGGCTTGTCCGAGCCGTAGCGTGCCATGGCGTCGGCGTAGGTGATGCGCTGGATCGGCGTGGGAATCTCCACCCCGATGAGCTGCCACACTGCCTTGACGATGTTTTCGCCGATCCGGATGATGTCGTCCTGGTCCACGAAGCTGGCCTCGATGTCCAGCTGGGTGAATTCCGGCTGCCGGTCCGCGCGGAAGTCTTCGTCGCGGTAGCAGCGGGCAATCTGGTAGTACTTCTCGAATCCGCCCACCTGCAGCAGCTGCTTGAAAAGCTGCGGGGACTGCGGCAGGGCGTACCAGGAACCCGGGGCCAGGCGTGCCGGCACCAGGAAGTCACGCGCGCCCTCCGGCGTCGAACGCGTCAGCGTGGGCGTCTCGATCTCCACGAAGCCTTCCTGGTGGAGCAGGTCGCGCGCCACGCGGTTGGCCTCGGAGCGGAGCCGCAGGTTGCGGCTGGGGCCGGGGCGGCGCAGGTCCAGGTAGCGGTGCTTGAGGCGGGCTTCCTCGCCGACTTCCACGTGCTCGTCGATCTGGAACGGCAGGGGGTCGGACGTGTTGAGGATGGTGACGTCCTCGGCGATGACCTCGATTTCACCGGTGGCCAGCGCCGGGTTCTCGTTGCCCTCGGGGCGCTTGGACACGGTGCCCTTGACCTGCAGGACGTACTCGTTGCGCAGCCCGTGGAACACTTCCTCCTCGCGGACCACCACCTGGGCCACGCCGGAAGCGTCGCGCAGGTCCACGAATGCCACACCACCGTGATCACGACGGCGGCCCACCCAGCCGGCCAGGGTTACGGTTTGTCCAATGTGCTCGGAACGAAGGGATCCGAGGTCATGTGTGCGCAGCACAGCACGCCTTTCTGCGGGAAAACAGTGGGAAGTTCAATATGATCGTTGCGGGAACGATCCCGTCCGAGTTTACCCGTTGGAAAGGGACTGCCGCCGCATGGGCGAACCGCAGCAGCTGCAACGCCGGCTCGGAACCTTTGATGCCACCGCCATTGGGCTTGGTTCAATGCTGGGCGCAGGCGTCTTTGTGGTGTTCGCCCCCGCCGCTGCCCTGGCCGGGAACCTGCTGGTCTTTGCCGTGGTGGTTGCGGGCGGGGTGGCCTACTGCAACGCCGTGGCTTCCGCCGCCCTGGCCGCAAAATACCCCACCAGCGGCGGAACCTATATTTATGGCCGCCAACAACTGGGCGAATGGCCGGGCTTCCTGGCCGGCTGGGGTTTCGTGACGGGCAAGACGGCCTCCTGCGCGGCCATGGCGCTGACCTTCGGCAGTTACGTGGCTCCGGCTTTCGCCGTTCCCGTGGCCATCGCCGCCATCGTTGTCCTGACCGGCGTCAACCTGCTGGGCATCACCAGGACCGCCCTGCTGACCCGGATCCTGCTGTGCATGGTCCTGGCAACGCTGGCCTTCGTTACCGTCGCAGCAGTGCTGGGTCCGCACCCTGCGGCGGAAACGGCGGGGGCTCCGTCCGCAGGCGCCGGCGGCGTCCTGCCCGCAGCCGGACTGATGTTCTTCGCCTTTGCCGGCTACGCCCGGATCGCCACGCTGGGCGAAGAAGTCAGGAACCCTGCCCGGGCTATCCCGCGGGCCATCATCGCAGCCCTGGCAGCAGCGTTCACCATCTACCTGGTGCTTGCCCTGCTCCTGCCCGCCCACCTCGGGGACCGGCTTGCCACCACCCGGACGCCCCTGCTGGACGCGGTGCTGGACTCCGGACTGGCCGCGGGCGCGCCGCTGGTGCAGGCCGGAGCGGCCGCCGCATGCCTGGGCGCCCTTCTCGCACTTATCACCGGGGTGGGCAGGACAACGTTGGCCATGGCGAGGGAACGGGATCTTCCCGGACCACTGGCAAAGGTGGGCGGCGCCCACACCGTTCCCTTCGTCGCGGAACTGGCCGTGGCCGGCGTCGTCATCCTGCTCCTGCTCACCACTGACGTGATGACCGTGGTGGGCTTTTCAAGCTTCGGCGTGCTGATGTACTACGCGATTGCGAATGCCTCCGCCTTCACGCTCGCGGCGCATCCAGGGTACGCTCCGCGCTGGCTCAACGCTGTTGGGTTCCTGGGGTGCGTGGTGCTTGCCTTCACCCTGCCGGCCGCCGCCCTACTGACGATGGCGGCGGTCCTCGCGGCGGGGGTGGCCGGGCGCTGGCTGGTGCTGCGCTTCCGGCAGCATCAGCCCCGGCCGTAAATACCAACCCCGGCCGTAAGCCCCCGGGCTACACCGAGGCCGGTGCAGGCGCGGTTGTCTCCACCTGGACGGTGAGGTCCTCCAGCGGCGGCATCCAGGTTTCGGGGGCTGCCAGTACTTGCTCTCCGGTGCGGATGTCCTTGACCTGGTGGGTGCCGTCTTCCTCCGTGAACCACACGAAGGGGATGCCCCGGCGGTCCGCGAACTTGATCTGCTTGCCGAACTTGTCGGCCTTGGCCGCAACCTCGGTGGGGATCCCCCGGCTCCGCAGCAGGGCGGCGACGTCCTGGGCCGCTCCCCAGCTGTCGTCATGGTTCAGGGCCACCAGGACGGTGGTGGGAACCGAACGGGAAGCCTTGGCCAGGTCCTGGCTCAGGATCCGCGACACCAGGCGGGTGACGCCGATGGAGAGGCCGACGCCGGGAAACTTGCGGTTGCCCTTGGATGCCAGGGCGTCGTAGCGGCCGCCGGAGCAGATGGAACCCAGCTGTTCGTGGCCCACCAGGACGGTTTCCACCACGGTGCCCGTGTAGTAGTCCAGGCCCCGGGCGATGCTCAGGTCCGCCAGGACCTTGCCCGGGGCCCGCTGGACGGCCGCATCGATGACCTGCTCCAGTTCGTCCAGGCCCTCATCCAGCAGTTCGTTGCTGACGCCCAGGGCACGGACCTGGGCCACAAAAGAGGTGTCCTCGGTGCGGATGGCGGCCAGCTGGAGGGCCTTGGCGGCCTGCTCGTCCGTGGCGCCCAGCTCTGTCTTCAGCAGCTCGGCGACCTTGTCGGGGCCGATCTTTTCCAGCTTGTCGATGCTGCGCAGCACGCCTGCGGTGTCCTCAAGTCCGATGCCGCGGTAGAAGCCCTCAGCCAGCTTGCGGTTGTTGATCCGGAGGCGGAAGTCCGGGATGGGCAGGGCGCTGAGTGCCTCGGCGATGACCAGCGCGATCTCGACGTCGTAGCGGAAGGGAAGCTCGCCGTCGCCCACCACGTCGATATCAGCCTGGGTGAATTCGCGGGCCCGCCCTTCCTGGGGCCGCTCGCCGCGCCACACCTTCTGGATCTGGTAGCGGCGGAACGGGAAGGACAAATAGCCCGCGTTCTCCACGACGTACCGGGCGAACGGAACGGTCAGGTCAAAGTGCAGGGCAAGGGCGTTGGGGTCGGCCTTTCCGCCTTTGACGGGGTTTTCGCTTTCATCCTCCTGCAGCCGGCTCAAGCCGTACACTTCCTTGTCGATCTCCCCCTTGCGGAGCAGTTGGCCCACCGTTTCCACGGCACGGGTTTCGATCGAGCCGAAGCCGTGGAGTTCAAAAACCCTGCGCAGGGTATCGAGCACATGCAGCTCCACCAGCCGCTCCTCGGGAAGCCACTCGGGGAATCCGGACAGGGAGGCGGTGCGTGCCATGGGGAAGGTTCTCCTTAGGAATGGAAGGTGCGCCGGAACTGCCGGCCCCGCGCCCCTCAAAGGCGGCATGCGGCGGCAGCACAGCCAGCCATGCATAAACTATGTGCGGCAGCCAGTTTATGCGTCATCCGTGTGCATCTCTAATGCAGCGGACCCGCGAAGCCTGGCCCCTGACACCTGCGCCCTGCGGCCAACCGCCGGGCACCAGCAGCCCGACGATGAGGAGGACCCTTGGCGGCCAGTTCACGCAGTGCCCGCGAAGCGAAACGGCGCATCCAGCAGATGGAAGCCAAGCGTGAGCTCCGGCGCGGCCAGGAAAAGCGGCGGAAGCGCGACAACCTCGTCGCCGCCGGTGCGGGAGCCGCCGCCGTGGTGCTCGCCGTCGTCCTTCAACTGACCGCTTTCGCCGGCAACCCCACGGAGGACGAATACGCTGCGGCGCAGGCGGGGCTGGCGGAACCGTCCGCTTCAGCGAGCTCCTCCCCCACGCCGTCCGCGCCGGCGACCAACGGGCCGAACATCCCCGCTGCAGACACGGCGGCCGGCAAGACGTTTTCCGGCCAACTGCTGCTGAACGGCAGCCCGCTGGGCGTGGAAGTGGACGGGACCAAGGCCCCGCAGGCGGCCGCCGTCTTCAAGTCCCTCAGCGACGAAGGCTACTTCAACGGCAAGACGTGCCACCGGCTGACCACTGCAGATAAGTTCGGCGTCCTGCAGTGCGGCTCCCCCAAGGGAGACGGGCAGGGCGACCCGAACTACACGTGGGGCCCGCTGGAGAACACCCCGGCGGACAACACCTACCCTGCCGGCACCATCGCAGTGGCCCGTACGGGCAACAACGCGTACGGCAACGGGACGCAGTTCTTCATTGTCTACAAGGACACTGTCATCCCCGCTGACGCCGCCGGCGGCTACACCGTCGTAGGAAAGGTGACCTCCGGCCTCGACGTCGTGTCCGCCATTGCAGCCGCAGGAATCACGCCAGGAGCCAGCGACACGGACGGCGCACCAAAACAACCAGTCACGATAGACTCGTTTTCTCTGAAGTAGGAAGCCGGGCCGGACTGGCCACGGTGAGTACGTGAGTATTTCCCTCCAAGCGAAAGACTTTTAGCGGTGACAGACAGTCAGAAATCCGACGAAACAGCAACAGACCTGACCGAAACGGCGGCTCCCGCCACCGGCGAGGGTACCGGTCCTGATGCGAATGCCGAGCAGTCAACTGCCGCGCCCGAGGCTCCCGCAGCGCCCCCGGCACCTGCGCCAGCTCCCGGCCCCCGGCCGTCTGCCCCGTCCCCAGCCGCTTTCGCCTCCAGGCCCAAGCCTGCAGCCGCCGCGCCCGCAGCCGCTCCGGCTCCCGCCGCCCCCAGCACCTCCGTCGCCGAGGCGTCCAAATGGGGCCGGGTGGAGGGAGACGGCCACGTCTACCTGAAGATTGACGACGGCGAGCACCCGGTGGGCCAGTACCCCGGCGTCAGCGACGACGAAGCACTGCTTTACTTCGCGCGGAAGTATGACGACGTCGTGGCCCAGATCGTGCTGCTGGAACAGCGGGTCAGCTCCAAGGCCCCCAGCACCGACATGCAGAAGACCGTGACGCACCTGCGTGAGCAGCTTGCCGAGCGGAACATGGTGGGTGATCTCCGGTCTGCCGAGGCGCGACTGGATAAGCTGTCCGGCCAGATCACGGAGCTGGAAAAGGCAGAAAAGGCCGAGCACGACGCCGTGCGGGCCTCCGAGCTGGCAGCGCGTGAAGCCATTGTTGCCGAGGCGGAGCAGATTTCCGGCCAGGATCCCGCTCAGACCCAGTGGAAGACTTCCAGCGCCCGGATGAACGAGCTTTTCGAGAACTGGAAGGCAGCCCAGAAGAGCGGCGTGCGTCTAGGCCGCAGCAACGAAGACGCCCTTTGGAAGCGCTTCCGTGCTGCCCGGACGGTTTTCGACCGCCACCGCAGGGCATACTTCTCCCAGTTGGACAGCAACAACTCGGCAGCTAAGGCAGCCAAGGAAAAGCTGATCGCCGAAGCCGAAGCCCTGTCCTCGTCCACGGACTGGGGCTTCGCCGCCGGCGAATACCGCCGGCTGATGGACCAGTGGAAGGCATCGCCCCGGGCCAGCCGCAAGGACGACGACGCGCTGTGGGCACGCTTCCGCGCCGCGCAGGACGTCTTCTTCACGTCGCGCCAGGCTGCCAACGACGAGATCGACCAGGAGTACGCGGCAAACCTCACCGTGAAGGAAGCACTGTTGGCCGAAGCCAACACGATCCTCCCCGTGAAGGACCTCTCTGCAGCCAAGAAGGCCCTGCAGTCCATCCGTGACCGCTGGGAAGAAGCCGGCAAGGTGCCGCGGGCGGACATGGGCCGGATTGAGGCCGGACTGCGGAAGGTGGAGGACGCAGTGCGCCACGCCGAGGAAGAGCAGTGGCAGCGGTCCAACCCGGAGCGCAAGGCCCGCACCAACAGTGCACTGTCGCAGCTGGAGTCCGCCATCGCCGGGCTCCAGGAAGACCTCGCACAGGCGGAGAAGAGCGGCGACCAGCGCAAGATCAAGGCTGCCCAGGAAGCCCTCGAAGCCCGCCAGGCCTGGCTCGACCAGATCCAGCGTTCCGCCAGCGAGCTTTCCTGAACAACCCGTTGAGCTGACGGGCCCAGGCCCCGTACCGGTTATCCACATAACCCGGGCGGGGCCTGTGCCGTCTAAGGGCGTCCGGGCAGGATGGGGCTATGGCCTCTCCTCCAACTCCATCCGCAGCCGGCACGGGCAGGGAAGCCCGCACCCATGCTTCCCGTACGGGATGCCAGGAAAACGCGGCGGAAGCCGGTGCAGCGCAGCGCTTTCCGGAACTGTACGCTCCCGGAGGCCCCTTCGCCGGTCCGGAACTGCAGTCCCTCGCAGCAGACGGCCTGCTGGCCCGCTTCCATCAGCACGGCTACACGCTCCCCGGCATTCCTGCGTCCCCACAGCTGCGCGCACGGGCAGCGGCAGGCGCTGTACCGGCGGCAATCCGGCAGCGCGTTGTTGCCGGGCGGATGACGGCCGCGTGGATCTACGGCTGCGCAGCGGAGCCTGACCGCCTGGCCCTGCTGGTGGACGCCAAGAGGAGGGTATCCAGCCTGCGGGGCACACGCGGGTGTACGTTGCACGAAGTGAAGCTGGGGCCGTTCGATGTGATCAGCCTGGGCGGGCTGATGGTGTCCAGCCCCTTGCGGACCGCCCTTGATATCGCCCTCCACGTGGAGCCGGAGCGCGCCGTGCCGGCCCTCGCCGGGCTGCTGGCACGGCCTCAGCAGGACGTCAAACTGCGACTCCTGGTCCGCGCCATCGAGGCAACACCCCGGGTTCCACACAAGCGGGCTGCCCTGGAAAAGCTGGCTTTGCTAGCTCCGGCGTTTGTTCCCCGTGGTGCGGTAGACGTCGAAGACCCCGTCGATCCGCCGGACGGCGCTCAGCACGTGGCTGAGGTACTTCGGGTCGCCCATCTCGAAAGCGAACTTTGAGATCGCCACCCGGTCCGTGGAGGTATGGACGCTGGCAGCAAGGATGTTGACGTGGTTGTCCGAGAGAACCCGGGTCACGTCGGAGAGCAGGGATTTGCGGTCCAGGGCCTCCACCTGGATCTCGACCAGGAAGACGCTGGACTGCGTCGGCGCCCAGTCCACGTCCACGATCCGGTCTGGCTGGTCCTTCAGGTCCGAAATGTTCGTGCAGTCCGTCCGGTGTACGGAGACACCGGAGCCCCGGGTCACGAAGCCAAGGATCGGGTCCGGCGGAACGGGTGTGCAGCAGCGGGCCAGCTTGACCCAAACGTCGCCTACGCCACGGACCACTACGCCGGAGTCGGAGAAGCGGGCCTTGGTGACCTGGGTGGGGATGCTGACCTCTTCGACGTCATCATCGGCACTCTCATTGCCTCCGAGGCTTTCAATGAGCTTCTCCATGACCGACTGCGCGGATGTGTGGCCGTCGCCCACCCCGGCGTAGAGACCTGAGATGTCGGCGTACTTGAACTCCTCCGCCACGGCAGCCAGGGCCTCGTGCGTCATCAGCCGCTGCAGCGGAAGGTTCTGCTTCCGCATGGCGCGGGTCAGCAGCTCCTTGCCGCGGTCGATCGCCTCTTCGCGGCGTTCCTTGCTGAACCACTGCCGGATCTTGTTCCTGGCGCGGGCGCTCTTGACGAAGTGCTGCCAGTCCTGGCTGGGCCCGGCGCCTTCCGCCTTGGAGGTGAAGATCTCCACCCAGTCGCCATGGTTCAACTCGCTGTTGAGTGGGACCAGCTTGCCGTTGACCCTGGCGCCGATGGTGCGGTGGCCTACTTCCGTGTGCACGGCGTAGGCGAAGTCCACCGGCGTCGAACCCGCCGGAAGGGCCATGACTTCGCCCTTGGGGGTGAAGACGAAAACTTCGCGGGCGTTGATTTCGAACCGCAGCGAGTCCAGGAACTCCCCGGGATCCGACGTCTCCTGCTGCCAGTCCACCAGGGACCGTAGCCACCCCATGTCACCATCGCGGGGGCTCCCCGGACCGACGGCGGTGCGGTTGGGCTGGTCCTTGTACTTCCAGTGCGCGGCCACACCGTATTCGGCCCGGCGGTGCATTTCGTGCGTGCGGATCTGGATTTCCA
This sequence comes from Arthrobacter sedimenti, assembly GCF_042652025.1. Lineage (NCBI taxonomy): Bacteria > Bacillati > Actinomycetota > Actinomycetes > Micrococcales > Micrococcaceae > Arthrobacter > Arthrobacter sedimenti. The sequence goes on along the minus strand of NZ_JBHSDQ010000003.1, from coordinate 187,445 downwards.
CCGGCTTTCCACCCGGGCCGATGACGGTGGTGTGCAGGGACTGGTACATGTTGAACTTCGGCATCGCGATGTAGTCCTTGAACCTGCCGGGCAGCGGGTTCCAGCGCGAGTGCATGATGCCCAGGGCGGCGTAGCAGTCCCGGACGGAGTCCACCAGGACACGGACGCCCATGAGGTCGTTGATGTCGTCGAAGTCCTTGTCGCGGACAATCATCTTTTGGTAGATGGAGTAGTAGTGCTTGGGCCGGCCAGTAATGGTGGCCTTGATCTTGGCGCCGCGCAGGTCCTCTGTGATCTGGTCGCGGATGACGCCCAGGCTCTTTTCCCGCTCCGGGGTCCGGTCCCCCACCATCCGGACGATCTCCTCATACACCTTGGGATAGAGGGCCGCGAAGGACAGGTCCTCGAGTTCCCACTTGATGGTGTTCATGCCCAGGCGGTGGGCCAGGGGCGCGAAGATCTCCAGGGTTTCCCGGGCCTTGCGTGCCGAGGACTCGGCCGAAACGAAACGCCAGGTGCGGGCGTTATGCAGCCGGTCCGCCAGTTTGATCATCAGGACGCGGATGTCCTTGGCCATGGCCACGACCATTTTGCGGACGGTCTCCGACTGGGCAGCCTCGCCGAAGCTGACCTTATCCAGCTTGGTCACGCCGTCCACCAGCATGGCCACTTCGGGCCCGAAGTCCCGTTTCAGATCAGCAAGTGTGTACGGCGTGTCTTCCACGGTGTCGTGCAGCAGCGCCGCAGCCAGCGTGGTGCCGCTGAGGCCCAGTTCAGCAAGGATGGTGGCCACGGCCACCGGGTGCGTGATGTACGGATCCCCGCTCTTGCGCTTCTGCCCGCGGTGGCTGCGTTCGGCCACGTCAAAGGCGCGCTGGATAAGGTCGAAGTCCTCTTTGGGATTGTTGGCCCGGACTGTACGGAGCAGCGGCTCAAGGATGGGAGAGTAAGTGGCGGTGCCGCGGCCGGTCAGGCGGGCGAGGCGGGAGCGGGTGCGCTCACGGCGGCCGGGGAACGTGGCGCGGGATCCTGAGTTGTCAACAGGAACCAGGGAACCAGGGCGCGCCGGCGTTGCCGCACCGGCTTGTACACCGGCAGGATTCTTTTCTTCCTGTGCCGTTGGCGCCGACGCCGAACGTTCTTCCAATGAAGCACCCCTCACCACGTTTTAATTACCCCAGTCTATTCCTCCGGGCGGCGACTTTTATAACCGGGACAGAATAGTCAAGGGCCGGGCGACGCATGGTCTGCGTCACCCGGCCCTTGATGGCTTTACAACTGCCTGCGGTTGCCCGTCAGGCCTCGCGGTTGCCCGTCAGGCTTCGCGGTTGCCGGTCAGGCTTTCGCCGGTGCTGCCGGAGCTGACCGCTCCGCTGCCCCGGCACGGCGCTGCTCGACGCGCCGTGCCTGCTTGACCAGGTCCGGTTCGCCCTGGCGGAGCCAGGCGTACATCGGTGCGGCCACGAAGATGGTCGCCGCCGTGCCGATCAGGATCCCGACGAACAGTGCCAGGGACAGGTCGCGCAGGGTTCCCGCGCCCAGGAGTCCGGCACCGATGAACAGGATGGATCCCACGGGGAGGATAGCCACCATCATGGTGTTGATGGACCGCACCAGCGTCTGGTTGACGGCCAAATTGACCTCCTCGGCGAAGGTCCGGCGCGTGGACGCGTCGATGCCGGAGGTGTTCTCGCGGATCTTGTCGAAGACCACCACCGTGTCGTACAGCGAGTAGCTGAGGACGGTCAGGAATCCGATGATCGCCGACGGGGTCACTTCGAAATCACTCAGGGCATAAACCCCGGCCGTGATGAACATCGTCACCGCCATGCCGGCAAGCGCCGACAGCGACATCTTCCAAGTGCGGAAGTACAGGGCCATGAGGAGGGCCGCCAGCAGCACGAACACCACCAGGCCGATCAACGCCTGCTTTGTCACGTCAGCGCCCCACGTGGGTCCGACAAATGTGGAGGTCACCTCATTGTCTGTAACGCCGTAGGCGCTGGTGAGGCCCTGCTTGATCTTGAGGGTCTCGTCGTCGGTCAGTTTGTCCGTCTGGATGCGCATGGTGTTGCCGGCCACGTTCGCCACGCGCGGAACACTGCCGGACACAACGTCGGTGACGGCTTTCTCGCCGATGGTGGCATCCGTGGTTTTGACGTTGGAGACCGTGAATTCAGAGCCGCCACGGAATTCGATACCGAGGTTGAAGCCGCCCTTGGCCACCGGAATGATGATGGACAGCGCCACGCCCACCGCGGCGATGATGAACCAGATCTTCTTGGCGCCGACGAAGTCGTAGGAACGCTTGCCCGAGTAAAGCTCGTTGCCGAAAGTAGCGAAGCCTGACATTACTTGTTCTCCTTCGCGGAGGTCTTGGACGAGCCAGCCAGCTGTTCCTGCTTTTCTGCCAGGCGCCGTTCGGCGATGGTCATGCGGCGCTCGGCCTCGGCCGCCGCACCGGTGTTCTTGCTGCGGACCACCACTGGCCGGTCCTCCGGGGTCCGGATCCGCCCGGCACCGCGGTACAACGGCACCGCGCCCAAACGTTCGGGATCCAGGCCGGAGAACTTGTGGCCTTCACCGAAGAAGCGGGTGCGGGCCAAAAGCTGCAGCGTGGGGTGGGTGAACATGAACACCACAATGAGGTCGGCGATGGCAGTCAGGCCCAGGGTGAAGGCGAACCCACGCACGTTGCCGACGGCGACGAAGTAGAGGACGAGCGCGGCCAGCAGGTTGACGGCCTTGGAGGCCAGGACGGTGCGCTTGGCCCGCTTCCAGCCGTTCTCGACGGCGGACACCAGGCCGCGCCCTTCACGCAGTTCATCGCGGATGCGTTCGAAGTAGACGATGAACGAGTCGGCTGTCTGGCCGATGGCCACGATAATGCCCGCTACGCCTGCCAGGGACAGGCGGTAGTTTTCCGTCCAGCCGAGGATGGCAATGGCGAGGTAGGTCAGGGCACCGGCGACCACCAGGGAAGCAATGGTGACGAAGCCGAGGGCCCGGTACTGGAACAGCGAGTAGACCACCACGAGCAGGAGCCCGATCAGGCCGGCCAGCAGGCCCATGCGCAGCTGCTCCCCGCCAAGCGTTGCGGAAATCTGCTGTTCGCTCTGGATGTCGAAGCTGATGGGAAGGGCACCGAACTTCAGCTGATCGGAGAGCGCCTTGGCGGTCTGCTCGGTGAAGCCGCCGGTGATCTGCGGACGTCCGTCGGTGATGACGGCCAGCGCACGCGGCGCGGAGATGACCTGGTCGTCCAGGACGATGGCGAACTGCGCCTTGGGGTCGCTGCCCGACTGCCCGCCGGCGGCCGTGTAGAACTGGTTCAGGCGCTCGGTGACCTCTTTGAACTTCGCGGTACCGTCGGCGTCGAACTGGATGTTGACGGCCCAGTCATTGGTGACCGCACCCTGGGCGCCCTGCTGCAGCTGGAAGCTGGACGTGACGATGTTGCTGCCCTTAACCTCCACGGGACCCAGGATGTACTTGATGGCCGGGGACTTGTCGGTGGCAGGTTCGCAGGTAACCAGCGGCTTGGTGGGATCTGACCGCTGCGACTTCTCGGCGGCGCTGTTGCAGTCCAGTGCCTCGAACTGCTTGTAGATCTCCGGCGTGATCCAGTTGGTGTCGCTGCTGTTGGCCGGGGCGGCCGTCGGCTTGGGCAGTTGGTCATCGGGAGTCTGCTTCTCCGGGGGCACTGCTGCGCCGTCGCCGTTCAGCAGGACGGGGCGGAAGTTCATGTCCGCGGAGGCCTGGATCAGGTTCCTTGTTTCGGCGGAGGGCGTGCCGGGAAGGCTGACCACCACGTTGCGCCCGGACTGGGTGCTGATTTCGGCTTCGGAGACGCCAGAGCCGTCAACGCGTTGGCGGATGATCGCCACGGCCTGGTTGAGCTGCTGCTCGTTGATGTCCGATCCGCCCTCCACCTTGGGGGCGAGGATCATCTGGGTGCCGCCCTCGAGGTCAAGGGCAAGTTTGGGCGCCCAGCTGGCCTGTCCGGCGATGGTGCCGCCGGCCAGGACGGCGGTCAGAGCCGCCAGGAGTACGCCAAGCCAGACCAGGACGCGGAGCCCCGGCTTCTTGCGGCCAGTTCGTGCCATTGTCGATCTTTCTCTTATTCGCGGAGGAACCGCCGGCGCAGGCTCTGGCCCGCGCCGGCGGTGGTCCGCAGCGGTAGAGGGAGGAAAGGGGCCAGCGGGCCTAGCTGTCCTTCTTGCCCTCGTCGTTGAGGCGCTTCAGGGTTTCTTCCGGAGTCTCCGCGCCGGTGGCGGTGCTCCCGGCCTCCGGGGTGGTCAGCGAGGAGGCGTCGTCCGGCACTACCGGGGAAGCGGCGGCGGACTCGGTGGTGGCTTCCGCCGCAGGCTCGATGACCTTGGTGACGGCCTGGCGGTGGACCGTGGCCAGGTTGCCGGGGGAAAGTTCAAGGGTGACCTTGTTGTCGGCCTCGTCGATGTCCACGATCCGGCCGAAAAGGCCAAAACTGGTCATGACCTCCACGCCCGGGCCAAACTTCGACTGGAGCTCTGCCTGCTGCTGCTGCGTCTTCTTGTTGCGGCGGAACATCATGAAGATGAACACGCCGAGCATGACGAACAGGAGAATTGACATTGGATCCAAGGGGAATTCCGTTCTTTTTCTGGTACAGCTGGTTTTCCAGCGACGTCGGCTTCGCTTCGGCCGGGGCGGGCTGGTGATGCAGGCAGACGGCCTGACTTTTCCTTCCCCAAGCGACGGGGGCGTCAGGGCCACCCGCGAAACAAAGACCCGAACGTGCCGGGCGTCATACCAGTCTAAAGGGAAAAGCTGAAGGGAGCCTGCTATTGGCCCTCCGGAGCCCATTCCCCCGCTGCGGAAGCGTCCCCGCCGGGCTCGAAGAGGTCCAACTGCTCCTGCGCGAACACGTTGGACGGGATGGCATAGCCAAGGTGCGTCCATGCGGGCGCCAGCGCGATCCTGCCGCGGGGCGTCCGGCCCAGCAGGCCTTCGCGGACCAGGAAGGGTTCGGCGACGGTTTCCACCGTTTCGGTTTCCTCGCCCACGGCAATGGCGAGGGTGGAAAGGCCCACGGGACCGCCGCCGAATTTGGTGATGAGGGCCTCCAGGACGGCCCGGTCCAACCGGTCCAGTCCTTTCTTGTCCACTTCATACATGTCCAGGGCAGCGGAAGCGGCCCTGGCGTCGATTTGTTCGATGCCGTGCACCAGCGCCCAGTCCCGGACACGGCGCAGCAGTCGGTTGGCGATACGCGGCGTGCCGCGTGAGCGCCCGGCGATCTCAGCGAATCCGGCGGAATTGACCTTCAGGTCCAGCAGGCCTGCGGAACGGCGCAGGACCAGCTCCAGCTCCTCGACCGAGTAAAACTCCAGGTGCCCGGTGAAGCCGAAACGGTCGCGCAGGGGCCCCGGCAGCAAACCGGCACGGGTGGTGGCGCCCACCAGGGTGAACGGCGGCAGTTCCAGTGGAATTGCGGTGGCCCCTGCCCCTTTGCCCACGACGATGTCGACGCGGAAGTCCTCCATGGCCATGTAGAGCATTTCCTCGGCCGGCCGCGACATGCGGTGGATTTCGTCGAGGAACAGGACCTCGCCTTCGGAGAGCGAGGACAGGATGGCCGCGAGGTCGCCGGCGTGCTGGATGGCGGGTCCGCTGCTGAGGCGCAGCGGGGCATTCATCTCGGCCGCGACGATCATGGCGAGGGTGGTCTTGCCCAGGCCGGGCGGCCCTGAGAACAGCACGTGGTCCGCGGTGCGCCCGCGCATCCGGGAGGCCTGCAACACCAGCGACAATTGCTTGCGCACCCGGTGCTGGCCAACGAAGTCGTCCAGGTTCTTGGGTCGCAGCGCAGCCTCGATGGCGCGCTCCTCCGGCTCCTCCCCCGCGGCAACCAGTGAGGGTTCAGCCACGGGTGCCTACGCGGTTGCCGGCGCGTGCGCCGTCCTGGCCCAGCCACCGGAGCGTGGTGCGGAGGATCTCGGGAACGTTGCCGCGGAAGGACACTTCGGGTTCGTCGGCAAGTGCTTTGTCGATGCTGGCGGACGCGTCCTTTTCGGACCAGCCAAGGCTGGTCATGGCGGCCACCACCTGGGGCTTCCAGGCGGCCTCGGCCGGGGTGCCGGCCCCGGCGGTGGGGGCGGTTCCCTGCGGGACGAGCTTGCCTGCGAGCTCCAGGACGATCCGGCCGGCGACCTTGGGGCCGATTCCGGGGACCTTGGTGAAGGTCTTGCTGTCCCCCGTATGCGCCGCCACGCGGATGGCCTCGGGTTCGTGGACGGCCAGCACAGCAAGGGCAAGCCGGGGGCCGACGCCGCTCACACTGAGCAGGATCTCGAAAACCTCGCGCTCGTCGTCGTCCGCGAAGCCGAAGAGCGTCAGGGAGTCCTCCCGCACGATCAGCGAGGTGAACACCTTTCCCTCTTCACCGACGCGGAGGCGGCTGAGGGTCTGTGGGGTGGCGTAGACGCTCATCCCGGCCCCGTTGAGGTCAATCACTGCCGTTGACAGGCCAACGTGCGCTACGGTTCCGCGGAGGAAACTGATCAAGGCCGGGCTCCCGTGGTATTGCCGGCCCGCAGATGGGGCACGACTATCCGAACATATCTACGAATACCCTAGCAAGCAGCAGGGACAATCAGCGTGCGCGGCGCGCTTTGGCCTCGGCTTCGGCCCACGCCCGCTGGGCGGGGGTCAGCGATGAACTGCCGGGACCGGTGGTGGCCACGGCAGCGCCGCTCCCGGCGCGCCAGGCATGGGTGATGGCAAGAGCCAGGGCATCGGCCGCGTCGGCAGGGCGTGGTGGTGCGTCCAGCCGTAGGATTTTGGTCACCAGCTTGGTCACGGCGTCCTTGTTGGAGGACCCGCTCCCGGTGACTGCGGCTTTGACCTCCGACGGCGTGTGGAGTGCCACCGGGATGCCCCGCCGGGCTGCTGCCGCGATCACAACGCCGGACGCCTGGGCCACTCCCATTACCGTGCTCACGTTGAGTTGCGAGAAAACGCGTTCGACGGCGAGGACCTCCGGCTCGTAGCGGTCCAGCCACTCATCAATGGCCGTCGCGATCACCAGCAGGCGGCGGTCGAGGGTCTCGTCCGGGGACGTGCCCACTACGCCGACGGCCACCATGCTGGCGCGCCGGTTCCGTTCCACATCAACCACGCCGATGCCACAGCGGGTGAGGCCGGGGTCAACCCCCAGGACGCGGAGGGTCATCTGTCCTCCGCCCCTGCCAGGGAATCCGGCCTAGACTCCAGCTGCGGGCTAGCGGGCAAGGCGGGACGTCACTCGGATTCCAGGGCAGCCTGGACTTCGTCGCTGAGGTCGGCGTTGCTGTACACGTTCTGGACGTCGTCGAGGTCCTCGAGGGCGTCGGCCAGCTTCAGGAACTTGCGGGCGCCGTCAACATCCAGCTCCACCTGCATCGAGGGCACGAACTCCACTTCGTCCGTGTCGTATTCAATGCCGGCTTCCTTCAGCGCTTCACGGATAGCCTGCAGGTCGCCCGGTTCCGAGTGGATTTCGAACGTCTCCCCGTTGTCCTTGACCTCCTCGGCTCCGGCGTCGAGGACGGCCATCAGGACATCGTCCTCGCTCAGGCCGTTCTTGGGCAGGTTGACCACACCCTTGCGGGTGAAGAGGTAGCTCACGGAGCCGGGATCGGCGATGGTGCCGCCGTTACGGGAGATGGCCAGGCGGACCTCGGAGGCTGCCCGGTTCTTGTTGTCGGTAAGGCACTCAATCAGCAGGGCGGAACCCTGGGGGCCGCGGGCCTCATACATGATCTCGGTGTAATCGACCACTTCACCGGTAAGGCCGGCGCCGCGCTTGATGGCGCGGTCGATGTTGTCGTTGGGAACCGAGGTCTTCTTCGCCTTGGTCACCGCAAGTTCCAGGCCGGGGTTGCCGGCGAGGTCCGGCCCGCCCATCCGGGCGGCAACTTCGATGTTCTTGATCAGCTTGGCGAACGACTTTGCGCGGCGGCTGTCAATGATCGCCTTTTTGTGCTTGGTCGTTGCCCATTTGGAGTGGCCTGACATGCTTTACGCTTCTCCTCTGATCATTCGGATAAACAGTTCGTGTACGCGTTTTTCGCCGGTCACTTCCGGATGGAAGGAGGTGGCCAGCAGCTGGCCGGAACGCACTGCCACAATTCTAGCCGCCCCCGGCAGCTGGGCAGCGTGGGAGGCCTGGCCGGGGTCCGCCGGCTCCACCTGCGCGAGGATCTCCACGTCCTCCCCCACCCGCTCCACCCAAGGGCCGCGGATGAAGACTGCATGGACCGGTTCCACGCCCGATTCCGTGGCGCTGAAGTCCAGGCCCTTGAAGTCCAGGTCGGTTTCGAAGGACTCGCGCTGGCGGCCAAAAGCGTTGCGGCGGACAGTGATGTCGAGGCCGCCGAAGGTCTGCTGGGGCGCACCGGAGAGATCGGTCGCCGGATCTGCAATGTCGGACGCGAGCAGGATCATGCCTGCACAGGAGCCGTACACGGGCAGGCCCTCGCCGATGTACTTGCGGAGGGGGTCGGCAAGGTCAAAGGCCCGGGCCAGCTTATCGATAGTGGTGGACTCGCCGCCGGGAATGATGAGGCCGTCCAGACCGTCCAGTTCCTCCGGACGGCGCACGGGCACGGCTTGGGCGCCTGTGGCTTCCGCGGCACGCAGGTGCTCACGGAAGTCGCCCTGGAGGGCCAGGACACCGATTTTCAGGCCTGACCCCACGCGCGCCTGGGCAGCAGATGGGGGGTTTGTCATCTTTCCAGCATACGGCCCGGGCCGTGCAGCCGCTGCCGCACACGTCCTGCGGGCAGCGGTTGCATGCCGCTGCTGGGATATATTCAAAACATGGTCTTCTACAGTGTTCCGCTCGGCAAGCTGGTCCGCAGGGTGTCCCGGCTGCGGGGCGGCGGGTCCGCCCTGCCGGGCCTGGTGGTCGAGAAAATCGACCCCGGCTTCATGCGGCGCACGCTCACCACCCTGCCGCACGGTGTGGCGGTGGTCAGCGGCACTAACGGCAAAACCACGACCACCAAAATGGTGGTGGAACTGCTGGAAAGCCAGGGCCTGAAGGTCTTCACCAACCGCACCGGCAGCAACTTCACGCGGGGCGTGGCGGCAGCCCTCCTGGGTGAGGTGGACTGGCGCGGCAGGCTGGACGCGGACATTGCCGTCCTGGAACTCGACGAAGCCCACGCAGTCCACTTCGTGAACAGTGTCCCGCCCCGGTACTGCCTCCTCCTTAACGTGCTGCGCGACCAACTGGACCGTTTTGGCGAGATCGACAAGACCGCGCAGCTCCTGCAGCACATCGCCGCCAAGACCACCGGAACCGTAGTCCTCAACCGAGAGGATCCCCGGGTGGCCCGGATCGCGGACACCCTCACGGGCCAGGAGGTCAAGTACTTCGGCCTTGACGACTCCCTGCTGGGGACCTTTCCCAACGACGACGACATGCGGGCCGTTCCCGGTAGTCCCGCCCCGGCGGGCCTGCCGGAAAAGCCGGCGGCCGACGTCGTGCTCCGGAAAGTGGGCGCGGACAACGCCGAGTTTGAGTACGACGGCGATACGGTCACCACGGCGATGAAGCTGCGCGGCGTGTACAACATCTTCAATGCCGCTGCGGCCCTGACCCTGGCCCGCAGCATCTGCGGCGCGGGCGCCGCCACGGCCGACCACGCCACCCTTCTCGAGGCATTGTCCAAGGTGGCCCCCGCCTTTGGCCGCGGTGAAAGCCTTACGGTGGACGGCCAGCCGCTGGACCTGGTGCTGGTGAAGAACCCCAGCGGTTTCCGGCTGGGCCTGAAATCCTTCCCTGCCGCCGGTTACGCCACCATGGTCGCCATCAACGACAACTACGCGGACGGCCGGGACATGTCCTGGCTCTGGGACGTCGAGTTCGACTCGCTCCGCGAGGGCGGTGTGGACATGATCACCGGGTCGCGGGCCTACGACATGGCGCTCCGGCTGCAGTACGACCAGGTTCCCGTCGGAGCCGTGGAAACGGAGATCCCCGCCGCCCTGGCCGCCTTCGTCAGGGAAGGCCGGGGCAAGCCGAAGCGGATCTTCTGCACCTACACGGCGATGCTTGCCATCCGCCGCGAGCTGTCCAAAATCACCACCGTGGAGGTTGTCTCGTGAATCCGGCACAAGCAGCGACGGCGGACGGCGGGTCCAAGGGCACCCTCCGCGTGGTCCAGCTCTATCCCCGCGACATGAACATTTACGGCGACTGGGGCAACGCGCTGGTGCTGCAGCGCCGCATCCAGTGGCACGGCTACACCCCGGAACTGCTCGAGTACAACGTTGGCGATCCCTTCCCTGACGGCGTGGACATCATTGTGGGCGGCGGCGGGCAGGACAGCGGGCAGCTGGTGATCCAGGACGACCTGCAGTCCCGGGCAGGGGAACTCAAGGAATTGGCCGAGGACGGCGCGCCCATGCTGGTCATCTGCGGCCTCTACCAGCTCTTCGGACGGTTCTTCAAGACCCGCACGGGCGCCGTCATTCCCGGTATCGGTGTCTTGGACGTGGAAACGCACGGCACCGATGAGCGCCTGATCGGCAACGTCAAGGTCTCAACCACGGAGTTCGGCGAAGTCCTGGGCTACGAAAACCACAGCGGACAGACGACGCTGGGCGACAGGGTCCGGCCGCTCGGTACGGTGGCCAAAGGCACGGGAAACAACAGCAACGACGGCCATGAGGGTGCCCGCTACCGCAACATCGTTGCCAGCTACCTGCATGGCTCGCTGCTGCCCAAGAACCCGGCCATCGCGGACTTCCTCATCCGTACGGCTGCGGAGCGCAGGTTCGGCAGCTTCTCGCCCGGCAATCCCGACGACACCTACGCAGTCCTGGCCCGGGAGCACGCTGCCCGCCGCCCCCGCTGAGCTGCGACGGCCCCTGCCGGATCGCTTGCGAAACTGGGCGGCTTCAGTGGCGCCTCAACGCCACTGGAAGTACTCGCGGTGGATGTTGGCCCGGCGGACGCCTGCCGCCTGGAAGGCTTTCCGGAACTGCCGCAGCATGGCATCCGGTCCGCCCATGAAGACTGACAGCCGAGCTGGTTCGCCGCCCACAGACGCCAGGACCGATTCCGGGGTCAGCCGGCCGTCCGCCGCCGTGTCCACCAGGTGCACGGTAAGCCTGGGATGGTTGCGGGCCACGGCAAGGATCTCATCGGCGAACGGGGAACGCCCGGCCGAAGTGACGAAGAAGTGGACCTCCTCCTGAAGTTCCGCATCAGGCTCCCTGTCCAAGGCGCGCAGCCAGCTGAGGAACGGTGTAATTCCCACCCCTCCCGCGATCCAGACCTGGTGTGCAGTGCCGCGGTGCCGGTCGAACCGGCCGTAGGGACCACCCACAACCGCCGGCATGCCTGGCTGGACCACGTCGGGGAGCTTGGTGGTGTGGTCTCCAAGTGCCTTCACCGTGATACTGATTCCACCCTCCGGGGCCGGCCCTGAGATGGAGAACGGGTGGCGCTGCCAGCCGTCGGCCGTTTCGAGGTAGACCATGGCGAATTGGCCGGGCTTGAAAGTCAACGGCCGGCCCAGGGGACGCAGTGCCACTTCCACCAGGTCGGCAGCAACCGGCCGGACTCCTGCCACCTGATAGTCGTGATGCGGCAGGAAGCGGCGCGCCAGCAGTTCCCGGTAGGCATAGAAAGCCAGGCCCGTTCCGCCGATGGCCACGTAGCTCCACCGCAGTCCGGGCACCGCGTCGAATGCGCTGGCATCGAGCAGGCCGTGCAGGAATCCAGCGGCCAGGAACAAGCCGGTCAGGCGGTGGAAGCCCCGCCACCGCTCGTAGCCGCCCACCAGCCGGACCGCCACCTGGACCGGCTTGGACTGGAGAGCGGCAACCACCAGCCGCCGGATGGGTGCCGGAAGCATGGTGCGCCAGCGCGGCAGGATTGCCCACACCACCAGCGCCGCCAGGCCGCAGATGGCCACCACGGCCAGGGTTTTTCCCAGGCTGGTAGCCTCGGGGTTGGCCGCGAGCTCGATGTGCGGCAGCAGCAAAATCGTTGCCGTAATCGCCGCCCTGCGGTGCCAGATGGCAGCGTGGTCAATGCCGCCGAAGACAGGCTCGACAAGGGGAAGGGTACTGACCAGCACCAGTGCGATCGAATACAGCAGCACGGACTCGCCGCCGAAAAGCTGCCCTATGTAGCCCGTGAGGGGCTCGTTCTCGGGACGCGCCAGGTACCAGAAGATGCCGTACGCCCCCACGAGCAGCATGACCACGCCCGGTCCCAGCCACCGGAACGGTATGCCCACGAAGGTCGTCCCGGGCCTTGTGCCACCTTTGGTCATGGGCCCCGATCTCCTTCGTCATTTCCCGAACTGGGCGTTTGCCCTGCTGGGCGCACTGGTTGCAGTCCTGGCCGGACTACCTAGCGGCAATTGTAGGGATGCCGGCTGGGAGGACGCCGCCATTGGCGGTGATTGAGAAGCGTGCCCCGCTGTGAAAGGTTTACCCCATGACGAACCCCCTCCTCACCGCCAGTCCCCTGCCCTACGGCCTTCCACCTTTCACGGCGCTCACTCCGGAGCAGTACGGCGAGGCCATCGAAGCGGGTCTGGCTTCCCACTTGGACGAGATCCAGGCCATCGCCAACAGCACGGAACCGGCCACGTTTGAGAACACGGCCCTCGCCATGGAACGCTCCGGACAGCTCCTGAACAGGGCAGCGGCGGCATTCTTTACCCTGGTGTCGGCCGACGCGTCTGAGCAGATCAGGGAACTGGAAACGGTGCTGTCGCCTCGGTTCTCCTCGCACCAGGACGAGGTGTACCTCAACAGGAGGCTGTTTGAGCGCTTTGCGGCTATTGATACGGCCGGCCATGATCCCGAATCCATCCGGCTGGTGGACGAGTACCTCAGGGAGTTCCGCCAGTCAGGCATCCAGCTGGACGGACCGGGCCAGGAGCGGCTGCGGGCCATCAACGCCGGGCTGGCCCGGCTGGGCACCGAGTTCGGCCAACGGGTCAAAGAGGGAATGAAATCCGCGGCCCTGCTGCTGGAGGACGTCAATGACCTGGCGGGCCTGCCCGCCGACGACGTCGCCAGCGCCGCCGAAGCTGCCCGCGCCGCCGGGCACGACGAAAAATACCTGCTCACCCTGATCCAACCCGGCAATCAGCCTGCCCTGGCCTCGCTCGAAAACCGGGACGTCCGCCGTCGTCTGTTCGAAGCATCCGTGGCCAGGGGCAGTGACGGCGGCAGCCTGGATGTGTTGGACCCCGCCAGGGAGATGGCCGGCCTTCGGGCGGAAAAGGCGCAGCTGCTGGGTTTCGCCAACTACGCCGAGCTTGTGGCCGACCGGCAGACGGCCCCGGACTTCGAGGCAATCCGGACCATGCTCAACCGGATGGCGCCGGCCGCTGTCCGCAACGCCGATGCCGAGGCGGCCGCATTGGCCGAGGTTGCCGGCCACCCGCTGGAAGCATGGGACTGGGCCTACTATTCCGCGAAGGTGCGGCGGGAGAAGTACGACGTGGACGAACAGGCGCTCCGCCCCTACTTCGAACTCGACCGGGTCATTACCGACGGCGTGTTCTTTGCTGCAACGTCGCTGTACGGCATCACCTTCCAGGAGAGGGCTGATCTCCAGGCGTACCATCCGGATGTGCGCATCTGGGAGGTCCTGAATGAGGACGGCGCCAGCCTGGGCCTGTTCCTCGGCGACTACTACGCGCGTGAGTCGAAGCGGGGTGGCGCGTGGATGAACTCGCTGGTGGACCAGTCCGCCCTGCTGGGCACCCAGTCAGTGGTGATCAACACGCTCAATATTTCCAAGCCTCCGGCCGGCGAGCCTACCCTTCTAAGCCTGGACGAGCTGCGGACCCTGTTCCACGAGTTCGGCCACGCCCTGCACGGCCTGTTCTCCAACGTCACCTATCCCCGCTTCTCCGGCACTTCCGTGCCGCGGGACTTTGTGGAGTACCCCTCGCAGGTCAACGAGATGTGGATCATGTGGCCGCAGGTACTGTCCAACTACGCCCGCCACCACGTCACCGGGGACCCACTTCCGCAGGACATTGTGGACCGGCTCAACGAATCCCGGCTGTGGGGCGAAGGCTTTGCAACCACCGAATACCTGGGCGCAGCCCTGCTCGACCTCGCCTGGCACACGCTGGAACCTGGTGAGGTGCCGGACGATGCCGTGGAGTTTGAGGCGAAGGCCCTCGCTGCGGCAGGTATCGCCCACCCGCTGATCCCGCCGCGGTACCGGACCGGCTACTTCCAGCACATCTTCGCCGGGGCAGGCTACGCGGCCGGCTACTACTCCTACATCTGGAGTGAAGTGCTGGACGCAGAGACGGTGGACTGGTTCACCGAGAACGGCGGCCTCTCCAGGAGCAACGGCGAACGCTTCCGCCAGGAACTCCTCAGCCGCGGCAACAGCCGCGACCCCCTGGAGTCCTTCCGGACCCTGAGAGGCCGCGAAGCACGGCTCGAGCCCCTGCTAAAGCGCCGCGGCCTCGAATAACCCCCATCGATTGCTGAGTACTTGTCGTTTTGAGCCCCGAAAACGACAAGTACGGAGCAATCGACGGTTCCAGAAGAGACCTAAAAAACGGACGACGCCGGTCCCCCACCAGAGAAGGTGAGGAACCGGCGTCGTAAGTTACCGCGGTTGGCGACTAGCCAAACGAGAGGCGGGGCTGATCCGGCAGCGTGCGTAAAAGGGCCCCCGCGCCCGGACCGTCGACAAAGCCGCCAACGGGGCGCGGGGAATAGCACGCAGAGGATCAGCGCCGTCCGGCGCCCCAAGAGGACGCGAGGAGAGAGTTACCAGCCGCGCTCAGCGAGACGGTGCGGTTGGGGGATCTCGTCGACGTTGATGCCCACCATGGCTTCGCCCAGGCCGCGGGAGGCCTTAGCGATGACGTCCGGGTCGTCGAAGAAGGTGGTGGCCTTGACGACGGCGGCGGCGCGCTGGGCCGGGTTGCCGGACTTGAAGATGCCGGAACCGACGAAGACGCCGTCGGCGCCGAGCTGCATCATCATGGCAGCGTCAGCGGGGGTGGCGATGCCGCCTGCGGTGAACAGGACCACGGGAAGCTTGCCGGCTGCGGCGACTTCCTTGACCAGTTCGTAGGGGGCCTGCAGTTCCTTGGCCGCGACGTACAGTTCGTCCTCGGGCAGGGAGGAGAGCCGGGCAATCTCGGAGCGGATCTTGCGCATGTGGCCGGTGGCGTTGGAGACGTCGCCGGTACCGGCCTCGCCCTTGGAGCGGATCATGGCCGCGCCTTCGTTGATGCGGCGCAAGGCCTCACCGAGGTTGGTGGCACCGCAGACGAAGGGAACCTTGAAGTTCCACTTGTCGATGTGGTTGATGTAGTCGGCCGGGGTCAGGACCTCGGACTCGTCGATGTAGTCAACGCCGAGGGACTGCAGGACCTGGGCCTCGACGAAGTGGCCGATGCGGGCCTTGGCCATGACCGGGATGGACACGGCATCGATGATCTGGTCGATCATGTCCGGATCGGACATACGGGACACGCCGCCCTGGGCGCGGATATCGGCCGGAACACGCTCCAGCGCCATGACTGCCACGGCACCGGCGTCTTCGGCGATGCGGGCCTGCTCGACGTTGACGACGTCCATGATGACGCCGCCCTTGAGCATCTCGGCCATGCCGCGCTTCACGCGGCTGCTGCCCGTGACGCTGTTCGCGGACGAACCGGCCTCGTTGCTTACATCAGGTGTAGACACAAAAACCCCTATGGGTAGACAGATGATCTTCGCCGGGCATGCGGCGGCAGCTGCCGGGGGTGCACGCACGGGTTGCCGGGTCCCTTGACCGGGCACTTATATACTAGTCCCCCGCCGCGTGCCCGGCTTAATCATGCTTAATCAGCGGGCGTGGGTTCCGCCAAGGCCTGCCGGCGGACGGAAACGATGCGCTGCACCACCGTCACGAGGCTCGCCACCGCAAGCAGTACCAGCGTCACCAGCAGGACCACCGGCGGGAGTCCAAGGCCGGTCAGGCCGGTGACCACCAGCACGGATACCAGGCGTTCAGCACGTTCTGCAATGCCCACGTTCGCTGTGAACCCCAGGGATTCGGCCTTGGCCCTGGCATACGAAACCACCATGCCCAGGACAAGGCACAGCAGGGCGGAGACGGCGATGGCGGTGTTGTTGCCCCCGGTGAAGAACCAAACGGACACGCCGGCGAACAGGGCGCCATCGGCGATCCTGTCCAGGGTGGAGTCAAGGAAGTTTCCCCAGCGGCTCTTCGCGTCCTGCATTCGGGCCATGATGCCGTCCAGCACGTCGGAGAAAATGAACGCCGTGATGAAGAGGGTGCCCCAGAAGAGCTGACCCAGGGGGTAGAACACGAGGGCTCCCGCCGCAACCCCTGCAGTGCCAAGAATGGTCACCGCGTCCGGGGAAACACCGATCTTCAGGAGCCAGCGGGCCAGCGGGGTAAACACCGCGGTGAAGAAGCCGCGGGCATGCCTATTCAGCATCCGACTCCCCGGGCCAGGCGTCGGCAACCTGCTGCCGGACCTCATCAAGGGTCTGGGTGATGGCCTTGGTCTGGGCGATGATGGGGAAGAAGTTGCCGTCCCCGCCCCACCGCGGAACGATGTGCTGGTGCAGGTGCGCAGAGATTCCGGCACCCCCCACCAAACCCTGGTTCATGCCCAGGTTGAAGCCGCCGGGATTGGAGACTTTGCGGAGGACCCGCATGGCCGTCTGGGTGAGTTCGGCGAACTCTGCTGTTTCCTCAACCGTGAGGTCCGTGTAGTCCGGGATGTGCCGGTACGGGCAGACCAGCAGGTGGCCCGGGTTATAGGGGAACAGGTTCAGCACCACATAGCAGGTCCGGCCGCGGTAGACAATGAGCGCTTCCTCGTCCGTGCGGGCGGGGCCCACGCAGAACGGGCAGTCGTTTTCGTTCTTGAACTGGTGCTGCCCGCCCTTGATGTAGGCCATGCGGTGCGGAGTCCACAGGCGCTGGAAGGCGTCCGGGACACCGGCGAGGGCAAAATAGTCGGTAACGCCGTCATCGCCTGGATAACCTGCGCCTGTGTTCTCCTGCACTGTGCTGCTTCCGTTCGGCTAGCTGGTCCGGTTGCGGACGGCGTCGGTGATCCGTTTGACGGCTTCCTCCACCGGCACGCCGTTGTCCTGGCTTCCGTCCCGGAACCGGAACGACACCGCTCCTGCTTCCGCATCGTCGCCACCTGCGATGAGCACGAACGGGATCTTGTCCTTGCTGGCGGTGCGGATCTTCTTGGGGAACCGGTCGGAGGTGGTGTCCACCTCGGCGCGGATACCAGCGGCCTTAAGCTGATCGACGACGTCGAACATGTACTCGTTGAACGCTTCGGCAACCGGGATGCCCACCACCTGGACCGGAGCCAGCCAGGCGGGGAACGCACCGGCGTAGTGCTCGGTGAGGACGCCCATGAACCGCTCCACTGAGCCAAACAGGGCGCGGTGGATCATCACGGGGCGCTGGCGGCTGCCATCGGCGGCCTGGAACTCCAGTTCGAAGCGTTCGGGCAGGTTGAAGTCCAGCTGGATGGTGGACATCTGCCAGGTACGGCCCAGCGCATCCTTGGCCTGCACCGAGATCTTCGGGCCGTAGAAGGCTGCTCCACCCGGATCCGGCACGAGCTCCAGTCCGGACTCCTGGGCCACCTCGGCAAGGGTCCTGGTGGCTTCCTCCCAGGTGGCGTCGTCGCCGACGTACTTTTCCGGGTCCTTGGTGGACAGTTCCAGGTAGAAGTCGTTCAGCCCGTAGTCTTTGAGCAGGGCCAGGACGAAGTTGAGGGTCTTGGTGAGCTCATCCTTCATCTGCTCGCGGGTGCAGTAGATGTGGGCGTCGTCCTGTGTCATGCCGCGCACACGGGTGAGGCCGTGCACCACACCGGATTTCTCGTACCGGTACACCGAACCGAATTCGAACAGCCGCAGGGGCAGCTCGCGGTAGGACCGGCCGCGGGAGCGGAAGATGAGGTTGTGCATGGGGCAGTTCATCGGCTTCAGGTAGTAGTCCTGGCCGGGCTTGCGTACGGTGCCGTCCTCATTGAGTTCGGCATCCACATGCATGGCCGGGAACATACCGTCCTTGTACCAGTCCAGGTGGCCGGAGACCTCGTACAGGTGCCCCTTGGTGATGTGGGGGGTGTAGACGAACTCGTAGCCGGCCTCGACGTGGCGCTGGCGGGAATAGTCCTCCATCTCCTTGCGGATAATGCCGCCCTTGGGGTGGAAGACAGGCAGTCCTGAACCCAGCTCGTCCGGGAAGGAGAACAGGTCCAGTTCGGAGCCCAGCTTGCGGTGGTCGCGGCGTTCGGCCTCGGCAATGCGCTCCTGGTAGGCCTTCAGGGCTTCCTTGGTGGGCCAGGCGGTGCCGTAGATGCGCTGCAGCTGCTGGTTCTTCTGGTTACCCAGCCAGTAGGCCGACGAGGAACGGGTCAGGGCGAAGGCGTTGGAGATGAGTTTGGTGTTGGGCAGGTGCGGGCCACGGCAGAGGTCGCACCAGACGGTGGCGCCTTCCTTGCGTTCCACGTTGTCGTAGATGGTGATGTCGCCGGCACCCACCTCAACGTTCACGCCTTCCCCGGCCTCGGCGGCGTCGTTCTTCTTACCCAGCAGCTCGAGCTTGTAGGGCTCGTTCTTCATCGCTTCGCGGGCCTGGTCCTCGGTGACGACGCGGCGGACGAACTTCTGGTTCTGGTTGACGATCTTCTGCATCATCTTTTCGAGGGTTTTGAGGTCCTCGGGGGTGAACGGCTCGGCAACGTCGAAGTCGAAGTAGAAGCCGTCGGTGATGTAGGGGCCAATGCCGAGCTTGGCGTCGGGGCGCAGCTGCTGCACTGCCTGGGCCATGACGTGGGCGGTGGAGTGGCGCAGGACGTTCAGGCCGTCGGGCGAATCAATGGTGACGCCTTCCACCTCGGCGCCTTCGGGAAGCTCCTGGTCAAGGTCCTTCAGCTCGCCGTTAACGCGGGCCACGACAACGTCGCGGCGCTCAAAGAAGAGTTCCGCACCGGTTGTCCCGGTAGTCACCTTGGTCTCTTCGCCATCGACGAGAAGGGTGATCTGCTGGGCATCTGACACGGGTGTCTCCTATTCAAAGTTGAGGCTTCATAGCTTGTGGCATACGGGGACCACAGCCAGCCACCGTCAATGCTATCGGTTCCTGTGAGGGCCGACCAACGCGCCGCACTGCATGCCCACCCGGCAAAAACTGCAGGCTCACCCGTTAAAACCGGTGATCGCCAGCGTCCTGCTGATGCCATCCAGGGGATGGGCCACGTCCCCGCCGCCCGCCGTCGCGGCCTCAGGGAAGGGCAGTGTCTCCGTCCTGCTGAGGTCCCATGCCATGCTTGCACTCAGGCTGATGCCCCGTGGACCGGTCCTTCGGGTGGTGCCGCGGATCAGCAGCAGGCGGGTGCCGAACAGGAGCGGTCCGGCGCTTTCCTGGGCCTCATGGAAGAAGACCGAATCAACACAGCCTGTGCCGTCGTCGATGCTGATGAAAACTACCCTCCTGCCGCCGCGCATGGGAGGCGTTTGGGTTGCCACGCGCACTCCTGCCACCAGTACTTCTGTGCCGTTGCGCATGCTAAGAAGCTTGTCCGCTGTGGTGACGCCGAGCCTTTCCAGCATGGGGCGGTGGCTTTCCATCAGGTGGGTGCTGACATCTACGGCCATGAGGTCAAGTTCTGCCCTGACGTTTTCCACCAGCGTGGGGGCGGGAAGCCTGGGCTTGATGTTCCTTAGTTCGATGTCGCCCAGGGGAAGGGCCAGCTGCCCCTCCAGCACCTCCACGCCCTTGCGGGTTCCGTTGGCGGTTTGGAGCTGCTGCAGGTGCTGCACCAGGTCCGCGCGGTTGGCCGGACCTCCTGCTTCCCGGTGCAGGGAATCAAAGGCACCTAACTGGGCAAGGCGCCGGATGTTTGGCTTGCTAAGCCGCGAGCGCGCCCGAAGGTCGGCCAGCGAATCATAAGGCTGCCCCGCCACGATCCGCTTCAATTCGGCGGCCGACAGCCCGTAGATCCCGTTCAGGCTGAGCCGGATTCCCAGCTTGCCGGTGTCCTTGCCGGATTCGATCCGCTCCACCCGGTACTCGGCTTTGCTCCTGTTGATGTCCAGGGGAACGATGGGGATGCCCAGCCGCCGGGCTTCAGCCACCAGAAGCCGTTTGGGGTACATCCCCGGATCGTGCTCCCACAAGCCCGCCAGGAAAGCTTCGGGATGGTGTGTTTTGAGCCAGGCGGACTGGTAGGTGGGAACCGCGAAGGCAGCGCCATGGGCCTTGCAGAAGCCGAAACTGGCAAAGGACTTCAACGTCCCCCATACCTTGTCCACTACCTCGGGGGTGTACCCCCTCACCTTCGCGTGGCGCCGGAAGTATTCCTCCACCTGCGCTTCCCCCGCCTCGTTGCTCAACGCCCTGCGGAACTCGTCGGCCTTGGCCAGCCCGCAACCGGTCATGATGTCGAGGGTTTTCAGGATCTGTTCGTGGAAGACCGTGACCCCATGGGTTTCCTGCAGCACGGGTTTGAGGTCCGGGTGCGGATAAACCTCAGGGGCAAATCCGTGGCGGTGTTCCAGGAAGGGCCGCACCATGTCCGATTTCATCGGCCCGGGGCGGAACAGGGAAATATCGATGATGAGGTCGTTGAATTCCCGGGGCGCCATCTTTCCGATCAGTTCCCGTTGCCCGGGGGATTCAATCTGAAAGCAACCCAGGGTGTGCGTGCTCCTGATCAGTTCATAGGTTGGTTCATCGTCAAGGGGGACGGCGTTGAGGTCGATCCGGCCGTCCCCGGCAATGTAGTCCGGGCCGGTGCCATCGGGTCCCAGTGGGTGCCTGCCCGCTGCCACCACGTCCTTTTTGGTGGGGTGGATGCGTATTATCTCCCGGACGGCGAAAGCCATTGCGCTTTGCATGCGGACACCCAGGACATCGAGTTTGAGCATGCCCATGGGGTCCATGTCGTGTTTATCGAACTGGCTCATGGGCAGGCCAAGCCCGCTTGGCTGGACCGGGGTGCGGTCCAGGAGCGTGGCATCACCCAGGATCACGCCGCAGGGGTGCATGGAGATGTGGCGGGGGAGCCGGTCCAGGCGTTCAGTCAGATCCACCAGCAGGTCCAGCTGCTGGTTGCCATCGGCATCGCGCTGTTCAACCCTGCCGGCAAACTCCCGGAGCTCGGGCTTTTCCTGCAACGCCTCCCGGAACTTCCGGGCCGAAAACCGCCACAGCTGCTTGGCGATCTCCCCCACCTCGCCGTCGTCCATACCCAGCGCCAGCCCGGCGTCGCGCACTGCCCCCCGCGCCCGGTATCCGTTCTGCATGCTCATCAGGGTGACCCGCTCTGACCCGAACCGCTCGAAGATCCGCCGGTAGACGTTGTGGCGTTCAGCGCTTTCGACGTCGATGTCGATGTCCGGAAGGGTGGCGCGGTCGTTGGAAAGGAACCGTTCGAAAATGAGGTCGTGCTGGAGGGGGTTCACATGGCTGACGTCAATCAGGTAGTTGACCAGGCTGGAGGCCCCCGATCCCCTGGCAGCCGCCCTGACCCCCATGTCCTGGATCATCCGGGACACCTCCGCCACCGTGAGGAAGTAGGAGGAAAATCCGAGGTTGTTGATGATGCCCAGTTCATGGTCAAGCCGAAACAGCATGTCCTTCTCTGCCTTGCCGCTGACACCGGGGAACCGCCTGCCGATTCCCGCATGGCAGCGCTGGATGAGTTCGGCGTGCGGATCCTGGTTGATGCCAATGACTGACGCCTCAGGGACAACTGGCTGTTTCCAGCCCATATCGGTGGTGGGGTCGATCCGGCAAAGATCGGCGAGCGCCTCGGTCTGGGCCATCAGCTGCTTGAGGTCCGCGGCACCATAACCTGCAGCGGAAATGATCTCCTTCCCCAGGGCCAGCATGTGCTCCCCGGTTTTAAGCCATCCCTGTCCGGTTGGCTGCAGCAGCGGCTCTCCTGCCAGTTCCGGTAGGGACTTCAAGGTCCTGGCAGAGTCCAGGACGTCGGCAGTTGGGGCTCCATCGGCAGCGCAGTAGCGGACGGCATTGGTGAGGATGGCAGGTACATGGTGCTCCTCGGCGAGCCTGAGCATGCGGACGGCATGGGCCGTGCTGAACGAGGTACCCGGTGCGCTGAGCTGGGAGACGATTTCCGCCACCACTGTTCCAGCGGGCATGGCGTCGATCCATTGCTTGAACAGGGTTCGGGGGCGCAGGTACCGCCGCCCACCCATGGCCCTTCCGACGTCTGAGTCAGGTCCGAGCAGGACGGTCAGCACCGGCTTGAGGGTTTGGGGGTCCAGGGTGCGGGAGGCAAGTTCGGCGCGGGTGACTGCCGCGGGGACCGCTCCCCCGGCCTTCCCCGATGTCCTGGCGTGGGCATCGGATACCAGCCTGCAGAGCGCACGGTAACCGGCACCGTTGTTATTGCCCCTGGCCAGCACCACCACCCGGCCGGCTACCTGCGTGCGGTGATCGCCGTCGTCGTCAAAGACTGCCAGGTCCACCCCCACAATGGGATCGATGCCGGCAGCCATGCAGGCCTTGAGGTGCTTGATGGTGCCATACAGGCCATCCCTGTCGGTGCAGGCAAGGGCAGTAGCCCCGTCCGCGGCGGCTGCCATGGCCAGCTCCTCCGGCCAGGAGACGCCGTAGTGGGCGCTGAATGCTGTGGAAACGTGTAGGTGGGTGAAGCTCATGCTGTTCTGTTTCAGGCAGTTCTGGGGCGTAGCGCGTCATGGATCCGCAGCAGCCGCCATCGGCCGCTGGGGATGTGGCGGGACAGGTCAAGGGTGAGGGTTTCTGCACCGGCAGGATCATTGGGACCCCCGGGGCGGGGTGGCTTCCGGCTTGGGATCACCTGGATGCGCCAGATTTCGTGGTCCACCACGCCCTGCCCGCTTCCCAATGGAGCCCTGGCGTCCTCCGCCCACCATTGCCGGCGTTCGTACCACCGGACAGGTTCGGCGCAGACCGTGTAGGACCGGCCTGCCCAGGTGAGGGATTCCGGCTGGCCCGCAGCGGAGCACACCACGTCAACGGACTCGCTGAACATGCCCATGGCGCCTCCCCGGACGGTAAACCTGGAATGGTTATTCGAACATGTATTCGAATACTGCCAGTCTACGCCGCGTCTGCAGCAAAACATAGGCGGGGGTGGACGGAGCGTGCGGCAGGGAGCAGGATGTTGGCATGAGTACCGATGACGCACTCCTAAAGCAGGCAAGCATCAAGGCCCAGGACTCCACCATCCTTGCCACGTTCGATATCGACGGCGCCATTCCGGAATCCGGCGCCTACGTGGTGGGGCTGATGGGAGCCTCGCCGGACTATTCATTCCAGCGGCGGCTGTGCATTGAATTCATGAACGGGGAGGCAATCGCCTGCTACTCGTTCAACCGGGACCAGGGGGTCGAGGAGGATTACGACCTGTCCGGGGTGTCCCATTCGGACAACAGCATTACCGGGAGCTTTCCCCTTTCAGCGCTGGATGGGCTGGGAAAGGGGCACGTCATCTCTGCCTTCAGCGAGGCGGACGGACGGGAGTTCCAGCACGGAGTGCCGGTGGAGGAGGCCCTGTAGCCCCCTCCACCAACACTTTAAAGTTCAGCTGTTTTCTTTGTGGATCCGCAGTTCAAGTTCAATGAACGCGGAGATCATGGCCCGGTACGTTGACTCCACGATGTCCGGGTCGATGTCCTTTTTCTCCGCAGCGGAACGGACATGCTCAATGATGCGCTCCACCCGTCCGGGGGCGCGCACCTCGGCGTCATCCCCCTTGAGGGTTCCGGCAATCCTGATCAGCCGTTCGCGGCGGGCAATGAGGGTGACAATCTGCTCATCCACCTCGTCAACGGCAATCCGGACGGCCGCGAGCTGTTCCTTGTCGGCCCGGGCATCCCTGTCGTTTCCTTGAATTGTCGCCATCGTCTGACAGTATCGAAGCATGGAGCCCAGAGTCGACTTTATCTCCCTCGGTGTCCGCAACGTTGCGGATTCGCGCGCCTTCTACATTGACGGCCTTGGCTGGCCGGTCCACCGGGAGGCGGCCGGGGAGGTGCTGTTCATCCAGGTGAACCACGGCCTGGTGCTCTCCCTCTGGGACGCACGCCAGATGCAGGCCGAAGCAGGCACGAATCCGCCGTCCGGTGTCCCCTGCATCACCCTCAGCCATAACGTGGAAAGTCCGGCGGACGTGGACAGGATCATGGAGGAGGCAGCGGCTGCGGGCGCTGCCATCATCGCCGAACCGGTCACCCAGCCCTGGGGCGGCTACACGGGGTACTTCGCCGACCCCGACGGCTTCCGCTGGGAGGTGGCCTACAACCCCACCTGGGCAGTGGACGACGGCGGTACGGTCACCGTGTGAAGGCAGGGCGCCTTGAGCGGGGCTGCTAGAACAGCGCCTCCACCGGGCGGATCAGCTCGGGACCGTTGTTGCGCACATTGCCCACTTCCTTTCCCACGGAATCAACCTGCCAGTCGGCGGCGGCATCCTTGACCCTTGACCGCACCAGGTCCACGAGGCCGGCTGCGTCATCGGCGTGGGGGTCCAGCCAGGCTTCCATGGTGGCCTTGTCCATGGGCAGGGGCACCCTGTCGTGCAGTTCCGTCAGCTTCCCAAAGATGGTGGACTCCGTCCCCGGCGGAGGCGTGTCCGCGGTGAGGATGGATGTGGACAGCAGCCACCGCCCGGGCTCCCCCTCGG
Source organism: Arthrobacter sedimenti (assembly GCF_042652025.1). Classification (NCBI taxonomy): domain Bacteria; kingdom Bacillati; phylum Actinomycetota; class Actinomycetes; order Micrococcales; family Micrococcaceae; genus Arthrobacter; species Arthrobacter sedimenti. Next base: position 162,717 of record NZ_JBHSDQ010000003.1, on the reverse strand, counting down.
GCAGGGACGGGTCCTTCCACCATTCATAGAGGCCGGCGAAAACCAGTCCGTGGTACTGGCCAGGGTGCACGTAATACGGCTGCTTGGACTTCCCGGGGCCCTGCTTCCATTCGTAGTAGCCATCGGCCGGAACTGCACAACGACGTGACTTCGCGGCTTTACGGAACGCCGGTTTCTCCAGCACCGATTCGCTGCGGGCGTTAATCATGCTGGACCCGATTTTCAGGTCCTTCGCCCAGGACGCGACCAGGCCCCAGCGTGCCACATGCAGTTGCCGTACCTGCCTGGGCCCGGCGTTGTCCTCCTTCAGGCGCTCCAGCACTATGGGGACGGCGTCGGTGGGTGCCACATTCCATGACGGCGGAATGCTCACCTCGTCCTCCAGCTCGGCGTCGAACTCAGCCAGGAGGTCCCCCACGGCACGGGCCATTACGTAGCGTCCACACATGGCACCAGCTTGCCACCGGCCGCCATAAAGTGTCATGCGGCGCCGCCCAGGCACTGCGGCAGCGGGGAATACCGGCGGCCCCGCTACGGTTGAATGTAAGGAAACCTTCCAAGCGACGTATAGGAGCTCCCTGTGGACTTCACCCCCGAATCCGGCACCATCACCATGTTTTCCACCACCTGGTGCGGCTATTGCAACCGGCTGAAGAAGCAGCTCGATGCGCAGGGCATCGGCTACAACGAAATCAACATCGAAGAGGTGGAGGGCACCGCCGAACTCGTGGAGCAGCTGAACGGCGGCAACCGGACCGTTCCCACCGTCCTCTTCCCGGACGGCACCGCAGCCACCAACCCGTCAGCCGCCGAGGTCAAGAGCCGCCTGGCCGCCTGATCAGCCAGAACCACCTGCGCCGCACAACTCTTTGCGGGTCATGCCCCCAGGCTGCTGAACGAGGCAGTTTCCAGGGCGGCGTGGCCCGCATATGTTTCCAGCAGGGCCTGCTCAACAGCTGCCACATCCAGGCCGGGCACCAGGTCATTGGCCGCACCGGCGGTGGCAGGGTCCCAGTCCAGGCCCAGTGCCGCGTAGCTGTCCGTAAGGACCTTGCGGATCGGGGCCGAATCCTCCACCACAATGACGGAGCTGAACAGCCATCCGCCGGAGACCACCCGCTGGGCAGTTCCCACCAGCTTCACGCGCCGTGAGCCGTCCAGCGGGTCGGTGCCGTGCACGCTGAATTCCCCGGGGCAGTACTCTCCCGGGATCTCGCCCACCGCTGCCTGCACCCCCACGCTGCGCAGCGCCGCAGCAAAAAGTTCGCCGAAGTAGCCGAACCGCGCCTTGGACCCGGCGACGGCATCCGCGTCCGGTTCGATATGGTCCACCACCAAGGTGCCCTGGTGGTAAGCGGCAGCGCGTCCCCCCGCCCTGCGGACCAGTGGCTCGAAGCCGTTCTCCCGGCAGGCCCGGGCGGCGGCGTCGAAGCCGGGCAGCCGGGTGTCCCGCTGCCCGAACGCCACAGTGGGAGCGGGCCGGTACAGCCGCAGGGTGGGCCCTATCCCGCCATTCCTGGCCCTGGCCAAAAGCTCGAGGCCAAATTCGAGGTCGCGGCCCGCACCAAGGGATACGTCCTGACGCACCACGGTGAGCGGGCGGAGTCCGGTAGCGGTGTTTTGCATTGCGAAGCTCCCTGGGCTTTGGCGTCGTCGGTTTCGGTGGCGACAAGTTCGATGGCAGCGGCCGGACAGGCCACACCTAGGGTACGCCCGACGGCGGCACGCGCCTTAACGCCCCCGGCGCCCCACCCACAGTGCGTGCAAAAGCGGCAAGGCCGATGCTGCCATCAGCACATTGCTTAGCACCAGGTCGTCGACCCGGACGATGGCGCCGGCGAGCAGCAGGGCGCCGAAGACCAGGGCGGAGGCTGAGCGGCGCACGGCCCTTTCCAGCCGGGCACCCTGCCGCTCCAGCCGCGGAACGGCTACCTGCAGTGATCCCTCCTCGAGCCGGGTGGCCAGGGCGTCCAGCCGGCGGGGCAGGCGGAAGGCCACGGCGGCGGCGTCGATGGCCTGCCGGGCCACATCCTGCACCACATTGCCGCGCTCGTCCCGCAGCAGCTGAGCTGCGTAGGGTTCCACCGAATCCCACAGGTTGAACCGCTCGTCGAGGGCACTGCACACCCCGGATGTGAGGGACATGGCCCGGATGATCAGCAGGAAGTTTTCCGGCAGCTGGAACGGCAGCGAACGGACCACGTCGCCGAACTCCACGGCAAAATCGCGGAACTCCCGCGGGTCCACTTCGCGCAGCTCGGCAAAGCCCATGCCGCCGAAGCGGGCAAAAAGCTGTGTCATGGCGCGCTCCAGTCCCGCGCTGTCGGCTGACGGCATCAAAACGCCCACGTCGTTGATGGCCGCCACAAGCCCCTTGCCGTCGCGGGCAGCGGCGGCGATCAGCAGCTTCCGCAGCCCGCTGCGCGTGGAGGCTGTTACCTCGCCCATCATGCCGAAGTCGATGAACGTCAGTTTCCATGCAAGTTCCCCTGCCCCTGGAGGGACGGGCGTCACGAAGATGTTTCCCGGGTGGGGGTCGGCGTGGAAGAAGCCATTGGTGAAGAGCTGGTCGAACATGATGGATGCGAACACCGGCGCTACCTGGGCGGGATCGATGCCGGCGGCACGAAGGGCGCGGACGTCTGTGATCTTGATGGCCGTGACGTCCTCGAGCGTCAACACGCGGCGGGTGGTCCGCTCCCACACCACGCCCGGAACCTCCACGCGGTCATCGCCGGCGAAATCCGCGGCGAATCGCTCTGCGTTGACGGCCTCGTGCAGGTAGTCGATTTCCAGGAGGCTGGTCTGGGCAAATTCCTCCACAAGGGCCGGCATGTCGGCCCTGCGGGACACGAGCCGGATGTGGCTGAGCCAGCCGGCCACCTTGCGGAGCGCGGCGAGGTCGACGTCGACGATGGCTCCAATGCCCGGGCGCTGCACTTTCAGGACCACGGCATCGAGCCCCGTGTCCCCGGCGTCATCGGCATTAAGGCGGGCCCGGTGGGCCTGCCCCAGGGATGCAGCGGCGATGGGCGTTTGGTCCACGGTGGCGAAGACGCCTGCCAGTGGTGTCCCCAGTTCCTGTGCCGCCAGGGCAGAAATGGCCGGGAAGGAGACCGGCGGCACTTCGTCCTGCAGCCCCTCCAGCTCCTTGGTGATCTCCGGTGGAAGGACGTCGAGCCGGGAGGACAGGAACTGGCCCACCTTGATCATGAGGCCGCCGAGTTCCACGGCCAGGTCGTGGAACCGCTGCGCGAAGCGGCCCATCCGGCTGGAGCGGGTGCGCGCGGAGATCCGGCCGAGTCCTATCCGCGGCAGGAACAGTTCGAACCACCACGTGGCGGCGAGGTTCCGGGCGGCGAAGCCCAGGATGCGCCGGTAGCGCCCCCGGTGCTCGCGCGTGGGCAGCGGGTCGGCGGCCTTGTCCTGGACAGTCGACGCCACCCGGGTCAGTCCTGGGCGAGGATGGCGTAAAGCCGGCGCCGGGCCTCGTCCAGCGCCGCCACCGCCTGCTGCACCTGTTCCGGCGAACCGATCCGGGCCACCTGGGCTGCCGCCTGGGCCAGCTCGATCCCGGCCTTGGGGAGGGAAGCAACTCCGGTTCCGGACTGGGTGCCCGCCGGATCCCAGGGCGCAGCACCGTGGTGGGCCGCCACCTCCTCGCGGCCTGCTTCGGTGAGGGAGTAGATCTTCCGGCCGTTGGATTCCTCGGCGCTGATGGTTCCCTCATCGGCCAGCAGCTGCAGGGTGGGATAGACAGAACCAGCGCTGGGCTTCCAGCTGCCGCCGCTGCGCTCCTCGATCTCACGGATGATCTGGTAACCGTGCATGGGCCGCTCAGCGAGCAGGGCCAGGACGGCTGCCCTCACCTCGCCTTTCCCGGCACGGGTTCCAACCCGCTTTTCGAACCTGGACCTCAGCTCTTCGACGGCCTGCCACATCCCGTCGAAATTACCGGGACCGAATCCGCCTGCAGGGTATGACGCACGCATGATGAACTCCTTTGTCAATCGCGAACGATATACAACGATACTCAGCGATACAGGAGGGCACCATAGCTGCCGGTCACGTCCTCCGAAGCGTCAGGATCTGTTCGGCACGGCCGAACGGGCCCTGCCGGTCGTGCAGCACGGTGGACGTGAGGCCGATCCCGTCACGGCCGAACGACACGGCATTGTCCAGCCCCAGCCACTCCCCCTCAGGCCTGCGGTACATGTGGATCTGCAGGTCCAGGTTGGGGAAAGCGTAGCTGTCCTTGCCGGGCGGTACCCGGGCGGCGATGCCGTTGGCGGTGTCAACCAGTCCCATGAGGCGCGCGAAATCCCCGCTGTCTGCGCGGTCGGTGAGCGGATGTTCGGTGCGCAGCCACACTTTCCCCGCCCCTGGCCGGTGCCCTTCGGCCACCCGCATTTCGAGGGACCGGATGTAGCCACCGGGCCAGACGGCGGAGCCGTCATAAGGCTTGCATTCGTCAGGGCCCGGAATGGCGGCGTCCTCGACGGCGGCCACCTCACCGGTGTCGCTGGTCAGCATCCGCCACCCGGTGGCGCGGATCGCTGTGCGGCCGCCGGCCACCAGTTCGGCCTGCACCAGCTCGATGGTCCTGCCGGGCCGCAGCGTGGTGGTGTGGATCCTGAACTCCCCACCCGGGATCAGGCCAAGGATCTCGTAGCTGATCCGCGCCATCCGCATGTCTTCCCGGGGCTGGTGCCGTTCCAGGAGGTCCGCCAGAAGGCCGGATGCCGGTGCCATGTGCTGTTCGTGGACATTCCAGGCTCCCTGGGCGTGGATGGTGGACCGGAACCGGCCCTCTCCCAGGTCCTGGTAGTAAAAGTTGCCCTCGGCGAGTTCGGGCAGGTCTGCAGTCAAGGCTGGCCCCTTACGAAACGTTCAGTGAATTGCCACTAACTCTATCCTTCGCGTGAACGGCGCGCCGGGACGGCCGGCGAAATGTTGGAGGATGGCGGCGGCAATCCGACTAGAGTAAGGAACTGGTCCTGTCAGCAACCCTCAAAAGAGGTGTTTCATGCGCGTCATCAGCTACAACCTCCGCAAGCACGCTGCCAGCGGCGAACTCCTCGCCCTGGCACGGAACCATGACATCGATGCGCTGTGCCTCCAGGAAGTGGATGCCAGCGACCTTCCGGAAACCCTGGGCCCCCTCCATCTGGCCGATGCCACCAAGGGCAACCGGCTGGGGCTGGCCATTTATTACCGCACAAGCCGTTTTACCGCGCTGGACACCCAGTCCTTCGCGTTGAAGAAGTCCATGCATGACAGGGTGCTGGCCCCGGCCCATGAGCGGCTGATCGGCACCAGGGTGATGGACAACGAAACGCAGCATGAGCTGGTGATCGGCTCCTTCCACGCAGCCCCGCTCACGGCCTCCAATTCGTTGCGGCGCAAGCAGATCCACGCAGCGCACGCCGAACTGCTGAGCATGGGCAGGGGCCTGATGACCCTGATGGTGGGCGACTTCAACTACCCGTTCTTCACCAAGAACCTTGACATGCACATGAAGAACTCCGGCTACGCCCTGTCCCTCAGCAACAGACGGACCTATACCCGGTACAAGGTGTTCAAGGGCCACTTCGACTTTGCTACGTCACTGGGCCTGGATATCGCCAGCGTGGAAACGCTGCCGCGGGGCAACTCGGACCACCTGCCGATTTTGGTGACAGCCGAGTACGGCCAAGGCTATTAACAGGAAACGACTCCCCCGTTTACCAGGTCTCCCCGGAATCCAGCCGCGCCAGCAGGCCCGGCCAGGCGTCCGCGAAGCCGGGATGCAGTTCCAGGGCGTCCACCTCGGCTACCGGGATCCATAGCAGCGCAATGCTTTCGGGATCGCTGATGACGGGCTCAAAGGATTCCAGCACCCGCACCACCACGGTGGTGTAGGACCAGTAGCCGTGGTCCAGCACTGAGGTGAACAGCACCTCCACGCTCTCCGACGGGACGGCAGCCTCCTCGAAGGCCTCCCGGAGCGCACCGTCCACCGCTTCTTCGCCCTCATGCAGCGCCCCGCCGGGCAGGCCCCAGGTTCCCCCGTTGTGGCTCCAGACGGCCCGGTGCTGCAGGAGCACGCCCTTGGCGGGGTCGTAGGCAAGGACTCCGGCGGCGCCGAACCTGCCCCAGTACCGGCCGCGGTCCCCTTCCACCCAGGCGTCACCCGGATCGCGCGGACCGGTGCGGGGCGGCGGGGTGGAGGACCTGCTGGAGTGCGGAAACTGATCCATGCCCCCAGTCTGACAGGTGGAGCGGCTGGCCGCAGTGCCGCCGCCCCACCCGTCAGGTGCTGTGTGCGCGGTCGACGGCGAAATCGCCGCCGGGATACATGACGGTTTCGTGCCCGTCGTCAAAGCGGACGACATAGGGCGGGCTTCCGCCCTCGCCGCGGACTTCCAGAATCACCCCGTGCCGGTCCGAGGACCCCACCGTCCTACCGTGAACGACGATGCGGTCGCCCTGGGCTGCCTCCATGGCAATCACCTCCCAGCCCCCAGATTACGACTGCCGCGGGCGCGGGAACAGGGCAGAATGGCAGGATGCGGATATGCCGTTGAACCTTGTCCTCATCGCCGACACCCATGTGCCGAAGCGCGCCAAAGACCTTCCCGGGCCAGTATGGCGGGCCGTCGAAAGTGCCGACGTTGTGTTCCACGCGGGTGACTGGGTGGAGGCGGCGCTGCTGGACGAGTTCGAGCGCCGAAGCCGGCGGTTGCTGGGCGTCTATGGCAACAACGACGGCCCGGACCTGCGCCGGCGGCTTCCCGCGACAACCACCACCACGCTGGACGGTGTCCGGTTTGCCATGGTGCACGAGACAGGGCAGGCAAAGGGCCGCGAACAGCGGTGTGAAGCGCTGTATCCGGAAGCCGATGTCCTGGTGTTCGGGCACAGCCACATTCCCTGGGACACGGTGTCACCCAAAGGGCTGCGGCTGCTGAATCCCGGCTCGCCCACGGACCGCCGCCGGCAGCCCTCCTGCACGTTCATGGAAGCCGTGGTCGACGGCGGGCGGTTGGCGGAGGTGAGGCTGGTGGAAGTTCGGCGGGATTGACGTTGCCGGGCCGAAAGGCCGCTTGGCAGGGCGGGGTTTCATTGCCTAGGCTGGGAACCGTAAGCATGCTTAGCTTTTTGGGTTTTGCGATTCCTTGATCGCAGGCTGCTTCAGTTTCCGGGGCGACGAACCAGCCCGAGTCCGCACGAACAGGAGGACCACCATGACTGACCAGTACACCTTCCGTAATCCGGTGACTGCCTACGAAAAGATTTCCCCGCCCAAGCAGCACCAGCCCGAGCCGGGCCTTGATGCCGAACTGGCGCCCAAGGCCGATCTGGGCGAAGAAACGTACCGCGGAACGGGACGGCTGGAAGGCCGCCGCGCCATCGTGACCGGCGCGGACTCAGGCATCGGCGCCGCAACGGCCATTGCCTTTGCCAGGGAAGGCGCCGACGTCGTCCTTTCCTACCTGCCCCAGGAAGAGGAGGACGCCTCCCGCATCGCCGGGATCATCGAGGCCGCAGGCCGTAAGGCTGTCAAGGTGCCGGGCGACCTCAAAGATTCGGCGACGTGCCGGGAACTGGTGGATACCGCGGTTGCCGTGCTGGGCGGGGTGGACATCCTGGTCAACAACGCCGGGAAGCAGGTGGCCCAGGAGGACCTGCAGGACATCACCGACGAGCAGTTCGACCACACCCTAAAGACCAATGTGTACGCCATGTTCTGGGTGACCAAGGCGGCCGTCCCGCACATGCCGGCCGGCTCGACCATCATCAACACCACCTCGATCCAGGCGTACAACCCGTCCCCCACCCTGGTGGACTACGCCACCACCAAGGCCAGCATCAACAACTTCACCAAGGGGCTGGCGCAGCAGCTGGCCCCCAAGGGAATCAGGGTGAACGCCGTGGCCCCGGGACCCATCTGGACCCCCCTGCAAGTCAGCAGCGGCCAGCCCAAGGAGCAGCTGCCGGAATTCGGACAGTCCACTCCCCTGGGCCGGGCAGGACAGCCTGCGGAGCTGGCACCCGCCTATGTCTTCCTGGCCTCACCCGAGTCCAGCTACGTGGTGGGCGAGACGCTGAACGTCAACGGCGGCAGCCCCACGCCCTAGCAGGAACCCCCGGCCCGGCTGACCCGTCAACCTGAGGTCAGTCAGCGGCCTGGCCGGCCAGGATTTCGTCGGTGGCCGGGTCCGGCTCGCCATCGAAGAACTGGGCCAGGACAGTCTTGAACACTGTTTCTCCGGGTGCCGCCCGGAGAAACAGTGTCATGGACGATCGCAGCTTCCTGGCATCGATGCCGCCGAATATGTCTTCGGCGGGCTGGTCGGCGTGGTTGGCCAGGGCCAGGGCGCATTCCAGGAGCCGCGGGCCCAGCACGTCGTGGTCCAGGTAGGCGCGGGCCTCAGCCAGTGAGGAGATGGCGTATTTGCGGGACGTTGCACTCTGCCCCAAACCGGAAATCTGCGGGAAGACGAACCACATCCAGTGCCCGGATTTCCTCCCGACCTGCAGCTCCCCCAGCGCCTGGTCATAGGTACCGCCGCTGTCTTGCGCGGCAACAAAACGGTCAAGGTCAAAGTGCTCGTTCATGTGGATCTCCCGGTTTAAGGTCAAAGGGTCAAATCGTTGTCGAGGGCGGCTGCCGCCTCCTGAAGCTGCGGGTCGGGGTCGTCCCGCCACCGGGCCAGGACCACACCGGCCCGGTGGCGCTCGCGCTCCCCGAGGCCGGACAGCAGCGGCACCAGGACGTCGGCAAGGAGAGGTTGGGTCAGGTCAGCGGCCTGGGCGGAACGCAGGAAGCCTTCGAGCCGGGTCAGGTCCGAGTGCCGAAGCAGCCGCACCCTTGACTGCAACAGCACCACCGCCGCCAACCGGCGCTCAAACACCGGGCGGGAGCCGGGCCTGGGCTGTCCCCACAGGGCGGAAGCAAGCATCACCGTGGCGTCGTGGTCCAGGTCCTTGAATTTACGCAGCGTGTCGCGCACCGTGCCGCGCACCGCTCCGATGGAAGAGCCATAAGAGTCCAGCGCCCAGCCCAGCCGGTTCCCGACGTCGTCCGCCCGATACCAGGCGCCTTCGTTCTGGAGGGTCCGGTCAACGAACTCCACCGCGGCGGACACCACCTCCGCAGGGCCGGTCATCGTCCCCGGCCGGACGAGGCGTGCCGGATACAAAACGGCGTCCACGGCCGCGCTTCCAGCCTGCCCTCCGCAATGGGTTCACCGCATACTGCGCAGGCGCCGTAGGTCCCCGCGGCCAGGCGGGTCAACGCCGCGTCAATCTGGTCCAGGCCGGCCGAGCTCTGCTTCAGGAGCGCCGAAGCCTGTGAGAGCTCGAAGGCGATCGTGGCCCCTTCGGGATCGTGCTCGTCATCGACGTTGGAGTCCTGCCGGGCCGAATTCGCCGCGTCTATGTCGGCCCGCAGCGCCGGCAGCAGCTCCAGCCGCCGCGCCCGCTCCTCTTCGAGCAGCACGCGGAACCGGTCGAAATCTGGCATGTAATCAGCCTAGCGGTCCGACCGGGAACCGTCGGCATGGAAACGGCCCGTGCCGTGGGGCCAGCAGCATCCCCCTCGCGCCCGTGTCCGCACCGTTACCGGGCTGCACGCCATGGCTATTAGCCGAGCTTAAACCCGGGACGGAGGTAACATCCAAACGTTTGCGGAATTCGAGAGCGGGACCTCGTATGTTATCCAAATGTGACAATGCCGCCGCATGTGGGTTATGGTCTTCAGGTGTCCCTCTCAGTCGGGACATTCCCATCAGTATGCCGAGCCCTGCCGCTGATCATGGGATACAACCGCTCCAGCTGGCAGGGACGGGGGAACCAAGTTTCCGCGGCCACTTGTGGCCTTGGGGTTAAGTCGATAGCGCCTCCGTCCGTTACGGGGATGCTTCCGGCCGGGTATCTCCAGCCCGAACCCGACAGCTCACCCCGCAGGCATGGGAGAGGCGATCAACCGTGTCAAAAAATTCCACCCCTGCCCGTCACCGCGCAACTCCGGCCCGCTCGATTGTTCTCGAGGGCCTCGCCGTGACAGCCAAGTCCCAGGCCCGCTCGCTGGGCCGCCCCGCGCTGGCAGTTGCTGCAGCGTCCGGCATTGCCTTCGGCGTCGGCGCCCCGGCCCACGCCGGTGTCACCGGCCCGGACACCACTGAAAAGACCAACGTGCAGGCCTACTCCGCACCTGCCGCCCCCGTTGCGGCAGCGGCAGCAGGAAGCGTCCACACCGTAGTTTCCGGCGATACCCTCGGTGCCATCGCATCTGCTTACGGCGTCAGCCTGAACGATGTCCTGGCCGCCAACGGCCTGGGCCTGTCCTCGGTTATCTACCCGGGCGACCAGATCCAGATCCCCGGCGCCGGTTACACCGCCGCACCGGCTCCGGCTCCGGCAGCAGCGCCCGTGCAGACTGCAGCCGCCGCTCCGGCCAACACCGGCATGAACATGTCCTACGCCTCGGCCACCCCCGTATCAGCCCCCAGCGGCACGGGCACCGGCGCTGCCATCCTGGCGAACGCCTACAGCCAGCTGGGCGTGCAGCAGGACTGTACTGCCATGGTTGAGAAGGCGCTGCGCTCGGTGGGCAAGTCCGTTGGCGATCTTGCCCCCACCCAGTTCTTCCAGTACGGCACCGTGGTCAGCGCTCCTGCTCCCGGCGACCTGATCATAACCTCCGGCCACGTGGGCGTTTACGCCGGTAACGGCCAGGTTGTCAGCGGCGGCGTGAACGGCTACGACACCCAGGTGCACTCCATCAGCTGGCTGGGCGGCTACTCAGCAGTCCGCGTCGCCTAGTCTTCGCGCAACCGAAGGCGCGCATCCGCGCAGGCATTGAAACAGGAGGGCGGCAGCCGGTACACCGGCTGCCGCCCTCCTGTCGCATCTGCCCTCCGCATCCGCAGCTGTCAGGTCCCGCAGAAGGTCATGTAGCTGCCGAAATCTTCAGGGGCGCCTTCCGCGTAGCGTTCCAGCCCGGACCGCTCGGTGAAGGGATCGCTGACTGCCTCCAGCAGCTGCTGCAAGGGTGCCAGGGTTCCGCCCGTGGCAGCGGCCAGCGCCTCCTCCACAAGGTGGTTCCTGGGGATGTACGCCGGGTTGACGCTGTCCATCAGCTCCGCGTCCGGTTCAAGTGCCTGCCACCGCTCCGCCCAGGAATCGAACGCGGCCAGATCAAGAACCATGCCGCGGACCGGGCGAAGGTCGCCCCGGGCCGCCTTGCCAAGGTTACGGAAGAAGAGGGTGTAGTCCACGGGGCCGTCTTTCAGGATGTCAATGGCGCCGTCCACCAGCGCGGACGTGGTTTCCCCGTCACTGCCCCCGCCGCTGCCAAGGCCGAGCTTGGCATTCATCCCGCTGGTCCACGCCCTGCTGTATTGCCCCCGGAAGCCGCCAAGCACCTCCACCGCCGGGCCAACCGCCTTCTCCTGGTCTTCGTCGATGAGCGGCAGCATCGCCTCGGCGAGCCGGGCAAGGTTCCATTCGGCCAAAACCGGCTGGTTGGCGTAGGCGTAGCGGCCGCTGACGTCGATTGAACTGTAGACGGCGGCGGGATTGAACGCGTCCACGAACGCGCACGGGCCGTAATCGATGGTTTCCCCTGAGATGGTCATGTTGTCTGTATTCATGACCCCGTGCACAAATCCCACCAGCATCCAACGGGCCACCAATTCCGCCTGGGCCGAGACGACAGAGGCGAACAGTTCCAGGTAGGGGTTGTCGGCGTCAGCGGCGTGGGGGTAGTGCCTGCTGATGGCGTGGTCGGCCAGCCGCTTCAGGAGCTCCATGTTTTCCGTGGCACGCGCGTACTGGAAGCTGCCCACGCGCAGGTGGCTGCTTGCCACCCGGGCCAGGACGGCGCCCGGCAGCATATCGTCGCGCCGGACCTGGCGGCCCGTCCCCACGACGGCGAGCGAACGGGTGGTGGGGATGTGCAGGGCGTACATGGCCTCGCTGACGAGGTATTCACGCAGCATGGGCCCGACGACGGCCCGCCCGTCCCCGGCCCGGGCAAAAGGCGTGCGTCCCGAGCCTTTGAGGTGGATGTCAAGGAGGCGTCCGTTCCGGTCCGTGACCTCGCCCAGCAGAAGTGCCCGTCCGTCACCGAGCAGGGGTGAGTATCCGCCGAACTGGTGGCCGGCGTAGGCCTGCGCCACCGGAGTGGCGCCGGGTGGAATGTGATTCCCCACCAGGAGCCGCACGCCTTCGGGACTGCGCAGGTACTCCGGGTCAAGGCCCAGCTCACGCGCAAGCTTCTCGTTGAGGACAAGGAGCCCGGGGCTAGGGGCTTCTTCGGCCTGCCAGGGAACAGCGAGTTCCGACAATTCACGCGCGAAGCGGCCGTCAAAAGCCACCGTGTATTCAGCTGCTGCCGTCATGGTTTAACCCTATCGCCGTCATAATGGTCCGCTGTTTCCCGCACCAGGTGCCGCCGCGGGGGAACGGCTATGCGCTGCAGGTCGTGGGCTGCGATGACCGCGGTCCCTGCAGCACGTGCCTGCGCCTGCTCCGCAAGCAGGGACATGTCGTCGCCGTATCGTGAGGAAAAATGGGTAAGCACCAGCGTCCTGGACTTTCCGGACGCCGCCAGATCCCCTGCCTGCCCGGCGGTCAGGTGCAGATACTGCTGCGCCAGCCCGCCGTCGTCGTTGCTGAATGTTGACTCGGTGACCAGGAGGTCGGTGCCATCGGACAGTTCCTCCGCGCCGCTGCACGGTGCCGTGTCCATGATGAACGCGAAGCGCTGGCCGGGCCTGGGAATGCTCACGTCCTCCAGCGCGACGGCGCCGAGGGAGCCTTTGCGCTGCAGCCGGCCCACGTCGGGCCCTTCGATTCCTGCCGCCCGGAGCCGCTCCGGAAGGAAGGTGCGGCCGTCAGGCTCGGTGAGCAGGTATCCGTACGTCTCGATGCGGTGCCTAAGGGGCCGGACCTCCAGGCCGTCCGCCACAGGGCCGGCACCGGAGTGCGGATGGAGCCGCAGGTCGATGCCGGGCGAGCTTACAGCCACGAGGGCCTGGACAATCTGCTCCCCGGAGGCCGGATAGTGAAGGTGGACGGGGTGTGCAGCACCGTCCAGTGCCATCCGGGACAGGACGCCCGGCAGGCCGTAGCAGTGGTCTCCGTGTACGTGCGTGAGGCAGATCCTGGTGATCTGGCTTGCCGCCACCCCGGCATGGATCATTTGGCGCTGGGTGCCCTCACCGGGGTCGAACAAAAGTCCCTCGCCGTCCCAGCGCAGGAAGTAGCCGTTGTGGTTCCGCGTGCGCGTGGGAACCTGGGAGGCCGTGCCCAGCACCACGAGTTCACGCACCGGGGGCGTCTGCCGGCTCCGCGTGCAGCCCTTTGGCATATGCTGCCTGGCCGAGGTGCTGGAGGCAATCCCCCAGGATGCTGACCAGCCGCACTCCGAGGGTTACGGGCGGATCCCAATGTTTGTCGACCACCCGGTCCAGGTCCGGATCATCAATACCCTGCAGGACCTGGACGGTCTGCCGGTGGACCGCCGCGTAGTATTCCTGCAGCAGTTCGCGGGGCGCCATGACGGCGTCCACCTGTTCGCTGGTGTGGCCGTAGCCGGTGTCCCGCTCCGCAAGAGGGAGACCGAAACGGGATACAAAGCCTTCTGCCGTCCAAACCTGCTCCAGCCCCGAGGCGGAGGCTACCTGCGCATCTTCCACCCGGCCCGTATGCCAGATCAGCCAGCCAATTGAATTGCCGTTACCGGCAGGACGGCGCTGCAGGTCCACCTCGCCGAGTCCTTCCAGCACCTGGCGAACGAGAGCGGGGAGCCGGTCGAAGGCCTCCAGCAGCAGTTCCTTGGATTGCATCTCTTCCCCTTCCCACCGCTGCGGGCCCAGCTGGGCCCGCAGCCTTAGGCCGCTAGCGTTCCAGGTCGTCCGGCTCGAACTGGCTGAGAGGCGAGCCGCCGAAGTTTTCCTCGTCGTCGCTGGCGTCCGCTTCGGGGCCTGTGGGGTTTTCGCCGAAATCGACGTCGGCCGCCGCCTCCCCCAGCGTGGGGGCGTCCGGCGGCACCTGCTCATCGCCGGAGCGGTAGCGGGCTTGCGCGCTTTCGTCCCGCAGCGTCTGGTCGCTGAGGAAGTCCTCCTCTTCACCGGAGACGGCCTCGTCCTGCAACAGGGGGTCCTCCTGCCAGCGTTCCGGATTGTTCTCCGCAGCACCCGGGTAATTGTCGGGTTCCCCCATCACAGGGTCCAGTTCCAGGGACGACGCCGCGCCGGGAGTTTCATCGAGAAGCACGTCGTCCTCCTCCACAACTTCCAGCTCATCGTCGGGGACGTTCTGCTCAGTCATGATGGTGCCTTTCCGGTTGCCGTTCAGCGGACAATAGTAAGCATACTGACGAACCGGGATGGATGTGAACCGTAATGGGTAAGGGACAGGCAAATGGGGCAGAAAACGTGATGGCCAGCAAGGAGAACCGCATGCAACCGAATATGTCCCCCGACGGGCCCGCGGCACAGCCGCCCCGGCTCCAGTCCTTCGCCACCCGGATGTCCGTCCTGTGGACCGACGGATTGGGCCGGGCCAGCATCCGGGCCATCCAGGCACTTTCCGTCCTGGCGCTTGCCTGGGTGGCGGTAGCGGCTGCCATCCGTGTCCCGCTGGTTACCATCCCGGTGCTCGTTGCGTTGATCCTGGCGTCGGCCATGTCTCCTGCCGTCCGCTGGCTTGCGGCACGGGGCTGGCCCCGCGCCTTGGCCGTACTGTCTTCGTTCCTGGTGATCCTGGCGGTGGCGGCCGGAGTGGTGGGTGGCATCATCACCCTGGTCCGGCAGCAGGCCTCCGTCCTGGCCGCCCGGGCAGAAGCAGGTATTGGCCAGCTGCAGCAGTTCATCACCACCGGCCCCGTGGCCCTGACCAGTGACCAGATCGACGCAGCCCGCGGCGAGTTCCAGAAGTTCCTCGCTGGAGGAAGCCTGGGGGCCGACGCGTTGACGGGCCTGCGGACGGCCGGGGAGATTGTGGCAGGTTCAGTCCTGACAGCCGTGATCCTGTTCTTTTTCCTGAAGGACGGCGAGAAGATCCGGGGCTTCCTGATCGGATTCCTCCCCGGGACCCGCCAGGGCAAGGCACATTTGGCGGCCGAACGCAGCATCGTGGTGCTGGGCGGCTACGTCCGGGGGACACTCATCATCGCAGCCATTGACGCCGTCATTGTCCTTACCGGGCTCCTGATCCTGCGGGTTCCGTTGGCAGTCCCCCTTGCCGCGGTGGTCTTCCTGGGCGGCTTCATCCCGATTATCGGCGCAACCGCCGCCGGCAGCCTGGCGGTGCTGGTGGCCCTGGTGGAGAACGGACCGGTTCCCGCGCTGGTGGTCCTGGTGATCCTCGTTGCCGCCAACCAACTGGAACACCACCTCCTCCAGCCCCTCTTCATGGGCCGGGTCCTGCGGATCCACGGGCTGGTGATCATCCTGGCACTGGCCGCGGGGGCAACGCTGGCCGGCGTCATCGGTGCGCTGCTCGCCGTGCCGCTGACCGCCGTCGGCTGGACCATCTACAAGACGCTGGCCGAAAGGGACATCCCCGGCCCGGAGCCTATTGCTCCGGCAGCGCCAGGGGCGTGAAGCGCCCTGAACAGCGCTTCCGTGACTTTCGGCCCTAGAGCGCCGGTGGCGCCCGGGCCAGTCTTGAATGGCAGAAGCCAGTTCACGACAGGCAGGAAGTGCGGCCATGACATCCCGGAAACCCATCGCTGTGGGCACCAACGACTCAGCGCAAAGCCAGGCCGCCGTCCTGTGGGCCGCCCGCCGCGCCCACCGTGCGGACCTGCCGCTGGTAATCCTCCACGTGGTGGATGACCGGTGGGTTGCCGAACCGTATCCGTGGTTTGGAACCCTTCAGCAGGCCGGGGAGGAACTCCTGAAGACAGCCGCCGGACGCCTCGAAGGAACGGTTCCCGTCAGCCCTGACACGGAGTTGCTCACCGGCAGTGTGGGCGGTTCCCTTGCAAAGTACTCCAAGAGGACCTCGATGATGGTCATGGGTTCCGGCAGCGGCCATTTCGGCGGCACCCTTGCCGACCGCGCACTCCAGGTGGCCACGGCCGCCAAGGTCCCTGTCGCCGTCGTCGGAACCCAGGACCTCGAAGGCAGGTCCGGAGTGGTGGTCGGCGTCGACGGATCCCCTGAATCGACCCAGGCGGTTGCGTTCGCGGCCGCCGAGGCAGACCGCGAAGGCGACGAACTCACCGTCGTCTACGCCGTTGATGTGCCGGATCCCATCATCGACGCCGGGCTCTCGCCCGCAGCCATGGCCGAACTTATCGCCGACGAGGAACGCGTGGTGCTCTCCGAAGCGGTGGCAGGGCTCAAGGAAGACTACCCGGACCTGGTGGTGCACCAGCGGCTCGAAACCGAACGGGGCGCGGTTGCCGGCCTTGTCGAGGCCGCCGCCGGGGCGAGGCTGCTGGTGGTGGGCAGCCGGGGCAAGGGGGCCTTTAAGCGCCTCCTGCTCGGTTCCACCGCGCATGGCGTCCTGAAGCACCTTCCGTGCCCCGTGATTATCACCCGGACCGACGCTGCCCTCACTGTGTAGGTGCACCGCCTGCTGGCCTTCCTGCCGGCACTCCGTATTCCGTAGGCGGAAGGTTTGACGCCATGAAAAAGCCCGCTGCCATCATCATGCTGATCCTCGGGATCCTCATCACCCTGCCCGGTTTGGCTGCACTGGCAGGCGGAGCAGTAGCGTCAGCGGTGGGAACCATCCAGGGCGACGGCTACCTGACGTCCGGTATGTCACGCTTTTCCGTCAATTCCTTTGCCCTCACCTCGCCGCGGGCCGATGCCATCGGCGAGGACGTTCCCGGCAGGCTGCCCTTTGACATCGGCAAGCTGAGGCTGCGGGCTGCATCAGTGACACCGGACAAGCCGGTGTTCATTGGCATCGGTCCGCAGGCCGACGTGGAGCAGTACCTGTCAGGCGTGCACCACTCGGAGCTGCTGAACATTCGGCAGCAGCCCTTCCGTGCGGATTACCGGGACGTGCCGGGCGGGAATCCGGCAGCGCCCCCGACGGACCAGCGCTTTTGGACCGCCTCCGCTTCCGGTTCCGGGCAACAGGAGCTCACCTGGAACATCGCGCCCGGCACCTGGGAAGTCGTGGTGATGAACGCCGACGCCTCCCAAGGGGTGGATGTGCAGCTGCAGGCAGGCTTCCACTCGGACCTGTTCCAGCCGGCAGCCACGGGCCTGCTGGTTGGCGGAATCGTTGCCTTGGTAATCGGCATACCCCTCATCATCTTTGGGGCGTCCGGCCTTGGACGGCACGCCGCGCCGGCCCCCGCAGGACCCCCTTCCGGTGGCCCTCCGTACGGTGAGCCACCGTACGGAGGCCCGGCAACAGGCGCACCCGGATATCCCGTGCCGGTGACGGGAGCACCGCCTGTACCCGGGGCCGCACCGCCCTCCGGGCCGTTCGCCCCGGTACCAGGCAGTCCCGGCTACCCTGCAAGGCTCTTCGGTGAGCTGGATCCCGCCCTGTCGCGGTGGATGTGGCTGGTGAAGTGGTTCCTGGCCATCCCGCATTTCATCCTCCTTTTCTTCCTCTGGTTCGCCTTCGTCATCACAACCATCGTGGCCGGGTTCGGCATCCTGTTTACCGGCCGCTACCCGCGGGCGCTGTTCGACTTCAATGTCGGCGTCATGCGGTGGAACTGGCGGGTGGCGTTCTACGCCTACGCCGCCGTCGGCACGGACCTGTACCCGCCGTTCACCCTCAGGCGCACCAATTACCCCGCCGACTTTGACGTGGACTACCCCGAGCGGCTGTCCCGCGGCCTGGTCCTGGTGAAATGGTGGCTGCTCTCGATCCCGCACCTGCTGGTCATCGCCGCCTTTACCAACACCACGTGGCGCTGGCGGGCGGACAACAACTTCGGCGGGACAACCTATGTACAGGAAACGGGACCGTCCCTGCTTGGGGTGCTGGTCCTTATCGCGGCAGTGATCCTGCTGTTCACCGGCCGCTACCAGCGCCCGCTGTTCGATTTCATCCTCGGCGTCAACCGCTGGATTTACCGGGTCCTTGCCTACACCGCTTTGATGCGGGACGAATACCCGCCGTTCCGGCTGGACCAGGGCGCCGCCGAACCTGAGGGGCCCGGAGCGGCCATGCCGCCGGCCGCTGCTCCGCCCGCCGGCGCGCCATGACCTTAGGCCCTAGCCCGGCACCTCCCGTGCGGGCATGATAGGCGTGACAGCGCGGGTCCGACCAAGGGAGCGAACATGAGCATTGCCGGGGCACCAATCGCCCGAATCGTGGTGGGGGTTGACGGTTCGGAAGCCTCCGTGGAGGCGCTGCGCCAGGCGCAACGGCTGGCCACTCCGCTGGGCGCCAAGGTCCAGGCGGTGGCCTGCTGGGAGTACCCGCAGATGTACGACGGCTACGTGATGATGGGGATCGAAGGCTTCGAGGAGGGGGCCAGGAAGATCCTGGACGATGCGGTGGAGCAGGCGTTCGGAGCCGGGACGCCGTCAAACGTCACCTCGACCCTGGTCCGCAGCCACCCCCGTGAAGCGCTGATCGATGCCAGCCGCGACGCCGACATGATCGTGGTGGGGCGCCGGGGGCACGGCGGTTTCGGCGGCCTGCTCCTGGGCTCCGTCAGCTCAGCCATCGTGGCCCACGCCCACTGCCCCGTCCTGGTGGTTCACACCCCCGAGGAGCACTCCGAAGGTTCCAGGAAGGGCTGACCGGGACAGCCGCAGGCAAGGTATTGCGGCCCGGGGGCAGGTGAGGACAGTGCCGGCCAGAGAAATACGGCCGCGGAGTCCGCTGCCGCCATCCCCTGCCGGCCGCCGGAGGCAGAACGATTCGTCCGATCCTGCCCACCACGGCCTGCCTGTCCACGAAGTGGTACTCCTGCTCGAAACGGACGCAGCCAGAGGCCTGGGCCACGACGAGGTGGAGCGCCGGAGGGTGCAATTCGGGACCAACGAGCTTCCGCGGCGGCACACCGGGGGCATCGCCCGCAAGCTGGGACGCCAATTCAACAATCCGCTGGTCTACGTCCTGTTGGCCGCCGCCGTGATAACTGCTTTCCTTGGTGAATTCCTGGATTCCGGGGTCATCCTCGCGGTAGTCCTGGTCAACACGGTCATCGGATTCATCCAGGAAGTCCGGGCAGAAGCAGCCCTGGATGCCCTCCATTCGCTGGTCCGCACACACGCCGCCGTGATGCGCGACGGCGAACGGAAGCAGGTCCCCTCCGAGGACCTGGTCCCCGGAGACCTTGTGCTGCTCCAGGCAGGAGACAAGGTACCTGCCGACCTGCGCCTGGTACGCCTGTCCGCCCTCCGGGTGGATGAATCCGCGCTCACGGGAGAATCCGATCCTGTGTCCAAGGACCAGGTGGTACTCCCGCAGGTCACGCCCGTGGCCGACCGGAGGAACATGCTGTACAGCGGCACGCTGGTGACCGCCGGCAGCGGCGCAGGAATCGTCGTCGCCATTGGCGGCGAAACCGAACTCGGCGAAATCCACCGCCTCATGGGCTCCGTCCGTCCCGTGGCCACGCCGCTGACCCTGAAACTGGCACGCTTCAGCACCACGCTTACCGTAGCCATCCTTGCCCTCGCCGCCGTGGCCTTCCTCGCCGGCCTGGCACATGGGGAACAGCCGGGACAGATGTTCACGGCCGCCGTCGCCCTGGCAGTGGGCGCCATTCCGGAGGGCCTTCCCGCCGCCGTAACGGTGACGCTTGCCATCGGTGTCCGCCGCATGGCCCGGCGCCGTGCGGTGGTCCGGCGGCTCCCAGTCGTCGAAACGCTCGGCAGCACCACGGTGATCTGCTCGGACAAGACGGGCACCTTCACGGAGAACCAGATGACAGTCCGGGCACTCTGGACGCCCTCGGGCAGGTACGACATCACGGGGTCCGGCTACGGCCCGGACGGGCACATCCTCGCGTCAACCGCAGGCGGCACCGCCGGCGGACAGGAACCTGGCGCGGCAATCCGGCCAAAGGACCGGGACGCGGCCCTCTACTGGTCCCTCCTGGGCGGTGCAGCCTGCAACGACGCAAGCATCCGCCCCGAGGGGCCCGGCTGGCTGGCCCGGGGTGACCCTACCGAGGCGGCGATGCTGGTGGCGGCCGGGAAAGGCGGCGCCAGGGTCCGGGATTTCCTGGCCGCCAATCCGAGGCAGGGCGAACTGCCGTTCACCTCGGAGCGGCAGTTCATGGCGACACTGCACGCGTCAACGCCCACCCGCGGCGAAGTCACCGTGTTCGTCAAGGGCGCCGTGGAACGGGTACTGGAGCTATGCGGCCACGAAATGGACAGCGACGGCGGCAACAGGCCCCTCCGCAGGCACGCCGTGCTCACTGCTGCACACGCGCTCGCCGACACCGGGCTGCGGGTGCTGGCCACCGCCATGCTGCGCCTTCCAGCGGACGGCGGAACCCTTTCCAACATCGAGTTGCACGGCCGGATGACCTTGACCGGGCTCCAGGCGATGCACGATCCGCCGCGTTCGGCGGCTGCCGCCTCAGTGGCGGCCTGCCTGCGTGCCGGTGTGGGGGTCAAGATGATCACTGGGGACCACGTGCGGACCGCGGTGACCGTGGCCGCGGCGGTGGGGCTGGACGCGTACCATGGGTCCGGGAGCGCACTGACCGGCGCCCAGCTGGACGCCATCCCGGCCGGTGAATTCGCGAATGCCGTGGAACGGGCCACGGTTTTTGCCCGGGTTTCCCCTGAGCAGAAGCTCCGCCTTATCGATGCCCTGCAGTCCCGCGGGCACGTGGCGGCCATGACCGGCGACGGCGTGAACGATGCACCGGCCCTTCGACAGGCGAACGTGGGCATTGCGATGGGACGCACCGGAACCGAGGTGGCCAAGGAGGCCGCTGACATCGTCCTGACAGATGACGACTTCGCCACCATCGAGGCAGCGGTCGAAGAGGGCAGGAATGTTTTCGACAACCTGACCAAGTTCATGGTCTGGACCCTCCCCACCAACATGGCCGAGGGACTGGTGATCCTCGTGGCCATCCTGCTGGGGGCTACGCTGCCCATCCTGCCCACCCAAATCCTTTGGATCAACATGACCACCGCCGTCGCCCTTGGACTGATGCTCGCCTTTGAGCCGAAGGAACCTGGCCTGATGTCCCGCCCGCCGCGGGCACCTGGCCGCCCCCTCCTGACGTTGGGGCTTACCGTTCGGATCCTGCTCGTGTCGGCTCTCCTGGTCGCCGGGGCCTGGTGGCTCTTTGAACACGAAGTGGCCACCGGCGCAGGCGTGGCGCAGGCCCGCACTTCTGCCGTGAACCTCTTCGTGGCGGTGGAAGTGTTCTACCTCTTCAGCTGCCGGTCCCTGAGCCGCCCCGCCTGGCGGCTAAGGCCCTTCGGCAACCGCTGGCTCATCCTCGGCGTCGTGGTCCAGGCAGCCGGCCAACTGGCCCTCACGTATACCCCGCTGATGAACGAACTCTTCCACACCGCCCCCATCGGCACAGACGCCTGGTTGCGGATCTTTGGCCTGGCGCTGCTGGCCTCCCTCGTGGTCGCCGTGGACAAGCGTTTCCGGCGCACTGGCTTTTAGTTCCGCGGCTTGAGCAGCCCGCATAAGCAGGTGCGGTTCCCACCGGGTCCAGCAGTGCTGGAACAGGACCAACGGCTCTCCCACCCGCTCCGGCGGCGCCTGATACTGAAAAGGGAAAGCGGACGGCTGGCGCCCGCCTTCCAGGAACCGGAGGCAGTGGAAGTGTACGGCTGGAATGACGGCATGGGCCTGTGGGGCTATGTCCTGATGAGCATCAGCATGGTGGTGGTCTGGGGGGCGATCATCACCGGTATTGTCCTGCTGGCCCGTTCCCTGCGGGCACCCTCCCCGCACCCCATGCAGCAATCCCCGCGGATGGCGGAGGACGTGCTCGCCGAGCGCTTCGCCCGCGGGGAAATTGACGCAGTTGAATACCAGAACAGGCTGGCCGTCCTGCGTGGCCAGCCGGGTACGTGATTTCGTGGGTCCCGCAGGCAACGGACAGTGGGGTGCAGCTGTGCCACTCTCTGAATTCGAGAAACGCGAACTCGAACTGATCGGTCATGGCCTGGAAGGAGACGATCCCCGGCTCGCCGGCCTGCTCAGCCGGGATATCGCAGCGCTGTCCCTCCGGACCCGCATCAGCCGGGGATTACTGCTCTTCGCGGCAGGCGTCGGCGTCCTCCTCCTTGGCCTGGTGATCCGGGTCCCTTCGGTGGGCATCGCAGGGTTTGCCGTCATGAACGGCGGCGCCTACTGGGCCATCAAGGACCTTCGGTGGTCCTTGCGCAGCAGGAACCGGCACGTTGGGCAACTGGAAGGCAACAACGAATGAACGGGAACGGCAAGGACCTTTCGTCCGAGCAGCAGGCGCTGCAGGCGGTGGAGGCCCACCATGCGGATATGCTGCGGCACCTCAACGGGCTGGTAGGGCTGCTCACCCAGGCCGTGGAGGCGGGCGACCCTGCCGCTGGGCAGGCTGCGCAGGCCACCCTCCTCGACTGGTGTGACAAGGAACTGGTGCCCCATGCCCTGGCCGAGGAGGGTCCGCTCTACAGCGGGCCGCACGGCATGCCTGAGGCCAAACTGCTGGTGGACGGCATGCTGGCCGAGCACCACGTCATCGTCGGCCTGGTCGAAGAACTCAGGACGGCCGACGGGGTCCCTGCGGCAGTTGCGGCCGGCGCCATCCAGCGGATCTTCGCGCTGCATTTGGACAAGGAGAACCGCCTCCTGATGCCTTTCGTCGTCCAGTCCTCCGGGCTGTCACTCGCCCATGCAGTTGAGGGATTGCACGAACTGGTGGGAGAAGGCCCGTCAGGGCACCACGGCTGAACGGGGATGGGCACCGCCCACTTCTTCAGCCGCCGCCTCTGCCCGGGTCCCTGCCTCCGGAGCTTCTGCCTCCGGACCGTGGACCACCAGCACCGGGCAGTGCGCGTGGCTCACGCACGCCGAACTCACCGAACCCGGGACGAAGCTCCCGTGTCCCCGTCTGCCGACGATCACCAGGGACGCATTGCGGCTGGCGTCAATCAGCGCCGGGCCGGGCTTGCCCCGGACCAGCCGGGGGTGCACGAACGAAGGCAGTTCCCCGAAAGCCTCTGCGAGGGCCTGGTGGAGTACTTGTTCCGCGGCATACTTGAACCCCTCGATCCCGACGGCGAGGTACACCCCGTAGCCCGCCGGAACGTCCCAGCACGCCCACGCTTCGACTTTCGCCGACATGGGTTCCGCCATGGCCCGGGCCACCCGGAGCGCGGCGACGGAGGCTTCGGATCCATCCACCCCAACGATGATCCTCGGGTGCGGTTCAAGGGCACTCATGCCGGCTCCAATCGCTGACTTGCCATGTACTTTCCTGTGGCCGGATACTCTCCTGTGGCTCGTCCCAGAATGGACCACAAACACTTCCCGGGGAAGGGCCGAAGGTCATCAGGTCCGCGCGTGCAGGGGCCATTGCGCGGCCCATTGCGCGGCCGGATTCGGTTACGTGGACTTTGGTCCCTTCCCGCACCCGCCTCCCCGGGTAACAATGGGACCAGGCCCTCCCCGGGGCTACCCCGCATGCCGCGGGGTCATGATCCTGAAGACATTGGGAGCGTTCGGTGCACAAGCATGAAGCAGGGACTGATGAGCCAACAGGATCCTTGGGGCCGGTCCGCGTGTTCATCCTCGATGACCATGAGCTTGTCAGGCAGGGGCTGAAGGACCTGCTGGAAGGCGAGGGGTTCCTGGTAGTAGGCGAAAGCGGGTCTGCGGCCGAAGCGACCCGCCGCATCCCGGCCCTGCACCCGGACATTGCCATTCTCGACGGGCGGCTTCCTGACGGTACGGGCATCGAAGTCTGCCGGGACGTTCGTTCCCTCGATCCCCGCCTGCGCTGCCTGATCCTGACCAGCTACGACGACGAACAGGCCCTGCGCGGGGCAGTCCTGGCAGGTGCCTCCGGATACATCCTGAAACAGATCAGGAGCGACGATCTCCTGGCCGGGATCCGGAAGGCCGCTGCCGGCGAATCACTGTTTGACCCGGGGATGGAGCAGCAGATCATCACCGGGCTTTCCACCGCACCGACAGATCCCCGGTTGGAGGGCCTGAGCGCGCAGGAGAAGAAGGTGCTGGCGCTGATCGGCCAGGGGCTGACCAACCGCCAGATCGGCGACGAGCTGTTCCTGGCGGAAAAGACAGTCAAGAACTACGTTTCGTCCATCCTGGCCAAACTGGGCTTCGAGCGCAGGACGCAGGCGGCCGTTTACGTCACCAGGAGCTCACCGGAGTCCGCCTGACCGGACAGGTCAACCGAGTGGTGCCGACCAACGCACAGACGTGCCCTGCCCCGGAACGCTCTCGATGAGGCAGCTGCCCTTCAGCAATTCAGCGCGGTGGCGCATATTCGCCAGGCCGCTCACCTGGCCGGGCTCGGCGAACCCCCGGCCGTTGTCATGGATGAGGAGCTGGACTGCATTCCCGGCACGGGCTTTCCTGCCATCACCGTTCGTACCCGAAGCATCGCCAGGCCCCACGGCAACGGTGACCTGGATGTCGTCGGCGCCGGAATGCCGGAGTGCATTGCTGAGCCCCTCCGACAGCACTGACAACAGATGCACTGCCACATCCTCGCGGATCGAGTCCACCGGTCCGTCCAGGGATACCTTGGGGGTCAGGGCGTAGCTGCGGGAATTCTCCCGGACCACCCGCAAGATCCGGCCCGTCAACGGTTCACGTTCCTCATCCGCTGTGCGGAGGGAGTAGATGGTGTCCCGCAGCTTGCGGATGGTCTCATCGAGTTCGGTGGTCACGGCGGCGATGCGCTCATGCGCCACCGGATCCAGGGTGTAGCGCCGCAGGCTCTGGATACTCAGCCCGGCAGCAAACAGGCGCTGGATGACCAGATCGTGCAGGTCCCGGGCAATCCGTTCCCGGTCCGTGAACAGAAGGTTCTGTTCGCGCAACGCGTTCACACGGGCAAGGTCCAGCGCTAGTCCGATCCGGCTTCCGAAGATGGCGCTGGACTCTGCCTCGGCCTGGCTGAACACAGCAGTACCCTGTGCGCGCGCCAGCAGCAGGACCCCATTGTCGCTGGAGCTGTGCCCAAGCGAGCACACGAGTACGGAGCCAAGCTTTTCCGCTACCCCGTCCTCGAACACCTGCCGCGGATCCTTCGCCACCAACGATCCGCCGCCCTCGAGGACGCTCGATACCGCTTGTGAAACCATGAGTTCCTGGCCGGCCTGCAGACCCTGCACCCCGAGGCATGAACGGCAGCGAAGCGTGCCGTCACCGGCCGGAACGGCCACGACTGCAAGCGCGGAGTCCGAGACCTTGAGGGCGGTGTCGGCAACAACATCCAGGTTGTCCCCATCCCCCGGGTGAGAGGTCATGATCAACCTGCTGCTCAGTTCCATCCCTGCCTCGAGCCATTTCTGCCGCCGGCTGCTGTCTTCGAACAGGCGGGCGTTCTGGATCGCCACTCCGGCCGCTGCAGCCAGGGCCACCGCAAGGTCTTCATCTTCCACGGTGAAGTCCTCCCCGCCCTGTTTTTCCGTCAGGTAGAGGTTGCCGAACACTTCATCCCGGACGCGGACCGGCACGCCCAGGAAGGTCCTCATGGGCGGATGGTTCGCGGGAAATCCGGACGTAATGGGGTGTTGGCCAAGGTCATGGAGGCGTAGGGGTTTCGGCTCGCGGATCAAGAGGCCCAGCACGCCGTGGCCGGTGGGAAGGTCGCCGATGGATCGGATTCCTTCTTCGTCGATTCCCACCGTGATGAAGTGGCTCAGCCTTCGGTCCTCTCCGATGACTCCCAATGCGCCGTACCGCGCGCCCACCAGGGCGCAGGCCGACCGCACAAGTCGGTCAAGGACGGCTTCAAGGCTCAGGTCCTCAGCGAGGGCCACCACCGCCGCCAAGAGTCCGTTGATCCGTTCCTGCGTGTCCAGCAATTCATCCCCGCGGGCCGTAAAGTCCCGCACCAGGTCTTCCATTCTGTCCCTCATCGGCGAGCGCCAAGGCTGCTCAGAACTCACGTGCCACCTCCTGCGGCAGGAACCTGCGGCGCTGCAGGTCCCTGGCGCGGTCCAAGTGTTCGAAACGGAAGTGCCGGCCTCCGCCCCCAATTCCACCTTCACCTGAGCATGAAGGCTCTTCGCATCTAATTCTAGGAGGGCACGGGGAAAAATACCCCTCAAGGTGCCGGAATGGGGGCGCTAGGGGGCGCGGGACCTTCTTCCCTAGCCCGGGGGCGGCGCCCGGCTTTAGGCTACGGCCATGAATACTGCCGCGACTGAACCGGAAATCAAGGAACTGGGCGTCCACGATTGCTGGCGATACCTTCGTTCGACGTCCCTTTGCAGGATTGCCTTCACCGACGGGGACACGATTGAGAACTATCCCGTGAACTTCGTCCCCACCAACGGCACCCTGCTCATCCGCACCGGCGAAGGAACAAAGCTTGCCTCCCTCGCTGAACGGAAAGCAGTGGCCGTCGAGGCCGACGGGATGAACCAGTACGGCACCATTGCCTGGAGCGTCATCCTCAAGGGGCAAGCGCTGATCGTGTCCGATGCCGAGGAAACCCAGGACGCCATGGATGCCGGGCTTTCACCCTGGCAGCCCGGCCAAAAGAACATCCTGATCCGGATCACGCCGCAGGAGATCAGTGGGCGCAGGTTCGTCATCGCCGCGCCGACCCACTGGTGGCCGCCGCGGGAACCGACCGCGGATTAGGCCGGCACGCGAACGGTTCCCTGCTCCAGCAGAACACTCCCCCATTAGAACCCGCAAAGGATGGTCCCCCATGGCACTTGCCAAGCCAATCGCCGTCGGCATCACCGATTCCTCGGCGTCCAACGCCGCCCTGTTGTGGGCAGCAGCCCGGGCCAACAGGCACAAGCTTCCCCTCGCCGTCGTGAATGTGGTGGACGACCGGTGGATGGCCGCCGAAGTCCTGCCCTACCTTGAAGTCCTGCGGGAATCGGGCCTGGGCCTGCTGAAGGAAGCCGGCGAAAAGGCCACCGCAGCCGAACCGGGCCTGCAGGTTACCCTCCAGCTCCTGGAAGGCGGCGTAGGGGCCGCCCTTGGTGACTACTCCAAAAATGCCAGCATGCTGGTCCTTGGCACCAGCGGCCACAACCGCGGCGCGTTAACGGACCGGGCCCTGCAGGCGGCGGCTGCGGCAGAGTGCCCCGTGGCTGTCATCGGTGATGCCCAGGAGCACGGCCGCGGCATCGTGGTGGGCGTGGACGGATCGCAGGAATCAACACAGGCCGTTGCCTTTGCAGCAGCAGAAGCTGACTCCCTCGGAGAGGAACTGACGGTCCTCTACGCGTTCACCGGCCCCAACCGCTGGATTTCCGCCGGACTGCCGCAAAGCAGTTTCGCCACCCACGTGATGGAGGAGGAGCAGATCGTCTTGTCCGAAACGGAGGCCGGCCTCCGGCAGGACTACCCGGATCTCAGGGTGCAAACCGTGATGGAAACCGTCCTGGAACCTGCGGACGCCTTGCTCCGTGCAGCTGCCGGTGCCCGTCTGCTGGTCCTGGGCAGCCGTGGCAAGGGTGGTTTTGAGAGGCTCCTTCTGGGGTCCACGGCACACGCGGTGCTGACCCAGCCGCCCTGCCCTACGGTCATCACCCGCATGCACAGGCAGCAGCACCAGGACTGACCGGTCAGCAGCCTGGCCAGGCCATGACGGTAGCTGGGGACAACGGGGCCCCGGTCCCGGGCGTGGACGCGCGCCATGCCCGGGAGGGGCTCTCCACCGCAGAAGTTCGGGAACGCACTGCTGCCGGCCGCATCAACAGTGTGCCCACGGCTACCAGCAGGACGGTCGGAGAGATTGTCCAGGCCAACGTCTTCACCCTTTTCAACGGCGTGGTGGGAGGGTGCTTCATCCTGCTGTTGGTCCTTGGCCAGTGGCGTGATGCGCTGTTCGGGTTGTCCGCCATCAGCAATTCGCTGATCGGCATCATTCAGGAATACCGGGCCAAGCGCTTGCTTGACCAGCTTGCCATTTTGCATGCCGCCAGGAGCACGGTGGTCAGGAACGGTGCCCGGGAAACCATATCCTCGGAAGAGCTGGTCCCGGACGAGCTGGTGGTACTTAACGCCGGAGACCAGGTCACGGCGGACCTGGTGCTGCTGGACGGGAACCCGCTTGAGGTGGACGAATCGTTGCTGACCGGCGAATCGGAGCCCGTCCCCAAGCAGGGCGGTGCCGTACTGCTCTCCGGTTCCCTGATCCTTGCCGGGAGTGGGCGGGCCACCGTGCTCCGGGTGGGACCTGACACATTTGCCTACGGTTTGGCCGCCGAGGCGCGCCGGTTTTCCCTGGTGACATCCGAAATTCGGCGGGGCCTGGAGAAGGTCTTTGCCGTCATTACCTGGCTGCTTCTTCCCACCGCCCTGCTGCTTACCAATGCGCAGATGCAGGAGCAGGGCGGGTGGGCCGGTGCCATGGCATCAGGGCGGTGGGTGCCGGCGGCCGTGGGCTCCGTTGCAGGCATCATGGCCATGATTCCGCTGGGCCTGCTCCTGATGACCAGCGTGGCATTCGCCGTGGGCGGGCTCCGGCTTGCCCGCCAAAAAGTACTGATCCAGGAACTTGCCGCCGTGGAGGTGCTGGCACGGGTGGATGTCCTCTGCCTGGATAAGACCGGCACGTTGTCCTCCGGCTCCATCGTGTTTGACGCCGTCCACGACGCCGGGACGGTTCCTGTTCCCGGGTGGCGGCAGGCGCTGGAATGGTTCGGTTCCAACGCGGACGCCAGCAGCACCGCGGCAGCCATCGGAAAAGCCTTCCCTGTGCAGGTTCCGGCGCAGGAGCAGGACTTGGTCCCCTTCTCCTCTGCCCGGAAGTGGAGCTCGGTGACGTTCGCAGCCGGCTCTGCAGCTGCCGGCACCTGGATCCTGGGAGCACCGGATGCGGTGCTGCACGCCCCCGGCTGCGCCACGGCACACGGCAAGGCAGCAGCCCTGGCCGCAACGGGCCTGCGGACCCTGGCTCTGGTGTACCTGCCGGCGCCGCTGCCCCCGGATGCCGCAGGCGCGGGACTGCCGCCGGACCTGGTCCCGGTCCTGCTGCTGGCTTTCCGAGAGAGCATCCGGCAGGACGCAGCGTCCACGCTGGACTACTTTCGGCGGCAGGGGGTAACGGTCAAGATCATCTCCGGAGACGATCCGCGCACGGTGGGGGCGCTGGCCCGCGGGGTGGGGTTTGGGACCGGCGTCGCCTGTGACGCGCGCCGGCTTCCTCAAGATCCCGTCGAACTGGAGGAAACGGTGGAGGCCCACAGCCTCTTCGGGAGCGTGACACCCTCCCAGAAGCGGGACCTGATCCAGGCCCTGAGACGGCGGGGGCACACTGTGGCAATGACCGGGGACGGGGTGAATGATGTTTTGGCGCTCAAGGAGGCCGACCTGGGGATTGCCATGGACTCGGCCTCCCCGGCAACCAAGGCCGTGGCCCGCCTGGTCCTGCTGGACGGGCGCTTCGAGCGGCTGCCGGCCGTGGTGGACGAGGGACGGCGGGCCATCAGCAACATCGAGCGTGTATCCCTGGTATTCCTGAGCAAAACCGTCTACGCCACCATCATTTCCGTGGTGTCCGGCATCCTGTTGCTGGCCTTTCCATTCCTGCCCCGGCAACTGTCGGCCCTGGATGGGTTGACCATCGGCCTGCCGGCGTTCTTCCTGGCCCTGCAGCCCGGCGGGCAGCGCTACGCTCCCGGGTTCCTCCGGCGTTCCCTCGCATTCGCTGTGCCGGCCGGCATCTGCACCGGCCTGTGCGTCCTTGCGGTCAGCGGCTATGCCCAGACGTGGGGCGGATACAGCGAAGAGTCCGCGCAGTCCGCGGCCACCATGACCCTTGGCCTGGTGGCGGCGTGGATCCTGGTAGTGGCATCGCGCCCCCTCCACCCGACCAAGGTCCTGATCCTTGCCGGAATGTACTCAGGGCTGGTCCTGTTATTCACCGTCCCGGTGGCACAGGATTTCTTCCGGGTGGACTGGCCGCCCCCCGGCCTGCTGATCCTTTCCACCTCGGTTGCCGCCGCAGGTTGCGTGGCCATCGAGGTGGTGGGGCGGTTCACCCGGCGGCCATCCATTCCGGGCCACCAGGGCGGGCTGGGACCTTTGACTCTGGAAGCGGCGGCACGGGAACGGGAAGGTGGAACTGCCGGGCGAAGCGATGGTCCGGCTTCCACTTGAGCAGGAGGCAAGAATGACTGACCTGATGAGATGGTTTGATACCCGGCGCTCTCCGATGGATGTCATCGAGAGGCTGTTCGAAGGCGATGTGGGCTCTTCGGCCATTCGGGTTGAGGAGATGATGGACGGCAATACGCTCGTGGTCCGGGCCGAACTGCCCGGAATAGATCCGGAAAAGGACGTTGACGTCACGGTTGCCGATGGCGTGTTGTCGATCAAGGCGGAGCGGCAGGAGAAGAAGGAGCAAAAGGGCAAGGACAGCTACCGGTCCGAATTCCGCTACGGCTCCTTTATGCGCCGCATTCCCCTCCCCAGCGGCGTCCAGCAAGGCGACATTACTGCCTCGTACAAGGACGGCCTCCTCGAAGTCCGGGCTCCGATGCCGGAGCAGGAGCAGGAAGCCGGTGCGTCAAAGATCCCCATCAGCAGGGGTTGAGGACGGTTTAAGTACGACGCCGGTGCCTGGCTTCCCGGGGATGAACCCTGGGGAGCCAGGCACTTTGGCGCCTAGAGCACGAGCTTGGCAGTCTGCCCGTCCGCGATCCGTGCCTCCGCAGCGGCAATGACCGGGAGCGTCCGCACATAGGTGTCGGGATTCAGGGACACGGAATCGATGCCCTGGCTGACCAGGAACTCTGCGAGGTCAGGATGGTTGCTGGGCCCCTGTCCGCAGATTCCGATCTTGATGCCGGCGGCGTGGGCCTTGCTGATCGCTTCGGCGATCATGGCCATCACTGCCGGATCCCGCTCGTCGAACAGCCCGGCGAGCTCCTCCGAGTCGCGGTCCACCCCCAACACCAGCTGGGTGAGGTCGTTGGACCCGATGGAGAAACCGTCAAAGCGCTTGGCGAATTCCGCTGCCAGGACCACGTTCGAGGGGATCTCGCACATCATATAGAGCTGCAGGCCGTCCCGGCCGCGGACCAATCCCTGCTCCTCCATCGCCTGGATCACCTGGTCAGCTTCCCGGACGGTGCGGCAGAAGGGAACCATGACGATGACGTTGCCGAATCCCACCTGCTCGCGTACGCGTTTCAGGGCTTTGCATTCCAGGGCGAAGCCTTCGCGGTAGTGGCTGCTGTAGTAGCGGGAGGCGCCACGGAACCCGAGCATGGGGTTTTCCTCCGGGCGTTCAAAGGCGCTGCCGCCAATGAGGTGGCCGTATTCGTTGGTCTTGAAGTCGCTCAACCGGACGATCACGGGCTTGGGATGGAACGGAGCGGCAATCTTCGCGATCCCGGTGGCCAGCACGTCGATGAAGTACTCCTGGGGGTCTTCATAGCCGCTGGTCAGCTGCCGGATGAGCGCAGCCTCGTCCGGGTCCGCCACCTTTTCCGGATGGACCAGGGCCATGGGGTGGATGCGGATCAAATTGTTGATGATGAACTCCATCCGGGCCAGGCCCACGCCGGCGGCGGGCAGCCGCCACCATTTGAAGGCCGCGGCAGGGCTTGCGATGTTGATCATTACGGCCGTGCGGGTGGCCGGAAGCGCCTGCATGTCCACGTCTTCCACTGAGAACTCCAGCAGTCCCTCGTAGACGCGGCCTTCCTCGCCTTCCGCGCAGGACAAGGTGACCTTGACGCCGTCGGACAGTGCTTCCGTGGCGTTGCGCGTTCCCACGACGGCGGGCACGCCCAGTTCGCGGCTGACGATGGCCGCGTGGCTGGTTGGGCCGCCGTGGTCCGTGATGATGCCTGCCGCGCGCTTCATCACGGGTACCCAGTCCGGATCCGTCATCCGGGTGACCAGCACGGAGCCGTCCACGAAGGATTCGATGTCCTTGGCATCCCGCACCACGCACGCCTCGCCCCGGGCTATGGCGTCGCCGATCGCGGCGCCGGAGACCAGGACCTTCCCGGGCTGTGCAAGATGGTAGGTCCGGAAGGTGGTTGTGCTCCTGCGGGCCTGGACGGTTTCCGGCCTTGCCTGCACCATGAAGAGTTCTCCGGTGACCCCGTCCCTGGCCCACTCCATGTCCATCGGGCGCCCGTAGTGCTCCTCCACGGCAGCGGCCCAGCGGGCCAGCAGGACAACCTCCCGGTCATCCAGCACCAGCGTGTGCTGCTCCCGTTCGGAGGTCTCCACCATCCTGGTCCGCGCATCCCCGCCCTGGCTGTACACCATTTTGCGTTCCTTGGCGCCCAGCTCCCGCTCAATCACGGGGCTGAAGCGCTCCTCTGCCAGGAGCGGCTTGAACACCTGGTACTTGTCCGGGTTGATGGTCCCCTGGACCACCGTCTCCCCCAGCCCCCAGGCTGCGCTGATCACCACCACGCCGGGGAACCCGGACTCGGTGTCGATTGAGAACATCACCCCGGATGCGCCAACGTCGGAGCGGACCATGCGCTGCACCCCCACGGACAAGGCGACGTCCAGGTGGTCATATCCCTTCATTTCGCGGTAGCTGATGGCGCGGTCGGTGAACAGGGATGCGTAGCAGCGCCGGCAGGCATCCAGGACCGCCCGCGCGCCCGCCACGTTCAGGAAGGTTTCCTGCTGGCCGGCGAAGCTGGCGTCCGGCAGGTCCTCCGCGGTGGCGCTGCTGCGGACCGCGACGGCGAGCTGGTCCTGCCCCGCCCGCCGGCACAGGGCGCTGTAGTGTTCCTGGATGTCCGCGGCGATGTCCTCCGGGAAGGTGGCCTGCAGGAACAGCTCACGGATCGCCGCTCCGGCCTGGCGGAGCGTGGATGTTCCGGCACGTTGGTCTTCCATGTGCTTCCTAATCCGCGGCTCCAGGCCGTTGGCAGCAAGGAACGCCCGGTAGGCGGCAGCGGTGGTGGCGAACCCCTCGGGGACCCGGACCCCCTCGGTCTGCAGCGCACGGGTCAGCTCGCCCAGCGAAGCGTTCTTTCCTCCGACGGAAGGGATGTCCGCGATCCCGGTGTCCTCGATCCACTTGACGTTGGCGTTGGCCAGGGACGTGTCTGCGGCGGCACTCATGGCTTGATTCTGGACTTGACCGGCGGGGGGCTGCAGAGTCTTAGGTCCTGCTCCGCCGCAGCCGCCGGCGCGCGGATTTGTGGATCCAGTCCGCCAGCAGGACCGCAGGGGCCGCCAGGAGCGCCAGCAGGAAGCCTGCCGGGGGTGGCGGTGCCTGGCCCAGCAGTGTTGCGAGGTAGGGGATGTACAGGCACACGGCTAGGATGGCCAGCTCAGCCAGCACGGCCCAGACCAGGAGCCTGTTGGTCCCCCAGCCCAGCTTCCAGGGCGGCACCGTGGCGCTCCGGCAAGCGAAGGCGTTTGCCAGCTGCCCCAGGACGACCGCGGTAAAGGCGGCACCGGAGGCAGCCATCAGGAGCCCTGCCTCCGGCACTTGGCCCCGGCTCCACCCACCGCCGGCCAGGACCGCGGAGAACACCGCCATTTCCATGGCGGCCTCGACGGGGCCCAGGATGCAGAAGACCCGGATGATTAACTGCCGGTCCATCAGGTGCCGCCGTTCGGGTGGACGTGCCAGGATACGCCTGCCGGGCGGCTCGGCACCCAAGGCCAGGGCGGGCAGCAGATCGGTGCCGATGTCCAGGGCGAGGATTTGCAGTACCCCCAGGGCCAGCGGGAACCGGCCGCCGGACAGTGCCCAGATGACAAAGGGGGTCAGTTCCGCCACGTTGTCGGTGAGGTGGTAGGTGAGGAACCGGTGGATGTTGGCGTAGGTGGCCCTGCCCTGTTCGATGGCGGCCACGATGGTGCCGAAATGGTCGTCAAGGAGAACCAGATCCGCGGCTTCACGCGCCACGTCTGTTCCGCTGAGGCCCATGGCCACACCGATGTCGGCTTCGCGGAGGGCCGGGCCGTCGTTGACGCCGTCGCCGGTCATCGCCACGACATGGCCGCGTGCCTGCAGCGCTTTGGCCACGCGGAGCTTTTGCTCGGGCGAGACCCTGCTGACCACCACTCCGTCGCGGTCCAAAAGTGCGCCCAGGATCTGGTCGTCCTCCGGCAGGTCCGCGCCTTCCAGCACCAGTTCGGGGCTGCCGGTCAGCCCGATCTGGCGGGCAATCGCCGCCGCCGTAGCTGGGTGGTCGCCGGTGATCATGGCGATCCTGAGTCCCGCCTGCCGCGCCGTGCGGATCACGTCGGCCACATCCGGCCGGGGCGGGTCCTGCAGTCCGATCAGGCCCAGGAGTTCCATGCCTGTTTCAAGCTCCAAGGCTGGAGTGGACTGCCAGGCCTCCGGTGCTCCTGCAAGCTGGCGCCGGGCAACAGCGATGACGCGCAGCCCGCGTGCGGCCATCACCTCCACCTGTTCCTTGACCGGGCCGGGCACGGCTTCGCAGACCGGGAGCACGGTTTCGGGAGCGCCTTTGCAGAACAGGTCCGCCCCCAGGAGGGCCGATTCGCGGCGCCGCACGGGATCGAACGGCAACCGGCGCCAGGGGGCAGCGCCGGCCTCAGTGCCTGTCAGCCTGCGGGCCAGGACGTCCATCGCCGCCTCCATGGGGTCGCCCTGCGCCCGCCACTGTCCGTCGTGGAACTCGGCTCGGCCCTGCGAAGCCGTACGCGCAGCCAGCGCCACCTTGGCAGCCCCTTCCACCCCGCTTCCCTGGACACCGCCGTCGGGAGCATATCCCTGGCCCGTCACCTGGACAGGACCAGCCACTGTAAAGACTTCGACGGCGTTCATCCGGTTCTGCGTCAGGGTCCCGGTTTTGTCGGTGCAGATGAAGGTGGTTGAGCCCAGGGTTTCGACTGCTTCGAGGTTCCGGACCAGCCCGCTGCGGCCTGCCATGCGCTGTGCTCCCATGGCCAGCGACAGCGTGACGGTGGGGAGGAGGCCCTCCGGGACCAGCGCTACGGCAACGCCGATGGAAAACAGGAACGAGTCCCGCCATTGGAAGCCCACCAGCAGCGATGCAAGGAAGAAGACCGCCGCGATGCCCAGGGCCATACCGGCGGTGACGCGGACGATGCGGCGCAGTTCCTGTGACAGCGGCGTGGGGGGTGGAACCGCCCCACTGGTCAGGGCAGCGATCCCGGCGAGCTTGGTTCCGGTACCTGTTGCCGACACTGAGGCCTCGCCATAACCGTTGACCAGGAAGGTGCCGCCCCAGGCCGGGTCACCGGCGATTTTCGGCACCGGGGCGCTTTCGCCGGTCAGCATGGATTCATCCACCGCGAAGGCCGCTGCTGACAGCAACACCGTGTCCGCCGGGACGCGGTCGCCGGCAGCGAGCAGCACCACGTCACCGACCACCAGCTCACTGGCGTGGACCTTGCGCACCTTCCCGTCCCGCCGGACCACCACGTCGGCGGGCAGCAGGCCACGCAGCCTGGCGGCGGCGTGCTGCGCGCGTTCCTGCTGGATGTGCGCGAAGACCCCGTTGACAATGACGACGACGATGATCGCCACGGCGAGCTGCGGCATGTCCGCGATGAAGGCCAGCCCTGCGGCGCACCACAGCATGAGGGCGAAGAAGTGCGTCATTTCGCCCCAAAGCTTCCGCCACTGCGGAACGGGTTTCTCCGCGGGAAGCTGGTTGGGGCCCGCCTGCTTCAGGAGCTGCGCGGCCTGTTCAGAGCTGAGGCCCTCCGCGGTCCTCACACAGCGTCCGCCTCCTGCCCAACCAGGAGCACGGGACAATTGGAGTGGGCAGCGCAGGCCCTGCTGACGGAACCCATGGACGACTTGAGCAGGCCGCCTTCGCCGTGCCGTCCAACCACCAGCATCTGTGCCCGCCGGCTCTCGTCCACCAGCACCTTCGCCGGTGATCCGAACTTGATGGACACGTCGATGTTGTCCGGCCGGTCACCGGAAAACGCCCGGCCAAGGGCATCCTCCACCAGGCGCCCGGCAGCATCCTCCAGCCTTGCGGTGAACTGCCGATCCGCCCCCTCAAGCCGCGACATCACCAGGTAGTCCGGCATCCCGATGCATGAGATGACCTCGAGCCGGGCGCCAAGGCGGGCTGCCAGTGTGCCCGCGTAGCGGAGGGCCGCGGAGGAGTATTCGGACCCGTCCACACCCACAATGACCGGCTTGGCTCCTGTTTCTGCATTCATGGTCACCACGTTCCCGGCTGCAGCTTGGGTTGGGAAGGGCCGAAAGTCATGCCGCCGGCAGCCTCCGTGGACCGGGTTTCCGGCCGGCCCCGGCTTTCTTATCAGCACCGTGGAGCGCCCTGAGACCGTTCAGGATGGTGGCCAGGTCAACCAGTTCCTGAAGGAGCGCGCCGGCGACGGCGGGAATGTACCCGGTCATGGCGATGGCCATCAGGACAAGGCTTAGCCCTATCCCCGTCCAGATGCTCACCAGGGCAACAGCCACTGTGCGCTTTCCGATGGCGACGGCCTGGGCCACTTTGGACAGGTCATCGAGCATGATCACCACGTCCGCCGATTCGCTCGCAGCCGTGGCGCCCTTGGCCCCCATCGCGATGCCGACGTCCGCAGCGGCCAGGACAGGAGCGTCGTTCACGCCGTCGCCCACCATCAGGACCGGCCGTTCCGCCAGGGCGGCAACAGTGTTGACCTTGTCCTCGGGAAGGCACTCCGCCTGGACCCGCCCTATCCCGGCTTCCTCGGCAATGTGGGCGGCCGTGGCGTGGGCATCGCCGGTCAGCAGCATGGTGTTTTGCACGCCGAGGCCGCGCAGGCGTTCGAGCGTATCCACGGCGTTGCCCCGCAATGGATCCTTCATGATCAACGCACCGGCGTACCCGCCGTTGACCGCCACGTGAACGGCAAGCTGGCCGCTGTGGACCGCAGCCTCCCGGAATCCGCTGGATGAGCTGCGGACCAGGCCGGCTTTGCCCACCACCACCTGTTGGCCGTCACAAACGGCCTCCACACCGTGGGTGGCGTTTTCCGTCGCCTGCTGCACTGGCAGGAGGGTGAGCCCGGCTGCCTGGGCGGCTTCGATCACTGAAGCTGCCAGCACATGCGAGGAGTACTGCTCCGCGGAAGCGGCGAGCTGGAGGATCTTCCTGCTCCCCAGCGTCTCCCCATGGCCAGGTGCCATCCTGACCTCATCGAGGACGGGACGCCCCGACGTGAGGGTACCGGTTTTGTCGAAGACCGCCGACTGTGCCTTCGCCAGCTGTTCAAGGGTCCTGGTGTTCTTGATGATGATGCCCTTGTGGGCGGCCTGGCTGGTACCGGCCAGGAACGCCACCGGCGCCGCGATCAGCAGCGGGCAGGGGGTGGCCACCACCAGGACCTGGGCAAAGCGCAACGGCTCGCCGGACAGGAGCCATGCCGTTCCCGCCATGGCCAGGGCCAGGAGGGTGAAGGGCACCGCGTAGCGGTCGGCCATGCGGACTACCGGGGCGCGGCTGTTGGAGGCCTCCTCCACCAGGGCGATGATGCGGCTGTACTGCGAGTCGGCCGCGGTGGCCGCTGCCCGCATCCGGATGGCCGCCACTCCGTTGACGGCGCCGCTGAGCAACTGTTGCCCACGGGTGCGTTCCACCGGCAAGCTTTCACCCGTCAGCGATGATTCATCCAGGGTGGCTGAATCGGACAGGAGTTCGCCGTCAACGGGTACCAGTTCGGACGGGCGGACCACCAGTATGTCCCCCGGCGCGACCTCGCCGATTGGGGTGTCCACCAGAACCGCGCCGGATTCCTCGCGGTGGGCGAAGCGGGGAGCCCTGTCCAGCAGGGACCGCAGTTCCCGCGCTGCGCGACCCTGGGCGAAATTCTCCAGCGCCTCCCCGCCAGTGAGCATCAGGATCACCACCAGGGCCGCGAGATACTCTCCCACCGCCACCGTGCTGGCAATGGCCATCAGGGCCAAAAGGTCGATCCCCCAGCGGCCCTCGCGCAGCGACCGGACCATGCCGGCCGCACGGGCCACCACGATAACGGCCGCGTAGGCCGACGCAAGGATGCGGACCTGCAGTTCCAGGCCGAACTGAACCAGCACCAGTGAGGCCACGAGCACCAGGAGGGTCAGTGCGACGACGGGATACCGTCTGAGGAAGCCCGAGGCCTTTTCCACCGGCGAGCCTGCGGGTTCTCCAGCGTCAAGGCTGCCGGGACCTCCGCCGGTGGCCGTGGGCGGGGAGGCCTGCTTCCTCATCCAGGACCCTTCGGCAGGAGGCGGTGAAGGTCATCGCACATGGAACTGAACCTACCCTGCCGCCGTCAGGGGGGCTAGGGCATTTGGCCCCGGCCTGTCTTCTGCACCCCGGCCGCGTGACCTTCGGCCCTGCCCACGGCACCGATGCCGCGGTCATGCTTGAGCCGCAGACTTGGCACAGACTCATACTGGAACGCGGATGGAAGCCATAACGATCAACGCAGGCAAGGCTTAGGGCGGGACTCGTCGATGCAGCCCCGGTCAGTGGAGCAGTTTTTCGACGGAGCACCCACCGCGCTCGGGATCTACGAGACGGCCGAACGGATGGCGGCGGGCCTGGGACCCCATGAGATCAGGGTGGGCAAAAGCCAAATTTCCTTCCGCCGGCGCCGCGGGTTCGCGTACCTCTGGCGGCCCGGGGTTTATGTGAAGTCTTCTGTTCCGCTTGTCCTGTCCTTGGCACTGCCGCGGGACCTGGGCTCGCGGCGCTTCAAGCAGATCGTGCATCCTTCGGCCAAAATCTGGATGCATCACCTGGAACTCACGGACAGCACTCAACTTGATGCCGAGGTCCGCACCTGGATGCAGGAAGCGTACGGCGCCGCGGGCTGACGGTTAGAGTCCT
The DNA here is from genome assembly GCF_042652025.1 of Arthrobacter sedimenti. NCBI lineage: Bacteria > Bacillati > Actinomycetota > Actinomycetes > Micrococcales > Micrococcaceae > Arthrobacter > Arthrobacter sedimenti. The sequence goes on along the minus strand of NZ_JBHSDQ010000003.1, from coordinate 123,844 downwards.
ATGGCCCTGTCAGGCTGGTGCCGGGACGGCAAGGCTGATGCCATGACTGAGAATGGCCAGCAGCCCCAAAAAATCCATGTCACCGAACAACCCGTCGCCGTAGTGCGTGAAAGGGTCCCGATGGACGCGCTGACCAGCTTCTTCGGCCGTGCCTTCGGCGCTGTCATGGCTGCGGTCCAGATGCAGGGCGCCAGGCCCGCCGGCCCACCGTTCGCACGCTACCACGGCATGCCGGGCGAAACTGTAGACGTTGAAGCCGGGTTCCCTATCTCCGGCGACTTCCGGGGGACAGGCGAAGTGGCCAGCGGTTCGCTCCCTGACACGGATGCCTTTGAAGCGGTGCATACCGGCCCTTACGACACGCTGGGAACCACCTACGACGCCATCAGGGAACGGATGGAAGCCGACGGCGCCACCCCTTCAGAGAGTATGTGGGAGTACTACCTGACCGATCCCGAACAGCAGCCTGATCCTGCAACGTGGCAGACCAAGGTCGTTTGGCCGATCGCCTGAGGCGGTGGGCCTGGAACTTGGGAACGCGGGGCCGGGAAAGCTACGCGGAGCCGGCCGTCCGGGTCATAAGCCCCTGCGGCGGGTGAAGGCCAGGTCCCACGGCTGCGCCCCGTGGCTGGTTTCCGTCCAGCCGTCGCGGGCTATCTCTTCGCGGAGCTGGCTGAGGCTGGCCTGCAGGCCAGGAGCCCAGGCTTCTGCGGGAGCGGTGGCGTTCAGGGGTGGCCCGGGAAATGTGTCGCTGATATAGAGCCTTCGGCCGTCCTCCATCCTGCCAACAAACCGCAGCTGGGTGCGTCCATACTGCGAGCCAAGGGTGTAGAGGATTCGCGCCCACCACTTTACGGAGGCCGCGTCCTCCAGCTCTATCCGCAACCGCTCCTCCGCGCCGTTGCCCGCGTGTGCGTCCTCTGTCGGCATGCCTTCCTCCCGTCGACCGCAATCAGTATTCAATGCCGAATTTTGCCAAGGGCCGGCATAACCGAACAGGGACCTTGGTCACCGGCGGCAACAGCCGCGGGACATGGCAGCCGGGCCCAACGGCACTGTCCGGGCCGCTGATTAAATGGCAGCCTCCAAGCATGAAAAGGCACGGTGCACCCGGGGCCCAGCCGGGTTGGGGCCTCCTCTATCTCGCGGCGGGGGCGTCATCGATCCTGTTCGTCCTCCTGCTGATAGCTGCCCTGGTGCTGGACTTCCTGGCACCCCCGCCGGTGCGCGGCGGAGCTGCCACTCTCGAGTTCATTGCTGCCAACAAAACGAACTACGTGGCCGAGCAGGTTCTGTGGATCCTGCCAAACATCCTCCCGGTCCTTGTTTTCACGGCCCTCTTCGTGGCCCTGATGCCCTTCCGGAAGAGCCTGCCCCTGATAGCACTGATTTTCGCCGCCCTTCCCTGGGCGCTCCTGCTTGCCATCCCGGTCAGCAGCCGGGGGTCCCTCAACCTCGTCTATCTCAGCGACCGCTACATGGCCGCCGCGACGGATGGTGAACGCAGCGCCTACGCCACCGCCGCTGAAGCCATCATCGCCGAAAACAACACACCAGCCATCGCCGGAGTCCTCTCTGCCCTCGGAATTCTCCTTATGGGACTGGCAATGCTCGCGGCAGCGGCGCCCTTCCCGCAGTACCTGGCGTTGCTCGGTATTGGAACCGGTGCCTTGGGAGTCCTCAGCGAGGCCCTTCGCCACACGGTCCCCGACTTCTACTGGGGCTACGGCATCCTGCTCTGGTTGTGGTTCATTGCCACCGGAATCGTATTGATCCGCCTGTCCCGGCCTGCCCGGCTAGCATCCTCGGCGCCGCCAGTCAGGGACTTTGGTCCCTAAAAGGCCGGCCGGGCCCTTTGAGAAGCTGGATTCAGGCCGGAAGATGCACCGTAGCTGGGTTGTGCGTTCCGGGTTGCTGGACCCGAAGTCGGGCCAGGCCGCCGTCCGCGTCAACGTCGACGCAGGCAGGACCCTGAGGAGAGAACAAGGCATATGGCAGGTACGTTCGAACTGTTCGTTGATGAAGACTCGCTGATCCGGTTCCGGCTTGTGATGCCCGATGGGCACGTTTTGGCGGTTTCCGGACAATTCACCGACAAACAGGAGGCGGCTGCAGCAATAGCTGAGGTACGCGAATGCGCAGGGACCGGGCTGATCCGGGATGTTGCGCCCCCGCCGCCAGGCATTGTGCTCGCAGCGGCCCCGCACCTCCGCTACACCGTCCGCCGCAGCGCCCGCAGGCTCGGCACCGTGGGCGCAGCATGAGCTGAAGCGCTTGTACTGCGGCGAACGGACTACCGCTCAGCCGCTGAGGTCAGTGGGGCCCATCGAGGACGATGGGCCCCACTCCTGTGTGATTTGCTGGCAACGCGGCGCCAAACGCCACGCGCCGCCCAGGCCCCCGCGAAAGCCGTCAAAACGCCAGGGAAAACTAGAAGCTGGACGAACTGCCGGACCCGGAAAAGCTGCCGCCGCTGCTGCCATAACCGGTGGTGCTGCCGCCGCCCCTGGCCGAGTTGACGCTGCTGACCCCGGTATTGAATCCGGAGTTGAAGGTGGCGACAGAGAAAAACTGGTACGACGGGTACACCGTCCCCAGGATGCTCGGCTCGTAGGTCCGCTGCCGGCGGTGGTCCAGGCCCTCATGCGCCGTCTCCATCTGCTCGCGCATCAGCCGCGCCTCCCGCTCGTTCTTTGCAAAGCCTTGGATGACCGTTTCCGCATGGTTCTCCAGGAGTTCCGAAAGCCGGGTACGTGCCTGGTAAAGACGGTCCAGGGCCTTTTCCGGTGATATCCGCCCGTCCGCCAGTTCTGCGGTCCACCGCTCGATCTCCCGCAGGCTTTCGTCGCGGAAGGACCGCAGCGCGGCGGCCGTGGCGGAGTCCCCTTGTCCGTGCCGCTTGGCCAGGAGCTGCTCCAGCCCGGCCAGGTCCTTGCGGAACGGGGCAAGTTGCCGGTCCCAGGCGGTAGGCCAGGTGTCGGCGCGGTTCAACAAGGCGTTGCTGTCCGCGATGACGTCGTCCAGCGCGTCCAGCTCGGCGGCGCTGTCCGCGAACTGGCGGGCAAGCTTGAGGTTCTTCCAGCTGCTCAAGGACCGCTTGCCCAACGCATGCACCTGGTTGGACAGTTCCGTGACGGTGGCATAGCGGCTCAGGAAGGTGCGGTGTTTCTCCAGGACCTGGCTCCCATAGCGGGAGGATTCCGGGATGGTCCCGGCGTTCAGTTCCGTCACGTCCAGGTCCATGCTGACGTTGGAGTAGCTGCGGTCCCCACGTTCGATCTGTTTCCGGCAGGCGCTCCTGGTCACGGCGCGGACGATCAACCATGCGGCAGCACCCAGGGCCGCAATGCCGCCAGTAACCCATGCTGTGATCAGGAACGCGGCGGACCGGTACCACGGTTGATTGATGAGTTCGGCGGCACGGCGTATGCCGGCCACCGTGCCGTCAGTCCACTGCGCGTCGCGGAACAGGTCCTTTGACGCGTCCTGGATGTCGCTGCGCTGTTCCAGAGAAACCTTCCGGTCCTCGCCCATGTAGGTCCCCACATGACGGCCCACAGGGTCGAGCGCGAATATGAACAGCCCGTCGGCCCATTTCTGGCCGTCGGCGCTGATCCACTCGGGATGTTTGGACCGGGCAAACTTGAGGACCTCTTCGTTGAGGTTGTCCTCCGCCGTTCCGTTGTAAGTGAAGACGGCGACGCGGGTGGGCTCGTAAAACTGGATGCGTTCGACGGCGGGCAGCAGGGTGTTCTGGTCAAGCACCCCTGCGGTGTCCTCCACAACGACAGCGACGGGTGCCACCGCGGTGCCCGGCGCCGGGAACCCCAGGAGGAGGGCAGCCACGGCAAGTACGGTCGCGGCAATACGGCTGACCACGCTGCCCATATCCCTCCCCATTACTTAGAATCAGGATGAAACCAAAGAGCAGGGCTGCCAAAGGGCCGAAGGTCCCGCGGGTGATGGCCGGTCCGGGCAGGAGCGCAGTCAGATGACGCAGGAGCCAAAAGCAGTTGTGGCCGGCTATGACGGATCGGATGAGGCCGCGGCCGCTGTTCGCTGGGCAGCCCGGCACGCCCGGGCGGTGAACTGCCCGCTGAACGTGGTGCACTGTTCAATGTGGCCGCTGCTTACCAAACACCTCGGCCCGGTGCCGGGCGTGTCCGGCAGCGGCCTGGAGCAGTCCGCCCAGTCCATCCTGGAAGAGGGCGTGGCCCATGCGGCAGCGGAGGTTCCGGGCCTTCAGATCAGGAGCACACTGCTCCACGGACTGCCTGCGCAGCTTCTGGCCCAGGTTTCCACGGGCGAAAGGCTGCTGGTTGTCGGCAGCCGCGGCCTGGGCGGTTTCCTGGGCCTGCTGGTGGGGTCCGTGAGCCTGGAACTCGCGGCCACCGCTGCCTGCCCCGTCGCCGTCATCCGCCGGGACCTCCACCCGGACGGGCAGGTCGTCGTCGCCGTCGACGCCTCAGGTTCCCCCGCAGCACTGGAGGATGCCTGCGCCCTCGCAACGGCGTGGCAGGCAGCACTCACCGTGATCCATGTCCAGCACCAGCCCCCGGGCCACCAGCGGCCAGCTACGCAGGAAGCCGAGGCTGAGGCCCAAAGGATCCTGTCGTCCGCGTTGACCCATGCACGTGCTGCGGCACCCGGTATCACCGCTGAGGGAGAGGTCCTCACGGACGGCTCGGTCCCGCACGCCATCCTCCAGGCCTCCGCAGAAGCCCGGATAGTGGTGGTGGGTTCCCACGGCCAGGGCATCCTCAGGGAAACCATGGGTTCCACCGCCCACGCCGTCCTGCACCACGCCCGCGGCCCGGTCCTCATCTCCCGCCGGGGCAGTTGAAGGAGAGGCAGTTGACGCAGTCGCCCATCGGATGATGGGAAGGAATGCGGGTGGAGTGTCGGCCCACTGCCGGCGGAACCTGGCGCCTAAGCTGGTCCGGTGACCCCTGTTCCCTCCCCCGGCCCCTTGGACGTCGTGGTCCATTCCGGACCGGCGGACTGGTGGGTCATCCTTGCGGGGTTAGGCCCCCTGGCCGTCCTCATCGCGGCCCTGCTCGCCTTCTACATCAACTGGCGCACCCTGAAGCAGCGCACTGCCGCCGACAAGACGGCGCTGGATCAAAAGCGCGAAGCCGATGCTGATGCCCTTCGGCAAAAGACCGAGGCGGACAGCCGGGCGGAGTGGTGGCGCCGCACCCAGTGGGCCTTGGACCGTGCGCTGGACCCGGATGAAGGGACCAAGGCGCTGGGGCTGGCAACCCTGGAGGTCCTGGCCAGGAGCGAGTTGGCCCGCACCGAGGAACTCGAGTTGTTCGACATAGCCTGGAAGAGCGTGGCCGGGGACGAGAACGGCGAGGAGAACGGGGATGATGCCGAGGTGGACGCCGCGTCGGGGCAGGAGCCGGCCTTCGTGGACGACCGGGACAACTTAGGCGAGAATGGAATGACGGATGACGACAGTACCAAGGAGGTTGGACCGTGAGCGCAACATCGCCTGAACACCGTTTCGTCCACACTCCCCGGAACACCGCGGCCAAGCCCGCCAGGAAAACCGGTACGGCTGCCGAGCACCGCGTCCAGGTTGCCGCAGCGCGGCTGCGCGTCACGCTCGATCAACGCCTGGGCCGCGAAACGCCCGCCAAGACCAAGGCACTGGCCAAGGAACCGATCTAAGTCCCGCTCAGTGTTTAACGGTCGACGGCGCGTGGCGGGGGTCGGTGTGCAGTGGCTGCAGTAATTCTCGGATGCGACACAAACAGGCTGATGCGCTGGGACCACCAAGCCGTCGTCAAGCGCGTTGCAAAGTCCGGCCGAGCAATGGAGCGGTGGTGCCTGGAGCATCGCCCGGACGTCAGCCCAGCCACCGAGGCCTGGCTCCTGCTGCACGGCAGCAACGAAGCGGGCGCTGGTTTGATCGGTCACGCGGTGGTGGTGTCGGAACCCTACCAACTGGCCGGAGCTGGGGAATGGTTCATCGCCCTCGCCGTTGACGCACTGCTTCCACTTGGCGAACAGATACGGCCCGGCATCCTTGCCGAGGCCCTCCCCCGGGACCACTGGGCCAAGGCGGGCGGGCCCTCCCTGGTGGCCCTGCCGCCGTCGTACGAGCCTGCCCTGCGCCGGCTTTGGCGTGCTTGCGGGCCCACGACGGCGGGCCGTGCCGAGGTGGGTGGCGGGACCTTGCCGCCGGACGCTGTGAGCACTGTCCAGGTAAGCCGGTTCGAACGGGACCCTGACGCCCGGCGGATCTGCCTGGCGTTCCACGGCACATCGTGCGCGGCCTGCGGGTTCTCATTCGAGTCCGCGTACGGTGGCAGCGCACCTGAGGCCCTGGCCGTGCACCATGTGGTGCCGCCGGAAATGCTGCACAGCGGATATCAGCTCGACCCCATAGCAGACCTCATTCCGCTGTGCCCCAACTGCCATGCGGTGGCCCACAGCGTGAACCCGCCGCGCACGGTGTCCGAACTGCAGAACATGAACTCCGCCTCCAGGCAGGTGATGAGGGGTGAGCTGGTAACAGCCCTGGCCCTGAGGGCTCAGGAGGATGCGCGGCGGATCATGGAAGGCGGGCAGGGATAGGCCCGGGCCACCAGCCCGTAAAATGGAGGCATGACGGTGGCTGCCGATTCCGGTGACGCATTCCAGTTGGCCCGCCGGGCCAGGACTGCGTTGCGTCGCGTACCTGTGTGGACGTGGCGGCTGCTGATGCGTTCGGTCAGCTCGCGGGAGCGGGTGCGGTTCAACACGGATCCCATCACCGAGGTGGCATATGTCCACGACCTCGACTACGTCGGCGATGGCTTGCGCGCCCACCGGCTCGATGTGCTGACACCCCTGGCACATCAGTCGGGTGAAGATGTGGTGGTGGGCGGCGGGGGCCTGCCGGTCTACGTCTATTTCCACGGCGGAGGATGGACATCCGGTGACAAGTCGGCGTTGACCAAGTACTGCGCCAACCAGGCCCTGGGCGGGATGGTGGTGGTCAACGTCAACTACCGGCATGCGCCGCGGTTCCATATGGGGCATGTGCTCGAGGACGCGAACGCCGCCCTTGCCTGGGTTGCCGCGAATATCGGGGAGTACGGCGGGGACCCTGCGCGCCTGGTCCTGGGCGGGGACTCCGCGGGCGGGCAGATTTCGGCCCTGCTCACCGCCATCAGCCTGCGCCCAGAGCTGGCAGCGCACTACTCGCTGCTGCCGGCTGTTCCCGCGGGGCATGTGAAAGGGCTTGTCCAGCACTGCAGCGCCGTTGATTTTTCGGTGTTCTTTGAAAGCGGCTTTGTCCTCAGCCTTAACTTCGTCCGCATGCTGCTGCCGGCCACGGCACCCCTGACCTCTGCACGGCTGCGATCTGCAGCAGGCTATCTGTCCCCCATCGAGTGGCTGGACGGGAACCACCCGCCGGTCTTCGTCACCACCTCCGAGCGCGACTTCTTTTACCGGTCCAACCTCAATTTCATTGCGCGGCTGCAGGACCATGGCGTTCCCGTGGATGCCCTCATCTACCCCTGGGCCAGTGCCAACACCGAACACACCTGGCAACAGGATTACCGCTATCCGGAATCGCAGGAGGTGTACCGGCGGCTCCATGCGTTTGTGGGCAACGTGGCCGGTCCTCCCGCTGCCGCTGACTAGGCGCGTCCGGCTGGGCTATCTTGGGACCATGCCGGAGCCGGGCCAAAGAGACTACGGAGTTGATCCCGAGGAGTTTGGCTCTGCCCGAGTGGATGCGGCGGCCCTGCAGGATGCGGAGCTGGGTGATGTCGACTGGTCCGTGCCACCGCCTGGCTCTGTGCAGTTCACGCTGGACGTCCCCAGCGGCAAGCTCGCCGCCATGGCGCTGGGCAATCCGGATGATCCGTGCGTGGTCCTGGTGCCGGGCGCCACCGGCTCGAAAGAGGATTTCTCGCTCATGATGCCGGACCTTGCCGGCGCCGGATACTACGCGCTGACGTACGATCTGGCGGGCCAGTACAAGTCAGCGGGGGCAGGGCCGGAGAACCTGGTGCCGCCCCGGAAGCATTACGACTACGGGTTGTTCGTGGACGACTTTCCTGGCGGTCCTTGAAGGTACAGCCGCCCCCGTGCACGTTGTGGCCTATTCCTTCGCGGGCATCATCGCCCAGCTCGCCTACGTGGAGCGCCCGGATCTCTTCCGGTCCATCACCTTCCTGGGGTGCCCACCGGAACCGGGTCCGAGTTTCCGGGGTGTGAGCCGCATCGGCCGGTTCAGCACGTGGGTCAACGGCAGGGCCGGTGCCGCGCTGCTCATCTGGGGAATCCGCAGCGGGAGGGTGGCCCACGTACCGCCGGGAAGGCAGCGGTTCGTCAATTACCGCTTCCGTTTCACCCGCCGCTCGTCCATCCGCGATATCTACACCCTGATGCAAAACGTTCCAGATCTACGGCAGGAACTGGCTGAGGCAGAGCTTCCCAAGTTCGTGGCCGTGGGCGAGCATGACCTGTGGCCGCTCCAGCTGCACCGGCTGTTTGCGCAGGCGATCCGTGCGCGGATCGGGGTCTACAGGGGTGGGCACAGCCCATGCGAACCGTCCCCGCATGAGTTCAGCCGTGATCTCCTGGCGCTTTATGCGAAAGCGGAGGAGGCGTAGCAAGGGGTTCCTGGCCTGGTAGCTGCACCGTTTCGGCACGCTCGCGAAGGTTGAGCAGCATCTTCCGCATCATCCAGATGTCTCCGAATTCCACGAGTGCCGAGAAGGCCATGGCGGGCGGGAACCAGCGGTACCGGGCACGGATACGGCTGATAACCCGGGTTGAACCGTCTTTGGTGGGCTCAAGCTGCCAGGTCCAGCTGGTGTTCCCCGGCGTGCCCCAGACCATGGACAGTGGCGGGTCCATCCTCTGGACCGTTATGCCGTGTCTGCCATCTGGGCTCATGGGGACGATGTCGCCTACGGCGAGGTTCTGCAGCTCAGGAATAATCCGCCGTGCACTTGGCCGGCCAAGGTTGTCGAGGATGTCGTAGCTGTACCAGCCGCCGCGGCCAAGCCCCACCTGGACCAGCCAGGGCCATATCCTTTCGGGCGCTGCACCGATGGTGATGGCCCTCGTGGCATTGAAGGTCGGTTGGGGCACCAGTTCGTCGCCCGGCATCGCTCGGGAGACCTCTTCCGGCCCAGCGCCCCAGGTGAGTTGCCAGGGACGTAACCAGCGCAGATAGGCCCCCACCGCGGCCGCGATCCCCAGTATGGGCAGCAAGCGCGTCGGGAGTCGCATCACCTCAGTTTGTGGACCTGTCGGGCCCAGGAAAAGTGCCGAATGTCCTGTGGCCCGGTCAACGCCCTGCCAACCCCTGCAGGATAGCGGCGCCAAGGTGGGCTCCGTTCATCAATGTCAGGAGGCCCACCGCCGGTACGCCCAGCATCCAAGCCGCGCGTCGCCGTCGTGCCTGCACAACAAGGCGCCTGAGGGCGCCGAACTTTTGTTGAAGCACCCGCGGGTCATGTTGCGCGGCCGGACGCTTGTGCCAGGTGCCCGGCTTGCCCGCGACGGCGGAAATACGGGTCAGTTCCGCCCAGGCGAGCACGGGACTGGCCGTGCGCAGTCAGCGCGGAAGCTGGGCGTCGGTGACCACCACCGCCTGCTCGGGGCACGCCTTTATGGTCAGCGTCTTCGGCTCGACAATGACGACGACGGCAGTCACGTTCACGGGAAAACCCGCCGCGGCAGTCAGCAGCTTTGAGGCGCGCGCAGCTTCGTGGGCCGCGTTGTAGAGGTGCCGGGTCTTCCTACCGGCGACCATGAGGGTCCTGCCTGCCACCCAGACCGGCTGGCCGGAATGGTTCTTCGTGTTGATGGTGAAGACGCCGGCGGGGCCGATCAGCACATGGTCGATATCCGACGAACCTGCGCCTACCGGAACGGCGTGGAGAACCCGCCACTCGGGACCCAGATTTTCCAGGATCTCTCCAACGACGATTTCGCCGATGGCACCCAGGTACCAGGACGAGCTTTCCGCACTCAGGGGACTCACTCCGAAGATCCGCTGGAGCCTGGATCGCGGCGGCACCTGGCTCTGCAATGCCAGCAACTCTTCGATGACCGCCTGGCCCGGTACACGGGTCCCTAAGTGCGCTGGTACTGAATCGGTGCTCACGTTTCTCTCCCCCACTGTGTGATGCATGCAGCATGAGCATAGGGCCTGCATTGGTTGTCCGCACCGGTTTTCGGGGGTTCCTGGCAGCATCTTTCCCAAAAACTTGGGGAACGCGGCGGATCGCATACGGCTTTCCGCCGCCGGCGGGCTTCCGGGAACCGTGGCATGCTGGCTACGATCTCCAGCACACCTCGACGTACTGGTGTGGCTCGGCGGCAGAGGAGGAGACTGGCGTGGCCCGAGGATCGAAGATGAACGGACCCCACTGGCGTCGCGTGCTGGCGATGCTGGGCAACGCTGATGCCAGGACCGCCTACGCCCAGATAGTGCTGGGAGCGGCCCCTAATGATGTCCTGCCTGATGTGAAGGAGCAGCGGCGCCAACGAGCCATCGCTGGCCTGCTGGAGTCCGGGCTCGTCCAGCGGCAAGCATCCGGCGGGCTGGTGGCGGGGGAAGCGATATTCCGTGACCTGCTGGCCCAGCAGCCCCGCCGGCAGCCGCGGACCGGGCTGGACAGGTTCATGCGGCTCGGACGGATTGAGAGATATCCCGCGAACCTGGCAGAGCGGCGGGCGCTGCTGGCGAGGATCGCCACCGAGACCATCGCACCCGGCGAAAAGCTCACAGAGAGACAGGTCAACGAGCGGCTGCTCAGCTATACCGACGACGTGGTGCTGCTGCGCCGATACATGGTTGACTTCGGCGTTTTGCAGCGCACGCCTTCGGGTTCCTCGTATTCCTCGGCAGAGTAACCGCCCCCTGCCCTGACATGGTGTGCAGTAGTTTGGACGGCATGAGCAACTCGTCACGTACGTTGCCGGCAGGCGATATCAAGCCGGCCCTGGCCTTCGGTTCAGTGGCGCTGCTGTGCGTTGTGGCAGGCGGTCTCGTTGCCGCGGTAACTAGCCCGCTTCAGCTTGAGCACGGATCGTGGGTCGCGGCCTATCTCGTTCTCGTCGGAGGAGTGGCGCAGGGGGCTTTGGGGATAAGCCAATACTTTTTGGCGCCACGACGCTTCATCGGTTGGAAGGTTGTCGCGGAGCTGGTTGCCTGGAACGCTGCAAGCGCGTTCGTTATTGGCGGCACATTGGTTGCCAACCCCTGGGTGGTCGATGGCGGCGGCGTGTTGCTGGTTGTGGCGTTGGCGTTGATGTTTCAGACTGTTCGCCGCTCCGGTACAAAATCCGGCTGGGCGCTGTGGGTTTATCGGGTCTTGGTGGTGGTAGTGGCCGTCAGCATACCCATCGGGCTGGTGCTGGCCCATCTGCGTGCTTCATAACCGCTCCGACCCCGCGCGGAGCCGCCGGCTGAGCCGTTCCTTCTGCCCCACACCGCCTAGAGAATCCGCTGGAACATTCGGTGGTCCTGCCACAGCCCCGCTATCCGCAAATAGGCTCGCGCGGTGCCGTACGACTCGAATCCGTTCTTCTCCAGCACCCGCTGGGAGGCCGTGTTAGGCACCAGGGTCGCGGCCTCAAGCCGGTGCAGCGCGAGGTCATGTTTGGCGATGTTGACAGCGGCAGCTACCGCCGCCGTCATGATTCCGGAACCCTGCAAAGCCTGGTCCATCCAGTACCCCAGGTGGGCGTTTTGGAAGGCACCGCGCACGATCGAACTCAGGGTCAGCAGGCCGACGGCCTCATCTAGTCGTACCAAGACCATTGGAAGGCCGGTGCCTGCAGATAGTTCCCGTCGCTGCCTGGTGATCACCTCTTGTTGTCCTTGGACCGTGTAGAACTTGTCGGGACGAATTGGTTCCCACGGCGCAAGATGGGCGCGGTTCTTCTGGAACGCCTCTGTCAACGCCCTGGCGTCCAGCTTTTGGACGGGCCGGAGGACAACGCCTTCAGGGAGTTCGAAAGAGAAGTTCATCTGTTCACACTACCCAGCAGGACTATTCCCTTGGACCCGAACAGATGTGCGGCGTGCGCTGTGGAGGGCAGCGGGCGCGAAGCCCAGGTCGCCTAGACTACTGACATGCCTACACTTGTTCACGAGTTTTCCTGGCCTGACCGGGTCGTCATCGGCACCGTGGGTGTTCCGGGGGCGCGCACCTTCTACCTGCAAGTCCGCACAGGCAAGCAGATCGTGACGATCGCCATGGAGAAGCAGCAGGCAGCTCTGCTCGCGGAGAAGATTGACGATGTTCTCGATCAGCTCAACGCCCTTGAGGGAAATCCCTTCAGCGTTCCCACCAGCACTCCCATTGAGTTGGTCGATAACGATCCGCTCGAGGCCGTTGAAGAGCAATTCCGGACCGGCGCCATGAGCCTGGGTTGGGACCCCACCACGGCGCAGGTAGTCATAGAGGCTTACCCCATCAGCGATGCGGATGATGAAGACGAATCCCTTGATCAGGACGACGCTGAGGTACCCGAAATGGTGTTGGTGAAAATGCCGGTGGGCACCGCCCGGGCATTTACCAAGCGCACACGCGAAGTAGTGGGCGCCGGGCGTCCCCTCTGCCCGCTCTGCGGGTACCCCATGGACGCCGACGGCCACATCTGCACCCCTCCCGACAACTGATGGGGCGCGCCGCGAACAGCCGGCGCAGGCCGTTGAACGCAGCGCTCCCCTATGAGGCTGTCGATACGAAGCGCTGAAGGTTCTGGAGGGTGGCAGGGGTGGCTGCGATTTCAATGACGCCACGGTCTGAGTCCAGGCTGATGACGTGAAAGTCCAACGGCACTTCCTGCTTGCCGTCGTGGCGGTTGGCCTTCCGTGGTGGGGACTCCGTGGCCCTGACTCCCGTGAGGGCCTTGCTGCGGCCGATGGGTATCAGTTCGTCATGAATGGTCGGCTGGAAATCGATCCTTCCCGGGCCTGGGCTGGCGATGCCCGCCTGCCATGTGCTGCTGAGCGAGCCCGGTGACGAACCGGGGAAACGCAGGAAGATGACAAATCTGCCCGGCTCATCAAGCTTGGCGGTGTCCGTCGGGAACCTCGTCAGGAAGAACGCGCCGCCACCGATCAGCAGAGCGTAGAAGACGGCATTGGCGACCGCGTCGTCGGGGTCGCCCCCGAGGATGAGACCGGCCGCCAGGATGGCGGCGAAGGCAACGACGCCCACCAAAACTGCACGGAGCGCGGGATGCATTTCGCCCCACTTCCTCATGGCGTCATCCTAGGCCCGGACCCTGCCCTCCGCTACGGCTCATCCTTTGTGACCGGGATGAACCGTTCATGGCGGGGAAACGGGTACTACAGTGGAGGCATGGCTGCCAGCCGCAAACCGCTCGACGAGCTGCGCGAAACCATCGGCCACCTGGCCGATCAGCTCAAGCTGCCCGGTTCAGAGCGCGTCGACGACCTGGTCGGCGATCTCATCGGTCCACGGCCCGGGCCGGCCCGGCCCCTGTCCGAGCTGCAAGAGGAGCTCGACGCACTGGTTGGGCTGGAGACCGTCAAGGAACAGGTACGGGCCCTCGTCGCACTGCTCCAGGTCCAGGCCCGCCGTAAAGCACACGGGCTGCCCGAGGTGGCCACATCGCAGCACCTGGTGTTCCTTGGGAACCCGGGCACGGGCAAGACCACTGTGGCGCGGCTCCTGGCCGAGATGTACCGCGCGGTCGGTCTACTGCAGAAAGGCCACCTGGTCGAGGTCGACCGTTCCGGCCTGGTGGGGCAGTACGTCGGCCAGACCGCCATCAAGACGGACCGGGTGATCCGGCGTGCGCTGGACGGCGTCCTGTTTATCGACGAGGCCTACGCGCTGGCGCCCGAGGACGGCCGGATGGACTTCGGCCCCGAGGCGATCGAGGTCCTGCTGAAGCGGATGGAGGACCACCGCCACCGCCTGGTGGTGATCGTGGCCGGGTACCCGCGGCTGATGGAGTCCTTCCTGCTCTCGAACCCCGGGCTGCGCTCCCGGTTCGCCCGCGAAATTACATTCCCCGACTACTCCGTCGACGCACTCCAGACGATTTTCCACCAGATGCTGGCCCAGCACGAGTACAGGCTGGAGCCCGGTGGGGACCAGATGCTGCGCCGTATCCTCGCCGGGCTCCACGCGGGCGAGGACTCCGGCAACGCACGCTTCGCCCGCACGCTGTTCGAGCAGGCGCTCAACCGCCAGGCATTGCGGCTGTCGCTCGACGAGGAACAAGGTCTCGACGCGCTCGATCGCGAGGCTGTCATGACGCTCACCGAGGACGACATCGTCAAGGCCGCACTGGCCCTGGGTGAGGAGCCGGAGCCGGAACCGATGCCGGCACCGGAGCAGCCGCGGTGGTGGCGCTGGCTCGTCTGACCGAATCTGCGGTGCCCTGGACGATGTCCTAGTAGTCGATGGCCTTCCGGTCCATGGACTTCAGCGCCGCAAGCCGTGCCTCTACTTCGGTCTGCTCGCCGAGGTCTTCCAGGGAGGCGAACTGGGCGTCCAGTGATGAGGCGGCGAGTTCCTGCTGGCCGCGGGCGGTGGCTTCCTGGCGGCGGACCTTGTCCTCGTAACGGCCGATCGCCGATGTTGGGTCCCCGCCGTCCAAGGCTTTGAGGGCGTCGTTCACCTGGGACTGCGTGGCCGCGACGCGGGCGCGGTTGACCAGCTCGTTGCGCTTCACGGTCAGCTCCCGAAGCTTTCCGCGCATCATTTCCAGACCGTTCTTCAGCTGGTCAACAACCCGGTTCTGCGCGGCCAGGTTTGGCTCCTGGGCCTTGGCGGTGGCTTCGGCAGTCATCTGCCGGCCGATGGCGACCTTGGCGAGGGCGTCGAACTTGTCCGCGTCAACGCTGTTCCCCGCGGCGCGGAACTCATCGGCCTTCCGGGAGGCGGCGATGGCCTTGCGGCCCCAGGTGTTTGCGTCGTCCATTGCCCTGTTGTAGTCGTCCTCGGCCATGCGGAGGTTGCCGATCGTCTGGGCGACCGCAGCCTCGGCTTCGCGAATGTTCTCCGAGTAGTCGCGGACCATCTGGTCCAGCATCTTCTGCGGGTCTTCTGCGGAGTCGAGGAGGGCGTTCAGGTTGGCCTTGGCGAGCTGGGCGACGCGGGAGAAAATACTCTGCTTCACTGCGGCCTTTCTATCGTTGGTGGAATTGGCATCCTATCGGAATGGCAGCAACCTGGGACCCAACGGTAATGACGCGGCCACTCTTGAGCAAACCTTGTGCCCATCGTGGGCTGCCGTTTAGGAACGGGTCCTATCTTTGGGGGCAGGATCCTCCCGCTGGGGGCAGGTTCTACACATGGGGAAAGGGCCGGCGGCCGAAGCATCCCGAGACCGGATGCAGCCCCCCAAACCGCCGCCGGCCCTTAACCCGGGCCTCCCGGAATCCCGGCTGACCCGGGCGCGACTGACACCACCACCCGGCGATGGTTCCGCTCAACGTGGCGCGGGCGTCAACGAGGTGCTACAAATCCAAGGCGGTCGTCCATGCTGTGACGCTCGTCCTGCGGAAAGAGCCCGGCCAGGATCCGGTCCGATTCCCCTTGTGCCGCTACGTCGAAGGCTCCGCCTGTGATCAGCAACTCGTCAGCTCCGGAGGCAGCGAGCAGGTGTTGAACCTGGGTCCGCACCTCGGAAGCCGTGCCGTAGATCGAGGTGGCCAGGCTCCTTTCGACCGCTTCCTTTTCCCGTACAGTCAGGCCGGCCCACTCGGCCGGGCCCACAGGCGCCAAGGCAGCGAATTCGCCGGTGGTCCTGGAACGGGCCAGCGCGACGGCTTCGGGCAGAAGCAGTTCCCTGGCTGCCTGGCTCGTGGCGGCCACTGCTACATTGGCGGAAACCATGACGAAGGGCCGTTGGAACCAGCGTGATGGACGGAACTGTGAGCGATACCTTTCCAGCGCGGGGAGTCTGCCGTTCTGATCTGTCCGGAACACGGCTGGCCCGCCCAGCACCACTGCCAGGCCGGCACGGGCTGCGATATCGATTCCCGATCCCGTGGCCAGCACGAATACCGGTGTCGCCGAGTCGTTCCGCGGCCGGGCAGTGATGGACGCGGTTCCGGACAGGTAGGCCAGCAGTTCGGCCAGCAGGTCTTCAAACCGCTCCGCGTCCTGTTTCCCGGCGTGCAGCGCATCCCGGACTGCAGGCGTGAAACCCACTGACCGGCCGACGCCCAAATCGATCCGTCCGGGATGAAGGGCCTCCAGGGTGGCCGCCTGTTCGGCCACCACGAGTGGCTGGTGGTTGGGAAGCATGATGCCTCCTGAACCGACCCGGATGGAGTGCGTCCGGGCAGCAACGGCGGCCATCAGCACGGCAGGAACGGAACCGGCGATGCCTGGTACCGCATGGTGCTCTGCGACCCAGAAACGGTGATAACCCAATTCCTCCGCCCGCTGAGCCCGTTCCAGCACCCGGTGGAGGGCGTCGGCAGCAGGAAGCCCGTCGCGGGCGTTGGCGCGGTCCAGAATGGAAATCCGGGGAAGGGAAAGGGTCATACTGCTGGAACCACGCCCGGCGAGGAAGAATTCCGCTCCCGAATGCGCGGTACGGAGTCCCGGGTCTTAAACAAACGACCCCGCAGGCCTCAGCATGCGGGGTCATTCGGGGTGCACCGGTGAAGAAGAAGACTAGAAGTCCCAGTCCTCGTCTTCGGTGTTCACTGCCTTGCCGATCACGTAGGAGGACCCGGACCCGGAGAAGAAGTCGTGGTTCTCGTCCGCGTTCGGCGACAGCGCCGACAGGATGGCCGGGTTCACGTCCGTCACGGAGGCCGGGAACATCGCCTCATAGCCCAGGTTCATCAGCGCCTTGTTCGCGTTGTAGTGCAGGAACTTCTTGACGTCCTCGGCCAGGCCCACGCCGTCGTACAGGTCGTGGGTGTACTGGACTTCGTTTTCGTACAGCTCGAAGAGCAGTTCGAACGTGTAGTCCTTGATTTCCTGGCGGCGCTCCTCGGACACGGTCTCCAGCGCACGCTGGAACTTGTAACCGATGTAGTAGCCGTGCACTGCCTCATCGCGGATGATCAGGCGGATCAGGTCAGCCGTGTTCGTCAACTTGGCGCGGGAAGACCAGTACATGGGCAGGTAGAAGCCCGAGTAGAACAGGAAGCTCTCCAGCAGCGTGGAAGCCACCTTGCGCTTCAGCGGGTCGTCACCCTGGTAGTAGTCCATGACGATCTGGGCCTTCTTCTGAAGGTTCTCGTTCTCAGTGGACCAGCGGAACGCCTCGTCGATCTCCTTGGTGGAGGCCAGCGTGGAGAAGATGGACGAGTAGCTCTTGGCGTGCACGGACTCCATGAACGCGATGTTCGTGTAGACGGCCTCCTCGTGCGGGGTCAGCGCATCCGGGATCAGCGAGACGGCGCCAACGGTGCCCTGGATGGTGTCGAGCAGGGTCAGGCCGGTGAACACGCGCATGGTGAGCTGCTGCTCAACCGGGGTCAGCGTGTTCCACGACTGGACGTCGTTGGACAGCGGCACCTTCTCCGGCAGCCAAAAGTTGTTCACCAGGCGGTTCCAGACATCCACGTCCTTGTCGTCCTGGATACGGTTCCAGTTGATGGCCTCGACGTGGCTAAGCAGCTTGACCTTCTCGGTCATGTCATCCCCTAAGCGTTGGGTGGGTTTCACTAAGTTAAAGCGTACGACGGCGGGCGCCCATCCGCCGTCGTACTGGCACCTTTAGTTGACGGTGCAACTAGAGCATGCAGCTGACGCAGCCCTCGACCTCGGTCCCTTCCAGCGCGAGCTGGCGGAGACGGATGTAGTAGATCGTCTTGATGCCCTTCTTCCAGGCGTAGATCTGGGCCTTGTTGATGTCGCGCGTGGTGGCGGTGTCCTTGAAAAACAGCGTCAGCGACAGGCCCTGGTCCACGTGCTGGGTGGCGGCAGCGTAGGTGTCGATGACCTTTTCGTAGCCGATCTCGTACGCGTCCTGGTAGTACTCCAGGTTGTCGTTGGTCAGGTACGGCGCCGGGTAGTAGACGCGGCCCAGCTTGCCTTCCTTGCGGATTTCGATCTTGGACGCCACCGGGTGGATCGAGGAGGTGGAGTTGTTGATGTAGGAGATTGAGCCGGTAGGCGGCACAGCCTGCAGGTTCTGGTTGTAGATGCCGTGCTCCATGACGGAAGCCTTCAGCGCCAGCCAGTCAGCCTGGGTGGGGATGTGGACGTCCTTGAAGAGCTCGCGGACCTTCTCGGTCTGCGGCACCCATTCCTGCTCCGTGTACTTGTCGAAGAACTCGCCGGAGGCGTATTTGGACTTCTCGAAGCCGCCGAACGTCTGGCCGGTTTCGATGGCCAGCAGGTTGGAGGCCCGGACGGCGTGGTACACCACGGTGTAGAAGTAGATGTTGGTGAAGTCCAGGCCCTCTTCGGAGCCGTAGTGGACCCGCTCGCGGGCCAGGTAGCCGTGCAGGTTCATCTGGCCCAGGCCGATGGCGTGGCTCTGGTCGTTGCCCTTGGCGATGGACGGCACCGAGGTGATGTTGGACATGTCCGACACTGCCGAGAGGGACCGGATGGCCGTCTCGATGGTCAGGCCGAAGTCCGGGGAGTCCATGGTCTTGGCGATGTTCAGCGAACCCAGGTTGCAGGAGATGTCCTTGCCGGTGTCGGCGTAGGAGAGGTCATCGTTGTACGTGGTGGGCTGGGAAACCTGGAGGATCTCCGAGCACAGGTTGGACATGATGATCTTGCCGTCGATCGGGTTGGCCCGGTTCACGGTGTCCTCAAACATGATGTACGGGTAACCGGACTCGAACTGGATCTCGGCGAGGGTCTGGAAAAACTCGCGGGCCTTGATCTTGGTCTTCTTGATCCGCGAGTCATCCACCATCTCGTAGTACTTCTCGGTGACCGAGACGTCGGAGAACGGCATGCCGTAGACGCGTTCCACGTCGTAGGGCGAGAACAGGTACATGTCCTCGTCCTTCTTGGCCAGCTCGAACGTGATGTCCGGGATGACGACGCCCAGGGAGAGTGTCTTGATGCGGATCTTTTCGTCCGCGTTCTCCCGCTTGGTGTCCAGGAAGCGGTAGATGTCAGGGTGGTGGGCGTGCAGGTACACGGCACCGGCACCCTGGCGGGCACCGAGCTGGTTGGCGTAGGAGAAGCTGTCTTCGAGGAGCTTCATCACGGGAATAACGCCGGAGGACTGGTTCTCGATCTGCTTGATCGGGGCGCCGACTTCGCGGATGTTGGTCAGGGCGAAGGCCACGCCGCCGCCGCGCTTGGAGAGCTGCAGCGCGGAGTTGATGGAGCGGCCGATCGACTCCATGTTGTCTTCGATGCGGAGCAGGAAGCAGGAAACCAGCTCGCCGCGCTGCTTCTTGCCTGCATTCAGGAACGTAGGGGTGGCCGGCTGGAAGCGGCCGTCGATGATCTCATCCACCATCTGCAGGGCCAGCTGCTCGTTGCCGCGGGCCAGGTGCAGGGCAACCATGCACACGCGGTCCTCGTAGCGCTCCAGGAAGCGCTTGCCGTCGAACGTCTTCAGCGTGTAGGAGGTGTAGAACTTGAAGGCGCCCAGGAAGGTCTCGAAGCGGAACTTCTTCTTGTAGGCGCGGTTGAACAGCTCACGGATGAAGTTCATCGTGTACTGGTCCAGCGTCTCGCGCTCGTAGTACTGGTTCTTCACCAGGTAGTCGAGCTTCTCCTCCAGGTCATGGAAGAACACCGTGTTGTTGTTAACGTGCTGCAGGAAGTACTGGTGCGCAGCCTCGCGGTCCGCGCCGAACTGGATTTCGCCATTGGGACCATAAAGGTTCAGCATGGCGTTCAGCTCGTGATAGCCCAGCCCCTTGTAGGCGGCAGGCATCTCAGGCTTCTGGGCCCTGGTTACTTCTGTGTCTGCGACAGTCGTGTCCAAAACTTGTCCAATCCTTGGTTGACCCGGGTGACGTCTTCCGGCGTTCCCATAAGTTCGAATCGATAAAGGTGGGGTACCTGGCACTTGGCGGCGATGATGTCCGCTGCCATGCAGTAGTTGTCCCCGAAGTTTGTGTTGCCGGCGCCAATAACGCCGCGGAGCAGTTTCCTGTTCTGCGGGTTGTTGAGGAACCGGATGACCTGCTTGGGAACGGACCCCTCTCCCCCGGTGCCGCCATAGGTGGGCACCACCAGCACGAACGGCCGGGTAGCGAGGAGGGGTGCGTCCTTTGCATAAAGCGGGATCCGGGCCACCTCTCGGCCAAGCTTCGCAACGAAGCGGCTGGTGTTCTCGGATGTGGAGGAAAAGTAGATGAGCCGGCTCTCCGTGAGAGCCTGCCCGGGATCGTTCCGATCTGTGGCCGGCGGGGACACCTCCACACGCTGAGCCGTGTGGTCACGCTGTGCTGTTGGTGCCATGGGAGTCACCTCAGCTGGTAGTTGGTTGCCGGCAGGAAAAGCTGTAGCTCCTAGGCCACGGAAGAAACGGCAGAAAGTGCCAGTTCTTCAATCTTGTCCGGGCGGAAGCCGGACCAGTGGTCCTGGTCGGTGACCACAACGGGAGCCTGCATGTAGCCCAGTGCCTTCAGGCGCTCGAGTGCCTCGGCGTCCTGGGAGATGTCAACGCTCTGGTAGGTGATGCCCTTTTTGTCGAGCGCGCGGTAAGTGGCGTTGCACTGAACACAAGCAGGCTTCGTGTAAACCGTTACGGTCATTGTCCCTGTCCCCTAAGTTGAACTCTTGCTGGTGCGGTGTCCCCGTCCAGCTGTATGTAGATACTACATGTAGTGCAGACGCCTCTTTGGAACCCCAAGATGATGTATTACAAGTATGTCATTTAATGCACCGTTAATCCACAGGCAAGACCGGAAAAAATGCCCGGGATCCCGGGTTTTTTGCGGTGTTGGTCCACACCCTGTGGACGGACTTGCCCACTTATGCACAGTGCGCGTGTCGTGATTCCCCGGCGTGTCGCCCGCCGTTCGGGCGCAAGGAAAAGGGTCCTTCATCACTACATATGGTGATGAAGGACCCTTGGCGCAGCACCGGCTGACAGGCAGAACGTTCCCTACTTCATACCGGGATTGAGCCTGGCGATTGCCGCGGACAGTACGGTGGCGAACCCGCACCAGGCCGCGTACGGAGCGAGCGAAACCCCGGCCGTCCGGTTCAGCCGGTAGGTCCGCCGCACCAGGTCAGCGCTGCTGGCGGCCAGCACGGCTGCTTCGGCAGCTCCCAGCCACGGCCGCCGGGAGCGCCAGAAGAACCAGCTCCACGACGCGTTCAGCACCAGGTTGGCGGCCAGTGCACCCTGGTAGGAACGCAGCTCCCGGCGGTGGTCCCTGCGGACAGGCCCGGGACTGTCGGCAGCCTCATCAAGTTCAGCAGCCCGGTCCAGCGCGACAGCGGACGTCACCGCCAAATCGGCGTACAAGGCAGTCCACACCACGGGAAACGCAATTGCCGGTGGCTGCCAGTCCGGCTTGCGCAGCTTCAGGTACCAGCTGCTCTGGGGGTCGGTCGCCACCCCGCCTGCCGCGGCGGTGGCGGCCGTTGCCGCCGTCGTCCATGCCAGTGTCTTGAGTTTCATGCCTGCTCCTCCCCTTTCCTTAACACGCAAACCTAGAGCTGCGCCTCCCGGCGGTCCAGCACAATCTGCTGCACGTCCAGGTACCCCGACTGGAAACCGGCGCGCGAGTAGCAGAGGTAGAACAGCCACATCCGCTGGAAGACGGCATCGAAGCCCAACTCCCCCACTTTCCGGGACTGCGACAGGAACCGCTCCTCCCACAGCCGCAGGGTGGCGGCGTAGTGGTCGCCCATCCCCATGCGCTCCCTGACGCGCAGGGTGGTGTGCTGCTGGGTCACTCCCTCAATGGCCCGGACGGACGGCAGGAAACCGCCGGGGAAGATGTACTTGTGCACCCACGTGTACGCGTTGCGGGTGGCCAGCATCCGCCCATGCGGCATGGTGATGGCCTGGATGGCCACCTTTCCGCCGGGGGCAAGAACGCGGTCGATCGTCTGGAAGTAGATGGGCCAGTATTCATAACCCACGGCCTCAATCATTTCCACGGACACCACGGCGTCGTACTCGCCTTCCACCGCCCGGTAGTCCTGCAGGGCCACGGTCACCCGGTCCGCGAACCCGGCCTCCGCGATTCGTGACTCGGCCAGCGCCTTCTGCTCGCTGGAGAGGGTGACGCTGTAGACGGTGGCGCCGCGGGCAGCGGCGCGCAGGGCAAGCTCGCCCCAGCCGGTGCCGATTTCCAGCAGCCGGGTCCCCTGGCCCACGCCGGCTTTGTCCAGCAGCCGGTCGATCTTGGCCTGCTGGGCCTCCGCCAGGAAATCCCATGCCACCGAGGACAACGGCCCGGCCTTTTCCGGGAACAGCGCCGACGAGTAGCTCATGGTGGTGTCCAGGAAGTTGGAGAACAGCTCGTTGGACAGGTCATAGTGCCGCGAAATGTTGCTGCGGGTGTTCTGTTCGGCGTTGCGTTCCTGGCGGGGCGTCCGTGGCAGGTACAGCGAGCGCAGCTTCTGCAGCGGCATGGGGATCAGCGTGTCCACGGAAGCAGCGAAGACTTCCAGCACCGCGGCCAGGTCGGAGGACTCCCAGTCGCCGGCCATGAAGGATTCGCCCAGGCCGATCAGGCCGTTGTCGCCGATACGGTTCTCAAAGGCCTCGGGCCGCACCATGGTCATCACAGGAGCGTTCTGTCCGCCCGTTCCCAGCACCGTGCCGTCCGGGTATTCCACCCGCAGCGGCAGCCGCTTCACCGCTCCCTTGAAGAGCAGGCCGGCAGCTTTGCCGGCGACGTCGGCCTTGAGGCCCGACGGCGGTGCGGCAACACCGGGCCAGCGGTCGGGATCGATGGTGGCGGGCGACGCCGGCACCCCGTTGGCGCCCCAGGCTGCGGGGCTGTACCCGGCGGGGTGTGCGGGGGGCGCCGCATCGGTACGGGCTGCAGTGCCGTTGTCGTCAGTCATTGTCATTGAACTGCCTCCTGTGAAGGGTGATGTGGTCTGGCAACGACGGGCAGGCGTCTTGCCCAGAGTTTAATGCCCTGAATCCGGATCAGGGCGGATACCAGCAGCGGCGCGGCAGGCACCGTCAGGGCGGCAGCCAGGATGTTCCGGACCGTGGCGGGCCTGCGACGTCCGTCCATGGTGGCCACGAAGGGCCGCTGCCCCTCCCGCTCCAGGATGATGGACACCGCCAGCCGGTCCCCCGGTGCCGGTAGCTTCATCCGGTACTGCCCGTCGACGTCGTTGAAGGGTGAAACGTAGAACGCCTTCGGCACGGATGCCCGCCCGGCGGTGTCGGTGCGCAGCAGGTAGCAGTGCCGTTCCCCGTAGGTGTTGTGGACCTCCGCCACCACGCATTGCAGGTCCCCGTTGGAGCGGTAGCACCAGAACAGGCTGAGCGGATTGAAGACATACCCAAACACCCGGGCGCTGGCCAGCATATGGATGGGGCCGCCGTCGGGCTCCATGCCCTGGGTCCGCAGGTACCGCTCCACGTTGGACCGGATGCTGGCGTCCGGATCCCCCAGGTGGTCCCCGGCGCGGAACACGGCCAGTGGCCGGAGCAGGAACGGCAGCCGTGGAATCGCGTCCACGTCCACGAACCAGCTGTAGCTCCGGTACGTGAACGCGTTCTTCAGGGGACTGCGCCGCACGTGGGAAATGGAGGTGCGGTAGATCGAGGCGTCCATGGTCATGCAGGTTCCGCGGCCAGTTCCCGCTCCCCTTCACCGGCCGGGTCGCCCGGGCCGCCGAGCACCACCGGCCAGGTGCGGCCAAGCTTCTCTGCGGCGCGCACGCCGGAGAGGGCGCCGTCCTCGTGGAAGCCCCAGCCAAGGTAGGCCCCGGCGTACGCGATCCGGCTGTTGCTCAGGGCGGTGATGGCCTGCTGGGCCTTCACCGACTCGGGAGTGTACTGCGGGTGCTCGTACACCATCCGCTCCAGCACGGCGTCGCCGGCGATCAGCTCCGATTCGCCCAGGCTTACCAGGTAGGGGCGGCCGTCCGCGGGCGTGAGCCGCTGCAGCCGGGTCAGGTCGTAGCTCACCAGGACCTTGTCCGGCCGGGCGTCGCAACCCGGAAGGCGGTAGTTCCAGGACGCCTTGGCATTGTCTGCCGCCGGCAGGACGGCGGGGTCCTGGTGGAACACGGTGTGGTTCACCGAGTAGGGCATCCCGCCCAGCGCTTCCTTCTCCTCCGGGGTAGCATCGGCCAGGAACCCGAGCGCCTGGGCAGGATGGGTGGCGATCACGACGGCGTCAAAGTCTTCCAGCCCGCTGTCGGTTGCGAGCTCCACCCCGTCGGGCAGCCGCCGGATGGCCCTGACGGGCGTGTGGAGCCGGACGTCGCTGAGTGTTGCGGCGAGTTTTTCCACATACCGGGCCGAGCCGCCGGTGACCGTGCGCCACTGCGGCGAGCCCTTGATGCCCAGCATCCCGTGATGGCCAAGAAAGGTGAACAGGTACCGTGCGGGATAGGCGAGGGCGGTGGTGGGATCGCAGGACCAGACGGCGCTGACCACAGGGGTCATGAAGTGGGAAATGAAGTACGGGCTGAACTTCTCCCGCTCCAGGAAAGCGCCGAGCGTCAGTTCCGGGATGTCCACTTCGTCGCTGACGGCCGACGGCGGCGCGGTCCTGAGCAGTTCCCTCGCCTTCCGGTAAAAGCGTGTGACCTCCAGCAGCATCAGCAGGTAACGGCCACGCAGCAGGCTGGAGGGCTTGGCGATGATCCCCCGGGCACCATCCCGGGCACCGGCGTATTCCAGTCCGCAGCCGTCGCAGCGGATGGACATGCTCATCTCCGAGTCCTGGGTTTCGACGCCGAGTTCGGCGAACAGCCGCAGCAGGGTGGGATAGGTGCGCTCGTTATGCACGATGAACCCTGTGTCCACCCCGATGATGCCTCCGTCCGGCTGCGGCATGTCATGGGTGTGGGCGTGGCCTCCCAGCCGTGAGTCTGCTTCGAACAGGGTGACATCGTCCTGCCTGTTCAGCACATAGGCGGCCGTCAGTCCTGCCACGCCGCTGCCGATGACGGCGATGCGCCGCCTGCCTGCACTTCCTGCTGGGTTAAGTGACAACTTATGCTCCTCTGCTGAACATTTGTCGCTGGGCCGGGTATACAGACGGCAATTCGGCGCAGTAGCGGCGGCGGATGGGTGCAGTACTGTGGGCTGGTGGTAAATCCCGTGCACCTGAAGACCCTCCTGGAGGTCACGCGGCTGGGCTCGTTCGCCGCGGCAGCCGCGACGCTCGGCTACACGGCATCGGCCGTCTCGCAGCAGATGTCCGCGCTGGAGCGCGAAACCGGCGTAACGCTCTTCCAGCGGACGGCGCGCGCCGTGGTCCCTACGGAAGCCGCCGTCGTCATGACCCGGCATGCCGCCAAGGTGCTCACCGACATCGAGGCCCTCATGGCCGCCGCGTCAAGGACGCAGGACAGCGAAAGCCAGGAGCTGCGGCTGGGGATCTTCCCCAGCCTGGCCACCTACGTCCTGCCCCGGATCCTGAAGAACCCGGCCTGGAAGAAACTCGGCATTGACCTGCGGGTATCCGTCGCGGAGCCCGGCCAGACCATCCAGGGCCTGCGCACCGGCGGGGACCTGGACCTGGCGGTGGTGTTCCAGGTGGGGCAGACGGGCTTCGCCTGGCCCAACACCATCAACCGGCAATGGATCGGCGACGACGACTTCCGGGTGGTGCTGCCGGCGGGCTGGGGCTTCCGGGCCGATGCCAAGGTGGCGGCGGACCACCTTTCAGAGATGCCATGGATCATGCACCACCCCGGCACGAGCGACGCCATGGTGATCGAACGGCTGTTCGCCGGCTGCAACCTGCACCCCCGCGTGGTTGCACACAGCGACGACTTCCACGCAAGCCTGGAAATGGCCGCCGCCGGACTGGGCGCGGCCCTGGTTCCGGAGTTGGCGCTGCGGAACAAACCGGCAGGCGTCGTGGTGCTGGACGTGCCCGAAATCCGGCTGGCACGAAACGTATTTGCGCTGCTGATCAACGACCGGAAGACCGCGCGGGTACAGCTTTTCGTGGACCTCCTGGCGGAAACCCTTGCCGGGATGCGCACCGCGGTGAATTAGGGCCGAACGCTGGAATGGTCTGCGCTTCGGGTCTATGTTGAGACTATGAACAAGGTAGCGAGCCAGCACTTTGGGGAGATCGAGCTCAACCACGGCATGGATCACCTCTTCGCGGCCCAGCACGAGCTGCGGGGCCACCCGCTGGAACTCGACCTGAACATCAAGGCGCACGACCACTTTGACGAGGCCGCGCTTCGCAAAGTCGAATACCGGCTGCGCTTCCTCCCCGAACTGGTGGACGAGGTCCGCGCAATGATCGCGGAAGAGCTTGAGCAGGAGGGCACCAGCCCCCAGGAGTACCTGCACTTCCACTGCAACGCCCTCAAGGACGAGCATCTGCACAAGGTGTTCGGTGTCCAGGACCGCAGCCAGCTCACCAACGAGGTCTTCCTCAAGGCCCTGAAACTGGGCCACGTGGCCATCTACCCCGGCCAGCCCGAGCGCTACTTCGTCCTGGACTTCACTTTGGGCCAGCACTTCACCGATGAGGTCCTGGTGGCGTGCGCCGACCAGGACGGCGTTGTGGACGACGAGATCGTCTGGGAGTCCTGAACGGGGCGTTTGGCCCTGGCGCCGCCGCGCCGGTGGTTCCACCATGGGAGTTATGCAAGAACCCAGGGCCGGCACGTTTCGGCTCGCTGCTTCGTTGCTCCTGGCCGGCGTGCTGGCCTCGATAATCGCCGGTGTGCTCCATGCGGGGTCCCATGACGCCAACGATCACGTTGCCTCGTTCACTGCGTACGCCAACAGCGGCATCTGGACCGCCGTACACCTCGGTCAGTTCGTGGGGATGGCATTGGTATGCGCAGCCCTTGTCTCCCTGTGGGCAGCCCTTGAGGCGAGTCAGCACGCTGTGGCCTGGGTTGCCCGGTTTGGTGCCCTTGCCGCCGCTGCCGGCCTGGCACTTTATGCGGCACTCCAGGCGGTGGACGGCGTGGCTTTGAAGCAGGCGGTGGACGCCTGGGCCGCTGCCCCGGAGCCCGAAAAAGCAGCCCGGTTCGCTACGGCAGAGGGCATCCGCTGGCTGGAATGGGGCATGCGCAGCTACCAAAGCTTCCTGCTAGGAGCTGCACTGGGGCTCCTTGGGATTGCTGTGGCTGCCACACATCGTGTCCCCCGGATCATCGGACTACTCATGGCGCTGTCCGGACTGGCTTACCTGGCCCAGGGGTGGATCATCGGAGAATCCGGGTTTTCCGACGCCAACTCGGCGCCTACCTTGGTCGGCATCGTGGCAATCGTCGCGGCCAGCGTTTGGCTGGCAGTCAGCGCCTGGCGGATGAAGCAGACGACGGCGGCCGGTCACCTCAGGTGACCAAACCGCCGTCGTCCGCTCCTCAAGGTCCGGCGCGCTGGAGAGCCGGACCTTGAGCCTGCTTACCCCAATCCGCTACTTCGCCGCTTGCAGCAGTTCCGTGCGGACCGTTTGGGTGGCCTTGACCAGGTTCCGCAGCGACTCCTCGGTCTCGGCGTAGCCGCGGGTCTTCAGGCCGCAGTCCGGGTTGACCCAGAGCTGGCGGGACGGAACGTGCCTGACGGCGGTGGACAGCAGCTCGGTGACCTCGGCCTCGCCGGGAATGCGGGGCGAGTGGATGTCATAGACACCCGGACCAACCCCGCGGCCGAAGCCGTGGGATTCGAGGTCGTGGACAACCTCCATGCGGGAGCGGGCGGCTTCGATAGAGGTAACGTCGGCGTCCAGGCCGTCGATCGCGTCGATGATCACGCCGAACTCCGAGTAGCAGAGGTGGGTGTGGATCTGGGTGGAGTCGGCGGCGCCGGCCGTGGCCAGACGGAAGGAGTCCACCGACCATTTAAGGTAGTCAGCCTGGTCTGCCTTGCGCAGCGGAAGCAGTTCGCGCAGGGCGGGCTCGTCCACCTGGATGATCTTGATGCCTGCTGCTTCGAGATCGGCGATCTCATCGCGCAGCGCCAGGCCAACCTGGTTGGCGGTTTCAGCCAGCGGCTGGTCGTCGCGGACAAAGGACCAGGCCAGGATGGTGACCGGACCGGTGAGCATGCCCTTCATCGGCTTGCCGGTCAGCGACTGCGCGTACGCCGCCCACTTGACGGTGATGGGGGCGCTGCGGGTGACGTCACCCCACAGGATCGACGGGCGGGTGCAGCGGGAGCCGTAGGACTGGACCCAGCCGTGGACGGTGACGTCGAAGCCTTCGAGGTTCTCGGCGAAGTACTGCACCATGTCGTTGCGCTCGGGTTCGCCGTGCACCAGGACGTCGTAGCCCAGCTCTTCCTGCAGGTCCACCACGCGCTTGATTTCATCCTTCATGAGCTGCTCGTACCGCCCATCACTCAGCTCGCCCTTGGTGTTGCGGGCCCGGGCGGAGCGGATCTCCGAGGTCTGCGGGAAGGAGCCGATGGTGGTGGTGGGCAGCGGCGGCAGGTGCAGTGCCTCTTCCTGGGCGGCCTCGCGCACGGTGTAGTCGGAGCGGGTGAAGTCTGCGGCGGTAAGCGCTCCGGTGCGGGCCCTGACGTCGGCGCGGCGGACACCTTCCGCCGCGGCGCGGGAAGCAATCACGGCCGTGGCTTCCTGAATGGCAGCCTTGGCCGAGACGGGGTCCGCGAGGTAGAGCGCCAGGGTCTTGACCTCCACGGCTTTCTGGTCCGAGAAGGCCAGCCAGCTGCGGAGCTGCTCTGACAGCTGGGTTTCCTCGGCAACGTCATAAGGGACGTGCTGGGTGGAGGTGGAGGTGGAGACGGCGAGCCTGCCGGCGGCGGCCTTCAGCTTGTCCAGCCTGGCGGCGGAGGCGGCAAGGTCGTTGCGCCAGATGTTGTGGCCGTCCACGACGCCGGCCACCAGGGTCTTGTTGCCCAGGCCCGCCAGCGCGGCGGCGGAGGGAACGGTGCCCTTGAAGACATCGATGTGGAGGGCATCGATGTTGGTGGCGGCGAGGGTGCCCAGCTGGCCTTCGAGCGAGCCGTACGGTGTGGAAACCAGGATCTGCGGACGGTTGGCCGCAGCGGTCAGAACCTCATATGCCCGTGCAACGGCTGCTTCGACCTCTGCAGCCGGCGTGTCCTGGTCAACCACCAGTGCGGGTTCGTCGAGCTGCACCCAGCCTGCGCCGGCGGCGGCCAGCTTCTCCAGCAGCTGGACGTAGACGGGCAGGATGTCCTCGAGGCGGGACAGCGGCGCGAAGCCGGCCGGGGCGTCGTCGGAGGCCTTGGAAAGGAGCAGGTAGGTGACCGGGCCGACGATGTAGGGGCGGGTTTCGATCCCGTTGGACAGTGCGAAGGCGAACTCGTCAACCTTGGCGGTGGACGCCAGGGTGAACTCGGTTTCGGGGCCGATCTCCGGGACCAGGTAGTGGTAGTTGGTGTCGAACCACTTGGTCATTTCCAGCGGCTGCTGTTCCTTGTTGCCGCGGGCCAGCGTGAAGTAACCGTCAATGTCCAGCTGCCCATCGGCGTTGAGCAACTTGCCGAAGCGGGCAGGCACGGCACCCAGGTGGGCGGTGGTGTCGAGGACCTGGTCGTAGTAGGAGAAGGTGCCCGGCACGGCGGCGGCTTCGGTGAGGCCGAGTTCCTGAAGGCGGCGGGCGGTGGCCAGCTGGATGACCTTGGCGGCGGCGTCCAGGGCGGCGGCGTCGATCCTGCCGGCCCAGTAGGCCTCCACGGCCTTCTTGAGTTCGCGCCGGCGGCCTATGCGGGGGTAGCCGAGAAGCGAAGCGGACGGGAACGGGATGCGGGCGGTGTTCTGTTCAGTCATGGGTACTCCTGGAAGTGGGAAGGGCGCGCGCGGATCAGCGCAGCGCGAAGGAACGCAGCACGGAACGGTGCGCGTAGTGATGGCGATGCTTAGTGGTGCGGCCGGTCAGCCGGCAGCCTGGAAGGACTCCAGGCTGGTCAGCTGGCGAGGAGGCTGCGGGCGATTGATTCCCGCCGGCTGTGCTGGCTGCCGGGACGGCTGCGGCGCGGAAGGGCGAGCTTGTCCAGCACTTCCAGCGCGCTTTGGTGCTCGTTGAAGGTGTAAATGTGGATGCCGGGGGCACCGGCGTCCAGGGCAGCGTTGGCCAGGTCCACCGTGGCATCGACTCCGATATGGAGCCGCTCCAGGTCGGAATCGGCGGCGGCCAGCTTGGCCATCAGTTCCGGCGCGGGCTCCACGCCGGTGAGCTGTCCCAGGCGGTTGAGCCGGCGGAGGCTGGTGAGCGGCATGACTCCGGGGATGATGGGGATGGTCACGCCGGCGCGCCGCGCCCTGGTGAGCAGGTCAGCGTAGTGCCTGGTTTCGAAAAACACCTGCGTAATGGCGAAGTCGGCACCGGAACGCTGCTTGGCCAGCAGCACCTCCACATCGTGCTCCTCCGTGGGCGATTCCGGGTGCCGGGCGGGATACGCTGCCACCCCGACTGCGATCTTGCCGGCACAAAGCAGGGCCGAACGGCGCTGCTCCACGCGGCGGATGAGTTCGATCAGGTCCTGGGCGTACCGGAGGGATCCGGCAGCGGGCGCGCTGGCTTCCTTGGGAAGGTCTCCGCGCAGGGCAAGGATGCCGCGTACGCCGGTGTCCAGCAGTTCGCCCACGATGGTGGCGAGTTCCTGCGGGCTGTTGCCCACGCAGGTCAGGTGGGCCAGCGGCCGCAGCGTGGTCTCCAGCAGGAGCCGGTTGATGAGTTCGACGGCGGTGTCCCGGTTGGAGCCGCTGGCGCCATAGGTTACGGAGACATAGTCCGGCTCAGTGGTTTCCAGTTCGCGAATGGTGGTCCAGAGCGTTTCCGCTGCTGCAGGCGAACGGGGCGGGAACAGCTCATAGGAAAGCGCCACGGGAGCGGCTTCGGAGAGGTTCGGGTGTGCGTCAATCAGGCTTGGTGGTGACATTTGCGTCCTTGGCTTTGGGCCATTGCCTGCTTCCCTCCGACAGAACGGCAGGGAACCGGCAATGAGTTGAGTTTGGGGAACACGGAGGGACTCCACCAGCGACGCAGCCGCGACTGTTACGCCTTGCATGAAGTAGTCCGTGAGCAAATGTCAGGCCCACATGGGGGCACCCACACCCTCCAGACGGAGGATCGCTGACACGTTACCGCGGTAACTTGTCCTCGACTCTATGGGCAGTGACGGGCGCGGGACAAGTCGGCGCCGAATTAAGACACTGTTTTACAGGTCGTTTTCCAAGGCAACAGAATTTTCTTCGCCGGCATGGGCCTTCACCACGGGCGCTCCGCAGCTGTCCCGTCGCCGGTATCCAGGTACTCTTCCCGTTCGCGCCCGCTGTTCCGCTCCCGTTCCGCCTGCCGTGCGCTGTCCTGGAGCTGGTCGAGCTGGCCCTGCCGGGGATCTGCAGACGTGTTCGGCGGCGGGTCCTCCCCGGGTGCCGGCGTCCCGGCCGCAGCCTGACCGGCGGCACCGAGTTTGCTCTCCAGCCTCTCCTTGGCATCAGCGAACCGGCCGCCGGTGTCGGGATTCCCGGCCCCGCATGCTTCCGGCGCCTGCCCGGCCGTTGCCAGCGCTTCCTGGAACAACAGAACGGCCGACGCCGGGTCCCCGGCCTGCTGCCGCTGGTCACCCAGGCGTTCGATCGCCAGCACAAGATTGACCCGGATGATGCACCTGTCCCCCGAGCCGGCGGGAACCATGCTTAGGGCTTGTTCGAACTGTGTCCGGGCAGTCGCATAGTCCGCCTCCGCCACGGATGCGTCACCCGCCGCGAACGGCGCCTTGTGCGGCTCCACGACGTTGGCGAAACCAAGGCCCCTGGCGGCGGCATCAACGGCGGCAGCGTCCCCGGCGGAAAAACCGGCGGCGGCGCGGTCAGCCAGGATGCCCAGGCTGAGCAGCTTGGCGGCGAAGCACAGCACCAGCAGCACCGGAAGCGCGGACCACACCAGCAGGCGGCGCCTGCAGGAATGCGGTGTCGACTGTGCGGTCACGGCCTTTCCTCCTTCCGGCCTGCCGGCGGGAGTCCGCGAAACTGCCGCACGAGTGCCACGGCTTCCGGCAGTGCCAGCAGGAAGGCCCCGGCAGCGAGGATCCAGTAGAGCTCCGTCCCTGCCGCCAGCGAACCATCATCGTCTGGGCGTTCCACCCTTCCGGGGTGCGCCTGCTGCATCATGTCAGCGACAGGAGCGCCTGCAACGCGATGGACGTATGGCACCCCAAGCTGCCCGGCGATGGCCTGCAGCCGTCCCTCGTCAATCATGGACAGCGCGTCGCCGGTACTGCCGGGCCGGTTGTCCTGGACGTAGCCGCCACCCCGGGTGCCGGCCGTCCCTCCTGCGGTCCCGCCGTCGTCCGCCCCTGTGTTCTCCTTCATCCGGCCGCCTCCGGACGTGCCGTAACCCAGCACCGCTCCCCCGGCCACCAATCCGCCGTCGACCTTGATGGGCTCCGGCTCCTTGCCGCTGGTCTGCTCGCCGTCGCCCAGGTAGTACACCAGACGGGGCCTGCCCGGGTGGCTGTCCCTGGCCGCTGCCAGGCGCCCGGCCAGCACCTGCTTGGCTGCGGTAATGCTGCTGCCCTTGGCGTAAGCGGTCACCTGCGGTTCCAGGACGTCCGTGATGGTCTCCAGGGCAAGGGTGTCGGTGCTCAGCGGCATGCGGACGTGCGCGGTGGTGTCGAACGTGATGACGGAGAACCGGGCGCCGGGCAACTGTTCAGCGATGGCCATGATGTCCTTCCGGACGCCCTCCAGCCGCGGCCTACCGTTGCCGTAGTCCTCCGCCACCATGCTGGTGGTGGTGTCCACCACGAAGAACACGTTCAGGTCGGCGCTGGCGGCTTGGACGGTGCCTCCCGGCAGGTGCGGCCGCAGGAGCGCTGCAAGAAGCAGCAGGACAATGGCTGCTCGCCGCAGCCAGGTCCTGCTGCGGAGGCGGACGCGCTGCAGCCGCCAAAGAACGGCGCAAAGGGCAAGAGCAGACAGCAGCGCAGCCGCTAGCGGCAGGCCAGGTACATCTGCGAACACAGCCCGGGGCGCCCCCTGGACCGCCGTTGTCTCCGTCTGCTCAATGCCTGTGACAATCCCGGCCACGGCGTCCGGGCTGTCAAGGGCAAAGTAGGCGCCGCCGGTGGACTCTGCGGCTACACGCAGTTGTGCGCCCGGCTGGTCAGAACCGGAGCCGTAGTCCAGGTCCGCCGGGTTCAGCGCATAGACGTGGACGGACCGCTCCCTGGCCAATCCGGCCGCCTGGTCCAGCGTCATGATGGGCTTGCCGGACAGGAAGTTGTCCGTCGCGAGCACCACCGACCGCGAGCGCTGGGAGTTGGTGCCTCCGCCGGTGGTCTCCTGGGACTTGCCGGCGCCCGGGAAACTGTTGAGGCAGGACGCCAGGCCGTCGCCGATCAGGGACGAACCCCGGCCGCTCCACGTGCCATCAAGGAATCCGGAGCTTCCGGGTTTGCCGTCAAAGGCGTCCCTGGCACCCTGGAGTTGTTCCTGCGCATAGGCGTAGTCGTCCGTCAACGGAAAGACCTGGATGGCGCTGCTGTCGAAGATGGTCAGGCCGATCCGTTCGCCGTCGAACTCCCGTGCCAGTTTGGCGAAGACGTCCACTACTGCGGCGTCGGCGCTGCTCATGGAGCCCGAGGCATCAAGGCAGAGCATGATATCGCGGTTGTGCTGCTCCGGCCTGACGGTATCCATCGCCACGGGACGTGCCGCAGCTGCTGCTGTGGACACCAACAACAGGACCAGCGCTGTCGCGGCCAGGACCAGCCACCGCCGGTACCGCCGGAGGGCTGCCTGGTATTCCGGCAGCGCGGTGAGCCTGTCCGCGTGGGCCACGGGCCGTCGTCGCCCGTTGCTCCCCCCGTTACGGCGCAGCGCAACCCATACCGCCACACCCGCCGCGGCAGCCGCGGCCGGCAGCAGCCACCAGAACATCAGCTCCACGCGCGCACCGCCGCCGAGGCACTTGCCGCAGACGCCGCCACGGAAGGCAGCGGGCCGGGACCGAATTCAGCCGGGTAGAGGGCCTTGACCGCGTCGGCAGCGGCCGGAAGAGGGTGCCGGGCGAGGTCCTGGTGCGTCATCCTGGTGGCATCCACCCCCGTGGCGTCCCGGACAAACCCGCGCAGCAGGAGGCTGATCTCCTGGTGGGCCGGCCGCGCGTCCACCCTGCCCGCCGCCGCGGCCTGCTCCACATCGCGGATGCGCTGCAGGTATGCCGCCTTGAGCGCAGGCAGGTCGGTCAGCGCAGACCGTCCCTGGGCGCTGCCGGACGGCTCCATGCGCCCGGCCGGACGGGTGGTGGCCAGCACGAAGACGTACCACCCTGCCACCAGGGCCAGCAGTGCTGCCCCGCACCACGCCCAAGCGGGACTGTACTGCAGCGGCGCGAAGAACCCGGGATCAGCCTGCACGCCGGTGCCTCTCCAGAAGCGCGAACAGGCCGGTGATGACATCCCCACTGCCCGCTACGTCCCCTTCGGTGATCCCGGCCGCGCGCAGCATGGCCTTCCGGCCCGTATCACGCTCCGTAGTCGCTTTCGTGTAGGCCGTCTCCACGGTGGCGGACACCCCGGGCGGCCAGGGCAGGAGGGACTCATCGGCCACGCTGTAGGCCGCGGGGGCGTTGGGATACGTGCCGTTTGGGGATGGGGCGAGGTCCGCGTCCCGCACTGTCAGCCACAGGACTTCGTGCTGGGCACGGAGCCGGAGCAGGAGCTGGGCGGTGGCAGAGTCCGCCGCCAGTTCGTCCGCGACGACAAAGAGCAGGTGGCGGCCCTTAACGTTGCGTGCCACGTAGCCCAGCTGGTCCTGAATTCTGCTGGGTTGCCCTTCAAGGCGCGTGTGGGAATCCACGTGCCTGAGGAGCCGTTCCAGGTGGGCTTCGCCACTCTTTGCCGGCAGGGAGAGGGTTGCGGTGGAGTCCCCGCACACCAGGCCCACCACGTCCCCGTGCCGATGGGCCAGGTAGCCCATAACCCCCAGCGCGAGCACGGCGATGTCCTTTTTCACTTCCCCGGAGTGCGCCTCCGCCGCCATGTTCCGTCCAGTGTCGGTGACCAGGAGGACGGTCTGCCGGCGGACGGCCACGTAGCGCCGGATCAAGGGTGAACCGTGCCGGGCCGTGGCCTTCCAGTCGATGTCGCGCACTTCGTCACCCGGCACGTAGGCGCGCAGGTCGTCAAAGTCCAGGCTGCGGCCCCTGAACACGGAACCGTACTCGCCGTCGAGCATTCCACGCGCTTTGCGGTGCGCGAAGATGGCCATCTTCGACTTCACCCGCTGGAGGAGGCTGGCCATCCGGGG
Source organism: Arthrobacter sedimenti (assembly GCF_042652025.1). Classification (NCBI taxonomy): domain Bacteria; kingdom Bacillati; phylum Actinomycetota; class Actinomycetes; order Micrococcales; family Micrococcaceae; genus Arthrobacter; species Arthrobacter sedimenti. The sequence continues at coordinate 88,563 of NZ_JBHSDQ010000003.1, read as the reverse complement.
TCAGGGAGTCTGGACGGCGGCCACGGCGGCGTCCATCACCGATTCGACCGGGACCTGCTCGGCCACCGCGTCGAAGTTCAGGATCAACCGGTGCCTCAGTACCCGGTGCGCCAGCGACCTGACGTCCTCCGGGATCACATGGTCGCGGCCGTGCAGCAATGCCACCGCACGCGCTGCCTGGCTGAAGGCGATGCTGGCCCGGGGGCTGGCGCCGAATTCGATGAAGCCGGCCAGGCGGGCATCGATGTACTGGGAGGCGTTCCGCGTCACGTATACGAGGCCCACGATGTAGTTGAGGATTGACGGATCGAGGTAGACCCGCCCCACCAGTGCCTGGATTTCGGTGATGGCATCCAGGGAGGCTGCGGCCGCGGGCTTTTGTTCGCGGGTGTAGACGCCGGCGTCGATCCTGCGGATGATCTCCGCTTCTTCAGCGGGGGTGGGATAGTCCAGCACGTCCTTGAGCATGAACCGGTCCATCTGCGCCTCGGGCAGCTGGTAGGTTCCCTCCTGCTCGATGGGGTTTTGGGTTGCCAGGACCAGGAACGGCGAGGGCAGGGGGTGGTCCTGCCCGCCAATGGACGTCTGGCGTTCCTGCATGGCCTCAAGCATGGCGCTCTGGGTCTTGGCGCTGGAACGGTTGATCTCATCCAGCAGCACGATATTGGCGTGCACCGGGCCGAGTTGGGTGCGGAAATCCCCCTTGGCGGCATCGTAGATCTGGGTCCCCACGATGTCGCTGGGCAGCAGGTCAGGGGTGCATTGGATCCTGCGGAATTCGGCACTCACGGCTTCGGCGAGGGTTTGTGCGGCCGTGGTCTTGGCCAGTCCCGGGACGCTTTCCAGGAGGATGTGGCCGCCGGTCAGCAGTCCCACCAGCAGCGACTCCCGCAGCCGGGACTGTCCCACAACTTTTGCATCGAAACTCCGGGAAATGTTGGCCGCCACCTGCTGCGCCCTGGCCAGCTCCGCGGGCTGGATTCTTTCGGGCACGCTGGTCGAAAGCACTGGATTCCCCCTGATGACGGTGTTGGGCGCACGGGCCGGGCCGACCTTGTCCCGCCCGCCATCCTATCCAAGCCGGGGCCGCGAAGTCCGGCAATGGGGACCACTCCCCTAATGGGGTCTGCAGGTCTATCCTTTTGCCATGATTGAGCTTCCAGCCAGTTACAAGGAATACCTTGCCGACAAGAGCCAGCACTTCGTGGACACGGTCCGGCCGGTCCTGATGCAGTCCGCGGCGGAAAAGCTGCACGGGGTTCGGGTGGTGAACAATCCCACGGGGCACCAGGCGCACCTCGACGATACCCTGCCCTTCGGCGTGGTGCTCGAGGACATAGACTAGCCCCTGACGGCTCCGGCAAGGGCCAGTGCGTTGCCGGACCCGCGTGCCACGATCGCGTAGAGGGCCAGGACTGGAACGGAATAGAGAATCGAGAATGCGGCCAGCTGGCCGTAGGCCACTGCGCCGTGCTGGCCGAAGAAGCTGAAGATCGATACTGCTGCGGGCTGGCTGGCCTCGGACAGCAGGAGCACGAACGGGACAAAGAAGTTTCCCCAGGCCTGAATGAAGACGAAGATGAACACCACGCCCAGGCCCGGTCCCATGAGCGGAAGCACGATGGACCGCAGCCCGGACAGCCTCGACGCGCCATCAACCCACGCCGCCTCCTCCAGTGCCACCGGCACGGCGTCCATGAAGTTCCTGGTCATCCAGATGGCCATGGGAAGGCTGGTGGCGGCCAGGAACAGCACCGTGGCCGGCATGGAGTCCAGCAGCCGAAGCTGGACGAACAATCCGTAGACCGGCACCATGATGGCCGTGACGGGAAGGCAGGTGCCGAACAGGATGCCGGACATGAACGGCGTGTTGAACCGGGACCGGTAGCGGGACAGCGGATACGCGGCCAGCACGGCTGCCACGAGCGTCACGAGGCCGGTTCCGGCCGACAGCAGCAAACTGTTCCACAGTGGCCGGAACAGCAGCTCCGGGGTGAAGACGGCGGCGAAGTTTTCCAGTCCGGGCTGCTGCGGAACCTTGGTGGAGTGTCCGGCGGCCGGGTCCAGGGATCCGAGGACCAGCCATAACAGCGGGAGCAGGAAGCAGGCGCCGATCAGCAACAGGACCACGTCCGCCCACGCACTGCGGGTACGTCCGTGCCGGTCTGTCACGGTTTCTGCTCCCTGAGCAGGCGCAGGTAGGCCAGCCCGAACACGGCGCCGATCAGGATGAGGACCACAGCGACGGCCGTGCCATAACCGATGTCGCCAAACTTGAAGGCCTCCTGGTAGGCAAGGACAGGCAGGGTGGTGCTGCCGTTGGCGGGACCACCGGCCGTCATGACCCAGATCAGGGTGAAGACCGCCAGCGTCTGCAGCGTGACCAGCATCAGGTTGGTGGCGATGCTGCCCCGGATCACCGGCAGGGTAATGAATGCCAGCCGCTGCCAGCCACCGGCACCGTCCATCTGTGCAGCCTCGGTCAGCTCGGCCGGGACGCCGTTCAGCGCGGCCCGGTACACCAGCATCGAAAAGGCTGTCCCGCGCCAGGTGTTCGCCAGGATCACAGCCACCATGGGGACGGCGTAAAGCCAGTCGGCTTCGGCTAGCCCAAACGCGCCAAGCAACTGGTTGAACGTGCCGTCCCGGCTGAAGAAGGCATAGGCCGCGAAGGCCGCCACGATTTCCGGCAGGACCCAGGCCGCCACGACGGTGGTGCCAACGGTTGCCGAAATCGCGGGGCGTGCGCGCCGCATGAGGACCGCCAGGGCCAACCCCAGCACGTTCTGGCCTACGACGGCCGAACCTGCCACGAACAGCACGGTCAGCACCACCGAGAGCGGGAAGACAGGGTCCTGCAGCAGCCGCTGGTAGTTCTCCAGTCCCACCCACTCGGGGTCCCTGGCGTGCCGGCCGGTGAGTCCGGCGTTGGTGAGCGAGGCATGGAGAGCCCACAGCACGGGGCCGGCCAGGAACACAGCCAGCAGCACGACGGCGGGCAGCACCGGCAGGTAGCGGAGCACCTGCCGGCCGCGGTGGTTGGCGGCCATTGCTACTTCCGGATGGTTTTGTCGCCACCCACAATGCCGGCCACGGCCGTGTCATAGTCGGCCGCCGCCTGCTCAGGGGTCCGGTTGCCGGTGATGACGGCCTCGGTGGCTTCCTGGACGGCAGCCGAAATCCGCGGGTAGTCGGAGGTGGCAGGCCGGAACCGGGTGACGGACACCAGGCTGGAGACATCCTTCACGAACGGGTTGGCGGACTGGTAGCCGGGATCGGCGGCTACGTCGGTGCGGACCGCGATCTGCGAACTGGCCACCGTGAATGCCAGCGAATTCTTTGCGTTGAGGGCGGTGGTGAGGAAATTAAAGGCCAGGTCCGGCTGCTTGGTTTCGGCGCCGACGGCCAGTGTCCAGCCGCCGGACATGCTGACCTTGCCGGGTGCCGCTCCGTTCTGGGTGGGGAAAGCGGCGACGCCCATCTCCTGTGCGTAACCTGGCCACGCGTAGCTGCCGCCGTCCTGCCAGAACGACGGCGCGTAGGAGCCTTCCACGGTTGCCCCCAGTTTTGCCTTGGGGAACCATTCACCGAACACCTTCTTCCAGACGTTCGGGTCCAGCGCTTCGGCCGGGGGAACGGCCAAATGCTCCCCATAGAGCGTGCCGAGGAAGGTGAGCGAGTCCTTGAAGCCCGCCGAGCCGACGACCCATTTTTTGGCGTCCTGGTCGTAGAGGCTTGATCCGGTGCCGTACAGGAGTTCGTAGAACCCCTGCATTACGGTTCCTTCACCGGTACCCTTTCCGGCGTACATGTTGAAGGGGATCACATCCGGGTTGGCGGCCTTGATCTTCCGGGCGGTGTCCAGGATGTCCTGCCAGCTGGACGGCTGCCAGGGCACTCCAACGCCTGCTGCCTCAAAAACCTTCTTGTTGTACCAAATGGCCCGGGTGTCGGTGCCCAACGGCACTGCGTACGTGCCGCCGTCGTCCGCTTTGCCCGCTTCCTTCGCGGCGTTGTCGAACGTGGCCCAGTCCCCCCAGCCTGCCAGGCGGCTGTCCAGGTTCAGAAGGTACCCGGCGTCCACGTCGGAGCGGACCTTGAAGGTGTCTTCGTAGAAGACGTCAGGGGCAGTCGAGGGAGCCCGCAGGGCCAGGGCCAGCTTGGTGCCGTAGTCATCGTCGTTGGCCTGGATGGGCTGCAGTTCAACCCTGACGCCCTGGTTGGCGGCTTCAAACTCCTTTTTCGCCTCCTGCAGCATGGTGTCCAGGGCGGTGAAGGAGTCCGTCTTCTGGTAGGCCACCTTGATGGTCTTATCGCCGCCGGCCGGATCTGCGGGTGTACAGGCGGCGAGGACCAGGACCGCGGCGGCCAGCAGGGATGCTGTCTTGGATGCCCGGCGAAACATGCCGGTCAGCTTTCCAGCAGGAGCCGCTGGGCACGGGGCGCGAGGGTATGTTCCAGGACCAGGGAGGCGGCCCCGATGGCCCCAACGTCCTCCCCCACGCCTGTGCCTACTACCTCGATGGGGTGGATCAGACGGACATCGCTGTTGGCATCCAGGAGCGGCGGGATCAGTTCCAGGTATCGCTGCGCCAGGCAGGTCCAGAACGGGCCGCCAAAGACCACGCGTTCCACGTCAAGGGTGTTGGTGACCACCGAAGCGGCTCTGGCAACCAGGGTGGCTGACTTGTCCAGGATGGCGGAGGCCCGTTCATCTCCTGCGTACGCATGTGCGCAAAGTTCAGAGAAGCTTTGCTGGATTTCGGCGGCGCTCCCGGCCGCGGGGCCCTGCAGGATTCCGGCTGCTTCCGCCTCTGCCACCAGGACCTGCGGGATGGCGGAGGATTTGACGCAGCCGCGCTGGCCGCAGTCGCAGAGCGGCCCGTCCGGGTCCACTACGATGTGGCCGATTTCTCCGGCGTTGCCGGAGGTGCCCCGGACTACTTCGTCGTTGAGCACGATGCCGCAGCCGATACCCGTGCCCATGTACATGAAGATGAAGCTGCCGGCGCCGCTGGGGCCGCCTGCCCATGTTTCGGCCACGGCGGCGCTGGTGACGTCCTTGTCCACGAGCACCGAGTAGCCGGTGGCCCTGGCCAGCGCGTCGCGCAGTTCCACCCTGTCCCAGCCCGGCAGCAGCGGCGGGTCCACTACGGTGCCGTTATCCAGGTCGATGGGGCCGGGTGCAGCCACTCCCAGTCCTGCGATACGGCTGCGGTCCACGCCCGAATCCTCCACAAGCTGGGCGATCTCCGCGGCAATGGTGGCGATGACGGCGGACGGATCATTGCCGCCGGGCGTCTTGATCCGGGAGTGCCGCACCACGGCTCCCACCAGGTCCAGGACCACGAACGTGGTGACGGCGGGGTCCAGGTGGACCCCCAGGGCGTACATGCCGCCGGGATTGAGGCGGAGGATGGTCCGCGGCTTGCCCGGACCGCTGCCCTCCTTGCCTGCCTCGACGATCAGGTTCTGGTCCAGCAGGCGGCGGGAAATATTGGAGATGGTCTGCGGGGAAAGGCCCACGATCTGGGCCAGCTCGACCCGGCTGAGGCCACCGGACGTCCTGCGGATTGCGTCGAGGATGACGGTGAGGTTGAAGTCACCCATCCTTGGCAAGTTGGTTCCGCGTCTCGGAGATGATTGGCGGATCTCAGACACTGTTTCCCCTAAACGTCCTCGGCTACCGGTGATAGTGATGCTTTGAATCGTACGTTAAGGCCGCGCCCCCGCCCACATGTGCGGACGGCGGCGCGGCGCGGATGTCTTTCTCCGGTCAGCGGAGGCGGCGTGTGCTGCGCGTGACGATGAACTTGGCGTTCCGGCCCTCCACCACGGTGGGCCCTACACAGCGTTCCAGTGCCGGCTGGTAGGCCAGGTGCCGGTTGAAGACCGTCCACAGTTCGCCGCCGGGAGCCAGGACACGGCCGGCGGCCTCGATCATCTTCAGGCCGGCTCCGGCATGGACACCGGCACCGACGTGGAAGGGCGGGTTCAGCAGCACGGCGTCCACGGACGCATCGGCAAAGCTGCTGAGCGCATCGTCCTGCAGGACGCTGACCCGGTCAGCCAGTCCGTTCGCCCGGGCGGTGGCGAGCGCGGACTGCACGGCGGCTGCTGACTGGTCTGTTGCCGTTACGGATGCGGCAGGGAACTGCCGGGCGTACATCGCGGCGAGGATGCCGGTGCCGCAGCCCAGGTCGACGGCGTGCCGCGCCGGCTTCATGGCGGGCAGGAACGTCAGGAGGAACCGTGTGCCGATGTCCAGCCGTGGGCCGGCGAAGACAGCTCCATGTGCAGCCACGTCCAGGTCCAGCTCGGCAACGTGCTCCACTACCGGGAAGCGCGGGGCGGCAGTGGCAGGCTTGGGGCCGCTACACAGAAGGACCCGCGACTTTTGCCGTGCGAGCTGCGGCTGCACGGACACGAAGTACCGTTCAAGGACTGCGTTCATGCCCAGTGACATGTGCTTCACCCGGCCTCCTGCCAACAACCGGACGTCCGGCGCCGCGAACCGCGCTATGGCGGTGGCAATTTCCTCCAATTCGGCCAGCGTCTTGGGGAGCTGCAGCAGGACCGTTCCTGCCTCCTCCAGCAGATCATGGCCAAGGGGCAGCTGGACGAACCCGGTTGCGATGTCCCCGGAACCGGCAGCCTCGCGGCGGGTCTGCAGGCCGGCCGGCAGTTCGGCCGGCAGTTCGGCCGCGTTGAGCCGCAGGGCCCGTTCCCCGGTGATGAGGTCCTGGTGCACGCGCAACGACGCGGGGGCAAGCACCGCGGAAGCGCCGAGCGTCAGGGCGCCGTAGCGGTCACCGATGACGGCGATGGCGCTGCAGGCCCGCCCGAGCTGCACGGCCGTCTCCAGCAGCAGCCGGTCTGTGGCATCCCACGCCTGCAGATTGGGGGCCTCCACGTCGGGGCGCCGGCGCAGGACGTGGAAAACGTCCTCCAGCGAGTTTGCTGCCACCGGTGTCCTGCCGCCTTCTGTTGCGATTGCCGGCCCCGGCGCCCGGGGCATCACCCCCACGTTACCGGTTCCGCCGCCGCCGCCATTCCAGGCAGTCTTATGATCGCCGCCACTGCTGCCCGGCCTGCCCGGTTGGCACCAATGGTGGACGACGACGGGCCGTAACCCACCAGGTGGACGCGCGGCTCGGCTGCCACCTGGGTGCCGTCCATGGCGATCCCGCCACCGGGCCCGCGCAGGTGAAGCGGCGCGAGATGTTCCAGTTCGGCCCTGAAACCGGTGGCCCAAAGGATGACGTCGGCTTTCAGGAGGCTCCCGTCCGCCCGGCGGACGCCGTCGGGCTCGATGGATGTGAACATCGGCTGCCGGTTGAGTGCACCGCGTTCCTTGGCGGCGCGCAATGCAGGCGTCCAGATCAGTCCCGTCACGGAGACCACGCTCTGCGGCGGAAGCCCACGGCGGACCCGTTCCTCCACCAGGGCCACGGCGTCATGGCCCGCCTTCGCATCGAACGGCGCGTCCCGCCACACCGGTTCGCGGCGGGTGAACCAGCTGGTGATGGTGATGCGGGAAATTTCCTCCAGCAGGCCGACGGCGGAAATGCCTCCGCCTACGACGATGACGTGCTGGCCGCGGAATTCGTCCGCTGAAACATAGTCGGCGACGTGCAGCTGCCGGCCGCGGAACGAGTTCTGGCCGGGATAAATGGGCCAGAAGGGGCGGGTCCACGTGCCGGTGGCGTTGATGAGCGCCTTGGCGGTCCAGTCGCCGTCGGACGTTTCGATTCGCAACCGGCCGGCGGGGTTGTCGTCTTCCCGCCTGACAGCGCGCACCTTGACGGGCCGGCGGACGGAGAGGCCCAGCTCCGCTTCATAGTTGCCAAAGTAGCGGGTCAGGAATTCGGAGCTGGGTTCGGCGGGGTCCACCTCCGGCTTGGGAATGCCGGGCAGGTCGCTGATCCCGTTGACGGTGGCCATGCGAAGGCTCTTCCAACGGTGCCGCCACGCACCGCCCGGACCTTCCTCGGCGTCGAGCACAGCATAGTCCAGTCCCCGGCGCTGGAGGTGGTAGGCGGCCGACAGGCCGGCTTGGCCCGCACCGATGACCACCACATCGGTTGGGTCAGGAATCACTCCCCCATGATAGTCGCGGAGGGCAGCGCGGCCTTAGGGTGGGCGCATGGACACTGGAGCTGCAGTACCAAACGGAACCGGAACCAAGGGGCACGCCGCGCGGCTGGAAAAGGCCTTGGGGGTGGTGCTGGGGACCGGGCAGATACCGCTGCGGCTGCGGGCTTGGGACGGCTCGGAGGCGGGTCCTGCGGGTGCTCCGGTCCTGGAGTTCAGGTCCCGGAAGGCCCTGCGGCGAATGCTCTGGTCGCCCGGGCAACTGGGGCTGAGCCGGGCGTATGTGGCCGGCGACATTGACGCGCCAGGCGATATCTTCGCCGCATTCACGGCGTTGAGTTCTGCCGGCAAGTTCGCCGAGCCCGGTCCGTTCCGCCCGCTGACCGCGGGGGAACTCTGGCTGCTCCTGCGCACCGCCGTCCGGCTTGGGGCTGTGGGACCCAACCCGGTCCCGCCGCCCGAGGAGGCACGCGTCGCCAGGAAAGGCAGGATGCACTCCAAGGGGCGTGATGCGGCCGCCATTTCACACCATTACGACGTCGGGAACGACTTTTATGCCCTGGTGCTGGGTCCGTCCATGGTGTATTCATGCGCCGTGTGGCCTCCCGATGCAGCCGCACGGCCCGCGGACAAAGCGGGCGCCGACCCGAACGAGGACGCTGGCGGGATCGACGGCGCCGTGGACGGTGGCCTGGATGCTGCGCAGGAAGCCAAGCTGGACCTGGTGTGCCGGAAGCTTGGCCTTCAACCCGGGATGCGGGTCCTCGACGTGGGCTGCGGGTGGGGCAGCTTCGCCCTCCATGCTGCCGCCCGTTACGGCGTCACGGTCGTCGGCGTGACGCTCTCTGCCGAACAGGCGTTCCTGGCGCGCAAGCGCGCGGCAGACGCAGGCCTTACGGACAGCGTGGACATCCGGGTCCAGGATTACCGGGACGTGCAGGACGGGCCATTCGACGCGATCAGTTCGATCGGGATGTCGGAGCACGTGGGACGGGCCCAGACCCCTGCCTACGCCGCGGCGCTTTTCGCGCTGCTGCGCCCAGGCGGCCGGCTGCTGAACCACGCCATCTCCTGGAACGCCGGGCCCACCAGCCCGGATCCGGACTCGTTCATCCCCCGGTACGTCTTCCCGGACGGCGAAATGATCAGCCTCGGCGAAATGGTCTCCGCCCTGGAAACCGCCCGGTTCGAAGTCCTCGACGTGGAGGCCCTCAGGGGCCACTATGCCCTGACACTCCGGGCCTGGGTCAGCAGGCTGGAGCGCAACTGGGACGAGGCCGTCCGACTGGCCGGCGAAGGGCGTGCGCGTGTCTGGCGGCTGTACATGGCTGCGAGTGCACTGGGGTTCGAAAACGGGCTGACCGGGGTCAACCAGGTCCTGGTCCGGCGGCCGGGCGGGGAAGAACCGCCGCTGCGGCGGAACGCGTGGCTGTGACCTAAGGCGCCCTCCGGCATGCGACACGAGCGTTCCAGTCACGGCCGGTGAGCGTCCGGTTGGAGCGCATCCAGGCAAGCGCCCTCCTGCCGGGACGTAACCCGGCAGGAGGGCGGTCTATCCGGGCGCTGCACCCGGCTGTTGCGGCAGGGCATCTGCTGCCGGCGGGCGTGGCTCCTGCGCCGTCAGGCGACCGGTGAAGGCCCGCCCGGCTGGGTGAAATGCTGGGTCTTCTCGATCTGTACCACCTTCGGGTCCGTTTCGTCCGCCGCGTAGTCGGTGGGCCGGGTGAGATCCTCGCCTGTCCGGACCTTCAGTGCCCGCAGCACCACGGTCAGGACGACGGCGACCACCAGGTTCAGCGCGAAGGCTGACACCGCGATGTAGACGCTGAAGTCAGTCCCGGGGATGGGGGCCACCGAGCCGCCGAAGTGTGCCTTGGTGACCGGATTGACCACGTTGTAGGCGGACACGGTGCCGAAGATAATGCCAACCGCCCAGCCGATCAGCAGCGCCCAGCGGTCGAACCACCGGGTGTAGAGGCCTGCCACCACCGCCGGGAAGGTCTGCAGGATCCAGATGCCGCCCAGCAGCTGCATGTTGATGGCTGCGGACTGGTCCATGGCGATGACGAAGACCAGGGCGCCCACCTTCACCACCAGCGAGACGATCTTGGACACTTTCGCCTCAGTCCTGGCATCAACGTCAGGCCGGATGAAGTCCCGGTAGATGTTGCGCGTGAACATGTTGGCGGCCGCGATGGACATAATGGCTGCCGGCACCAGGGCGCCGATGGCGATGGCGGCCAGCGCGATGCCGGCGAACCAGGCCGGGAAGTGGTCAAGGAACAATTGCGGAACCACCAGCTGCGGGTTGACGGAGCCGTCCAAGTCTATGGGCTTGGTGCCAGCCTGGATGGCGACGAAGCCCAGCAGTGCAAGGAACCCCAGCATCAGCGAGTACAGCGGCAGGATGGCCGCATTGCGCCGGATGGTATTGCGGGCCTTCGAGGCGAGTACCGCGGTCACCGAATGCGGATACATGAACAGCGCCATGGCCGAGCCCAGTGCCAGCGACCAGTACGCGGAGTAGTTGGCCCCTCCCGGGATGAAGACGCCGGCCGGCTTGCCCGTGGCTTGGTTCACTGTGCCCAGCTTCGACTGGGCGGAGCCAAAGATCGTGTCCCACCCGCCGAACTTGATGGGCAGGTAGATCACGGCAACGATCACGGCAAGGTAGATCAGCAGGTCCTTGACGACGGCGATCATCGCCGGGGCGCGCAGGCCCGACGTGTAGGTGTAGGCGGCAAGGACCACGAAGGCCAGGATCAGCGGCAGGTCAGTCAAGAGCACGTTGCCGGAGCTGCCCAGGCCAAGAACCGTGAGCACGGCCTTGATGCCCACCAGTTGCAGGGCGATGTAGGGCATGGTGGCAACAATGCCTGTGATGGCGACGGCAAGGGAGAGCCAGCGGCTGCCGTAGCGTCCGCCGACAAAGTCTGCGGAGGTCACGTAGCCGTGGCGGTGGGAGACCGACCACAGCCGGCTCATGATGATGAAGATGATGGGGTACAGAACGATTGTGTAGGGGACGGCGAAGAAGCCGCTCACCGCGCCAGTGGCCCACATGGCCGCCGGCACCGCCACGAACGTGTACGCGGTGTACAGGTCCCCGCCCAACAGGAACCAGGTGATCCAGGTACCGAATCCGCGGCCGCCCAGACCCCACTCATCCAGGCTGTGCAATCCTTCCACTTCCGTGCTGCGGCGCCACCTGGCGGCCAGGAAGCCCATTACGGCGACGACGACAAAGAGCAGCACGACGATAACAAGCGCCGTCCAGTTGACCTGCCGGCCGGTCATGGCCGCTCCCCTTCCATGCCGGCCCCGGCAGCGGCTGCCCCTTCCTGGGGTGCGCCGCCGGCACGGGCCTCCGCCCGCCGTCGTCGGTCCTCCCTGGTCACCAGCCAATAGGCGCTGCCGGTAAGAATGGCCGAAATGGGCACCCACAGGAGCTGGTACCAGTAGAAGAACGGCATGCCGCCAAGCCGCGGCGCATCAAAGGCGTAAAGCTGGGGCATCAGGGGGAACAGGATGGCGGCGGCCAACAGTATGCCGGCGCCGATATAGGGGGCGGGCCTGGCCGGCCCGCGGATGGCAGTGTCGCGCGTCAGGCGCGATCCTTCGGGAACAGTTTCACCGTTCGGGCTGTAGCCGGAACCATCTGCGTGGGACATCTGTGACCTCCTCGTCAGCCCGTCCCGCGGCCGCCGCTTTGGAGGAAAGCAGTCCGGAGGCGGAACGATGTGCCCTCAACCACAGTTGTACCGCGCTTTGACCTGCGCCGGAAGAGTTTCAGTCCACGAACAGTTGCCGCTGGCAACAAGAAAGGGAACCATCACCAGGAGATGGTTCCCTTTCTTCCATGTATCGGTGGAGCTGAGGGGACTCGAACCCCTGACCCCCTGCATGCCATGCAGGTGCGCTACCAGCTGCGCCACAGCCCCGTACTTTTGTCCCTTCCGGTCGAATTCCCCGGAGCAACCTGACCAGAGTAATGCACTTTTCCGCTGGACGCCAATCGGCCCTCAACAGCCTGAAACCGGGCCTTCCCCACGCACCTGCCACTGGACAAATCACCGGGAAACGCGGGGGTGAAAAGTCCGGGCGCCGGTGCAATCCGGAGCATCCGGGATGTGGGAACAAAAAAGTCCGCCGGAACCTGATGGTTCCGGCGGACTTGCCGGTGGAGCTGAGGGGACTCGAACCCCTGACCCCCTGCATGCCATGCAGGTGCGCTACCAGCTGCGCCACAGCCCCGGAATGTTGCCGCTCCAAGAAGTTTTCTTCCGGGTCTCCCCCGAAGCAACTCAAATATCTTAGAACAGCAATTCCGAAAATTCCAAATCGGGAATATTCGCCGGCCGGCCCGGCCTACTCGCTCTCGGCTGCTGCGCCGGCTTTGGCTGAAGCGTCATCGCCCAACTGCAGGTCCACCACGGGGCAGTCCTTCCATAGGCGCTCCAGGGCATAGAAAACGCGGTCTTCCTCGTGCTGGACGTGGATGACGACGTCGGCGTAGTCCAGCAAGACCCACCGTCCGCCGGAACGGCCCTCGCGGCGCACGGGACGCAGGTCCTGCTTGGCCAGTTCTTCCTCAATGCCGTCCACGATGGCGTTGACCTGGCGTTCGCTGGGCGCCGAAGCGATGAGGAAAACGTCAGCCAGGGCCAGGCGTTCGCTCACATCCATGGCGACGATGTCCTGGGCGATCTTGTCCGCGGCGGCCTTGGCGGCCGTCCGGGCAATGGCGATGGATGATTCTGTTGCAGTCACGGGGCTCCTTGATTGTGTTAAGTGTTGGTGCCGGCCGGCAGGTCAGCGGGACATGCCGCTGACGATCAGGATGATGCCGGCAACGAGGGCCAGGATCCCGAACGCGAGAATGCAGAACTGGAGAATCCGGTTCCGCCGCGCCCTGGTCAAGCCGGCGGTGGCGGCGTCCAGTGGCTCGAGACCGTAAGCGGAGCTGGCAGGAACGCGGGGAAGATCCTCGAAGAGGTCCTCCGACTGGTTCTCCGGCTGGCCCGCCGGACGCGTCACCGGTTTGGGACGGCCTGCTGCCTTCGCGGCAGCCTCCGCCCGGGCAATGACTTGGGAACGGCCGGTGGCGGAGTCAGCCGCAGGCACCTTGGACTGGGCGGCAGGCTTGCGCTTCCCGCCACGCGGAACCTTTGTACCCGGGGAAACCTTCGTACCGGGCCTGGTGGTCACCGGAACATGGGAGGTTGCCGGCGGCTTCATCACCGGACGGTCGACGCCGGGTACCTGGACGAACTCGAGCGGAGTCACCATAGCCAGGTTGTTCGCCGTGGAGGGGCCTGCCTTGCTGGCAGTGGAGGGGCCGGGTTTGTTGGCGTTGGAGGGGGCGGGCTTGTCCGCGTTGGAGGGGGCGGGCTTGTCCGCGGGAGCGGCTGTCCTGCCCTGGCCGGCAGGCGTCCCGGCCTGCTCGGCAAGCTTCTGCCGGGCCATGGCGCGGCGGTTCAGCACGGCCGCACGTTCGGCGAGGGCAATCTGCTCCGCAAGGATCTCCGGATCCACGGCTTCGGGATCCATGGAGGCAATGTGCTCCATCTTGGCGATCTGGTTCCGCGCCTGCGCGGCGATAAGTTCCCGCGCTTGCAGCGCCTGTTCGACAGTCATCCCTTCCGGGGCGCTTCCGGGAGCCTGGGTGGGGCCGTCCGGCTTCTGGCGCTCGGGCTTACTCCCCTGCCCGCTGCCCTTTCCGGGGTCGGGGGAAGGCGGTGCGGCGGGAGCTGGAGCAGCGGCCTGAACAACGGGGTTGGCCGCCGTCAGTGCCTGCTCTTTGAGCTGCTGCAAACGCAGCTGGCGCCGGGTGGGTGGTCCCCCGGCGGAGAGCTGCCCTTCCTTTTCCTCAAGCTCCTTGATGGCGCGCAGCGTGGCGCGGTCCCGGGCCCGGATCTGGGACGAACGCTGGGTGGACGTCTGTTCCGGGGCCGTTTGGGGACGGGCTGCCGGTGCAGGTGCGCGGTCAGCCGGCCGGTCGGCGGCAGGCGGGCGTTGCTCCGTCGAAGGCGGGGTGGCCTGTTGAGCTTCCCTGGCCTTCCGGAGTTCCCGGCGGCTGCGGATTGGTGGCTGTTCCTGACTCATTGAGAACTCATTCAGTACTGGCTGGTTCGCGTGCTTCGGAAGTTTGTTCCTCCGCGCTTGAGGGCGCGTCGGAATACAGGCCGTACTTGGCGATGTACTGCACCACCCCGTCCGGGACCAGGTACCAGACCGGATTGTTCGCCGCCACGCGGGCACGGCAATCAGTGGACGAGATGGCCATCGCCGGAACTTCCAGGAGGCTGACGTCTTCACGGCCCATGCCATCCAGGACGTGTCCGGGCCGCGTGACTCCGACAAAGTGCGCCAGGGACCAGAGTTCGTCGATGTCCTTCCACGACAGGATCTGCGCCAGGGCGTCCGCCCCAGTGATGAAGAACAGATCGGCATCCGGGCGTTGTGCCCGCAGGTCGCGCAGGGTATCGATGGTGTAGGTGGGCCCGGGACGGTCCACATCGACGCGGCTGACGGTGAACCGCGGATTGGAGGCTGTGGCGATGACGGTCATCAGGTAGCGGTGCTCGGGCTCGCTGACCTGTTTATGGGACTTTTGCCATGGCTGCCCGGTGGGGACGAAAACAACCTCGTCAAGGTCGAATTCCGCCGCGACCTCGCTGGCTGCCACAAGGTGGCCGTGGTGGATGGGATCGAACGTCCCGCCCATCACGCCCAGCCGCAGCCTCCCCCGGGCACCATTGCGGTGCAGATTGTGGGAAATCTTAGTGACCCTGCCCGCGATCGTGCTTGTTGGGGTGCTGCCGGTGCGGATCCGCGTGCTCGTCGGTGGCAGCGTGCCGGTTGCCCAGGTTGTTGTAGGACCAGGCGATGAACATCAGGACCACCAGGATGGCGAACATGGATACACCGAAGACCCATGGCTCAGCCCACAGCGGCGCAGGCTCCTCATGGCCTGATTCACCGGCGGCGGCGACGGACATGGCAATCTGCTGGAGCAGCATTTTCTCCCCTTGTTCAAGGATTTAATGGCAGCGGAACCCTCCGCCGCCTTACGGGTTCTGGTCTATGTTACCGCGTTGCTACCCGCGGACCTGGCCTTCGCCCTGGACGATCCACTTCGTGGTGGTGAGCTCGGTCAGCCCCATCGGACCGCGCGCGTGCAGCTTCTGGGTGGAAATGCCCACCTCGGCACCAAGGCCCAGCTCCCCGCCGTCGGTAAAGCGGGTGGAAGCGTTGACGATTACCGCCGCCGAATCCACCTCAGCAATGAATCGTTCCGCGTTAGCAAGGTGGTTGGTGAGGATCGCCTCGGTGTGTCCCGTGGACCAGGTCCGGATGTGCTGGACGGCTTCATCCAGGGTATCCACCATGGCCACTGCCAGGTCCAGGTCCATGTACTCGGTGGCCCAGTCCGCGTCCGTCGCTGCTTCGGTCTCGACGCCGGGCAGCGCCGCCTTGATGCGGTGGTCCACGTGGAGGCGGACGCCGGCGTTGCGGAGGGCGGTGGCGACGGCGGGCAGCACCGTTGAACCGGAGTGGACCAGCAGCGTCTCCACGGTGTTGCAGACGCTGGGCCGCTGGGTCTTGGCGTTGAGCAGGATCTCCACGGCCATGTTCTCGTCGGCGGACTCGTCGATGAAGATGTGGACGTTGCCCTCCCCTGTCTCGATGACGGGCACGGCTGAATTGGTAACCACGGTCTGGATCAGGTCCCTGCCGCCGCGGGGAATGAGCACGTCCACCCGGCCGCGCGCCTTCATCAGGACATTGGCACCGGCGCGGCCGAACTGGTCCACGGTCTGCACGGCATCGGCGGGCAGGCCGACTGATTCGAGGGCTTCCCGCAGCACACGCACCAGGACCTGGTTGGTTGCTTCCGCTGCACTGCCGCCGCGCAGGATGACTGCGTTGCCACTTTTGAGGGCCAGCCCCGCGATGTCCACGGTGACGTTGGGACGTGCCTCGTATATGGCTGCCACCACGCCCATGGGCACGTTGACCTGGCGGAGGCGCAGCCCGTTGGGCAGGGTCTGGCCGCGGACCACGTTGCCTACGGGGTCCGGAAGGTTGGCGAGATTCTCAAGGGCCGACACCAGGCCGGCAACCCGGGCTTCGGTGAGGGTGAGCCGGTCCAGGAGGGCCGCGGAGGTGCCGTTGTCCTTGCCCCGCTGCACATCCATGGCGTTGGCGGCGAGGATGGCCTGGACGTTCTCCTGGAGCGCGGCTCCCACGGCGCGGAGGCCGCGGTCTTTCCAGGCGCGGTTGGCGGTGGACATCCGGCGGGCTGCGTGGCGGGAGCGGTCGGCAATGGCGTGGACGGCCGCTTCCACCTCCGCGGGGGAAAGAGCGTCCACGGCTGATGCCTGCCCTGCCGACGGACCCGGCTGCGCCTGCGCCGCAGTGGTTCCGGAATTTTCAGCAGTATGGATCAGGGCTTCAGTCATGCTCCAAGTTTAGGCGAGGCTGCAGCTCACAACAGCACCAGGTCATCAACATGAACAACTTCGCGGTCATAGCCGCTGCCCAGTTCCTCGCCAAGTTCCCTGGTGGAGCGTCCCAGCATGTGGGGCAGTTCCTGGGATGAGTAGTTGACCAGTCCACGGGCAACAACGGTGCCGTCAGCAGCTGCCAGCTCCACGGCGTCGCCCGGCTCAAAGTCTCCGTGGATGGCGGAAATGCCCGCCGGCAGCAGGGAGGTGTGGTGGTGCAGCACGGCGCGCACGGCTCCGTCGTCCAGGACCAGGCGGCCCTGCACGGAGGCGACGTGGGCCAGCCACAGGAGGCGGACCGGTTTGCGGGAGCCGTTGACTGAGAACCAGGTGCCCACGTCCTCGCCGTTCAGGGCCGCGGCGGCGTTGGGTGTGGAGGTCACCAGGGCGTGGATGCCCGAGCCGGCGGCCATGCTGGCAGCTTCGACCTTGGTCATCATGCCGCCGGTGCCCACGCCGGCCTTGCCCGCCTTGCCGATGGAAACGCCCTCAAGGTCGTGCGCGCCGGTGACCAGGGGGATGCGCTTGGCACCCTGGGCGGGCGGACCGTCGTAGAGGGAGTCGACGTCGGACAGCAGCACGAGTGCGTCGGCGCGCACCAGGTGGGCCACCAGGGCGGCAAGCCTGTCGTTGTCGCCGAAGCGGATTTCGTGGGTGGCAACGGTGTCGTTTTCGTTGACCACGGGGACGACCCCGAGGTTCAGCAGCCGGTCCATGGCGCGCAGGGCATTGGTGTGCTGGCTGCGGCGCATCAGGTCCTCGGCGGTGAGCAGGACCTGGCTGACAGTGACGCCGTGGGCGCCGAAGGCCTGGGTGTAGCGGGCCATCAGCAGTCCCTGGCCCACGCTGGCTGCGGCCTGCTGGGTGGCGAGGTCGCGGGGCCGTTTTGCCAGTCCCAGCGGAGCCAGACCGGCGGCGATGGCGCCGGAGGACACCAGGATGATCTCGGCTCCGGCGTTGCGCTTGGCCGCCAGCGCGTCGGCCAAGGCGGTGAGCGACTCTTCCGAGATGCCGCCCTTAATGCTGGTCAGCGAGGATGAGCCCACCTTGACCACGATGCGCCGGGCACCTGCCAGCGCACTACGGTCCGCGGCGTGGCCGGCGGGTTCCGCGGTCAAGCTCCTAGAGGTCATCGTCGGCGTCCAGTCCGCTTTCCTTGAGGGGCTGGGCGGCGCGGCGGGCACTGACGGATTCGGTCCAGATCCCGGCTTTACGCTCCGCCTCAAGCTCGGCGCGGGCGGCAGCCTTGGCCTCCCGGCGTTCCAGCTGCTCCTCGCGCTTCTGGCTGCGGGTGGGGCGGTCGCCGATATCGGCGAACCGGGGATCGGTGCCGCGCGGCGAGGCTAGGAGTTCGGCCCCGGCCATCATGGTGGGCTCCCAGTCGAAGACGACGCCGTCGTCCCCGCCGATGACCACGGTGTCCCCCGGCTTGGCGCCCTGCTTGAACAGCTCGGTCTCCACGCCGAGCTTCGCCAGGCGGTCCGCGAGGTAGCCGATGGCTTCCTCGTTGGTGAAGTCGGTCTGCTTGACCCAGCGCTCAGGCTTTTCGCCCAGCACGCGGAACAGCGGCTCCAGGTTCTTCTCTTCGCGGCGGATCTTGAACCCTGCTTCATTGACAGCGCGCGGGCGCAGCACGGTCGGCTGGACCTTGGGCGGGGCGGCAGCTACGGCCTCCCGCGCAGCCTGGACAATCTCGGCCATGGCGAACCCGAGCTGGCGCAGTCCCTCGTGGCTGGTGGCGGAGACTTCGAAGACGCGGTAACCGCGCGATTCGAGTTCCGGGCGCACAAACTCCGCCATGTCCTTGCCGTCCGGCAGGTCCACCTTGTTCAGGGCAACCAGGCGGGGACGGTGGTTCAGGGGGACGACTTCGCCATCCTGGCCGGCATAGCTCATGTCGACGGCGTACTTCTCCAGCTCTCCCTCGATGATGGCGAGGTCAGAGAGCGGGTCCCGGTCCGATTCCAGGGTGCCGCAGTCCAGCACGTGCACCAGGGCAGCGCAGCGCTCAACGTGGCGCAGGAAGTTGTGGCCCAGGCCGCGTCCCTCGCTGGCGCCTTCGATGAGGCCGGGAACATCGGCGATGGTGAACCGGACGTCGCCGGCCTGCACCACGCCGAGGTTGGGAACCAGGGTGGTGAACGGGTAATCGGCAATCTTGGGGCGGGCGGCGGACATCGCTGCGATGAGGCTGGACTTGCCCGCGGACGGGAAGCCCACCAGTGCGATATCCGCGATGGACTTCAGTTCCAGCACGACGTCGCGGGAGTCGCCCTCGAGGCCCAGCAGTGCGAAGCCAGGGGCGCGGCGCTTTTGGGATGAGAGGGCGGCGTTGCCGAGCCCGCCCAGGCCTCCGGCGGCCGCCACGTATTCGGCGCCTTCACCGACGAGGTCGGCGAGCAGGGTGCCGTCCTTGGTCTTGACCACGGTGCCGTCCGGCACGGGCAGCACCAGGGTCTCGCCGTTCTTGCCGCCGCGCCAGTCACCCATGCCGGGGCCACCGTTGCTGGCGTGCCGGTGGGGTGCGTGGTGGTAGTCGAGGAGTGTGGTGGTCTGGTGATCGACGCGAAGGATCACGTCACCGCCGTTGCCGCCATTGCCGCCGTCGGGCCCGCCGAGCGGCTTGAACTTCTCGCGGTGGACGGAGACGCATCCGTGGCCGCCCGATCCGCCGGATACGTGCAGGACTACCCGGTCTACAAAGCTGGCCACGTGGATCTCCTCAAATGCTGTTTACTTGGCGTCCGGAACGCCACATCGATTGTAATGCGGTTAAAAGAACAGTGGAGCGGACCCACAGGCCCGCTCCACCGCTTCAGAACTGGTTGTTACTCTGCAGCTGCAGCAGCAACGATGTTGACCACGCGACGACCGCGGCGGGTGCCGAATTCAACGGCGCCCGGGGTCAGTGCGAACAGGGTGTCGTCGCCGCCACGGCCAACGCCGGCGCCCGGGTGGAAGTGGGTGCCACGCTGGCGGACGATGATCTCGCCTGCGGAAACTACCTGGCCGCCGAAGCGCTTGACGCCGAGGTACTGAGCGTTGGAATCGCGGCCGTTGCGAGTGGAGCTCGCGCCCTTTTTATGTGCCATCTGAAATGCCTGCCTTTAAAATTCTGGGGAATCTGTTGGAAAACCTGAACAGTAACCGGTGGTTACTTGATGCCGGTGATCTTGACCTTGGTCAGTTCCTGGCGGTGACCCTGGCGCTTCTTGTAGCCGGTCTTGTTCTTGTACTTCTGGATGACAATCTTAGGACCACGCAGGTCCTGGAGGATTTCAGCCGTAACAGTTACCTTGGCCAGGTCAGCGGCGGCGGAGGTGACCTTGTCACCGTCAACCAGGAGCAGTGCGGGCAGCTCGATGGTGCTGCCGGCTCCACCGGCGACGCGGTTCAGGGTAACGAAGTCTCCAACGGAAACCTTCTCTTGGCGGCCGCCTGCGCGGACAATCGCGTACACCACTTGGGAACTCACTTCTCTCGACGTTTATTACAAAATTTGCGTGCGGCACCCGGCTCAGAAATTGGCTGGGTTCCCGCTGTGCCTCAACGCCGTGGATTTCCCGGGGAAATCCGTGAGCCGTCCCGGTGGAGAAGTCCGCTTGTTATGCACAGCGAATTGCTCCAGGGTCATAACCCAAGTGTTGGCGTAAGCACCGAAGATCCAGAATACGCTAAATCCGTCCACGGCCGCAAATGAGGCTGGTTCCGGCGGCCCGGCTGTGGTAGTAACCACAAACCCGGTGGGCAGCACCGCAACCATGCGAATCAATCATAGCGGCGCTGCTGCCCCCAGCAGTCAGGCATGCAGCCTCGGCGCGTCGAAAAATTCCACTTCCAGTCGGCAGGACTGCTTGAACGCGGTGACCATCGCTGCCCTTTCATGGTCGGAGGCCTTCCGCCCCTCCTCATCCACGATGGCAACAGCCCGGCGGGTGGCTTCGGCGAAGGCCTCGTCGGCATAGGTGCGGAGCCAGGCAGCGTAGGCATGCGCGTCCGGCTCACCGGAGGCAACGAACTGGGCGTGCAGCTTCTCCCCTACCTCGGCATAGAGCCAGAAGCAGGGCAGGACGGCGGCAGCCAGGACAGCATACGAGCCCGACGCCGAAGCTGCGGTGAGGTGGTCGACGTAGGCCTTTGTGACGGGGCCGAGGCCGCCCTGGGCTGGCCGGGTGCTGAGCCAGGAGCGGTGGAGTTCCGTTTCCACCTCGAGGCAATGTTGGGCCGATCCTGCCCAGAACAGCTGTTCGGCCTCCGAGGGGGCCAGGGCGCTGGTGCGGGCCAGCACGCGGGAGTACCCGTTGAGGTAAAGGGCGTCCTGGGCCAGGTAGTAGGCAAAGTCCTTCTCGGCCAGGTCTCCGGTGGCCAGGCCGCGGATGAAGTCCAGCGCATAGATATCGTCGAGGTCCTGTTGGGCTTCCGCCCACAGCCGGGCCGCGAAGCCGCCTTCCTGCAGTGCCGGCCGCAGGTGGTGGAAGTGGTGCACGGGTCCATTCCCCTGGCCCACCTCCAGCAGACCCGAGTTCTCGAGGGCACCCGCCAGCCAGGGCTTGACCGTCCGCAGTGACGCTTCCCAGTCGCCCAGGCGGGCCTGCACCGTTGCCATGGCAGAGGAAAGGGAGCAGCCTGTGCCGTGACTGTTGCGGGTGGAGATCCGGTTGCCCGGGACTTCCACTACGTCCTGTCCCAGCAGGCCCGCGGTGTTGACCAGCGCGTCCGGGCAGTCCGAACCTGCCAGGTGTCCGCCCTTGACCAGCACGGTTGCCCCGGTAGCGTCGGCCAGGCGCCGGCCCTGGGCCAGTGCCTCGTCCCAGTTCCCGGCGGGGGCCGCGCCCACCAGCATGGCAAGCTCGGGCAGGTTTGGGGTGATGAGGTGGGCAAGGGGCAGCAGTTCCCGCAGTGCGGCTTCTGCCGACTCCTGCAGCAGCCGGTCACCGCTGGTGGCAACCATCACCGGATCAAGAACCACGACGGCGGGACGCACCTTTTCGAGCCACCCGCGCACAGTGCGGATCACTTCCCCGTCACCCAGCATGCCTATCTTGACGGCGTCGATGCTGATGTCGTCACTGACGGCATCCAATTGCTGGGCCAGGAAGGCGGCCGGAGGCACGTGCACGGCCTGTACGCCCCTAGTGTTTTGGGCCGTGAGGGCGGTGATGGCGGCCATGCCGTAACCGCCGTGCGCGGCGATGCTTTTGAGGTCTGCCTGGATACCCGCTCCGCCCGACGGGTCCGAGCCCGCGATGGAGAGCACGCGGGGAACGTCACGGCCCGCGGGTAACGCGGCGAATGCACCGGAGGCAACTGGCAGGGGCATGGAAAGGGTGGAAGACAAGAGACATCCCTTCGCCGGTACTAGCCGGACAGGTTCAACGGGTCTGGATCTCAGCCGGCCTTCTGCGCGGCACCCCGTGTCGGTTCCCAGCCTAACCGCTGGGGCCTGTCCGCAGGAAAGGTGACTGCAGGCGCGGGGAGGGTGGCCGCACGCAGGAGTCCCCGCCCTATGGACAGTTCCCCCTGTAATTTACGGGGGAACTGTCCACAAAGCGGGGACTCCTGAATGTTTCTTTGCTACAGCTCCGAGGCCGGGACGCCGACGCCGAGGATGATGGGTTCCTCTGCCGCCTTGCCCGGTTCCGCCGTGGCCTGTGCCTTATCCGTTTCCGGGGCCTTGGCTGCGTGCGAATGGCCTCCGGCAGTCGCCTGGACGTTTTCGTGGTGCTGGACAGCGGTCTCGTTGGCGGCACCCTGGGCACGGCTGGCACCCCGGTGGCGCCGCGGCCTCCGCTGACGCGACTGTTCCAGCGTGTGGTCCGAATAGTCCTTTTCGACGGGAGCATCCATTGCGGGGCGGGCTTCCGCTCCCCCGGTTTCGGCTTGCCGTTCCGGCGCGGGCTGTTCCGTTGCCGGCTGTTTAGGTGCCTGCGGCGTCTCGGCAGCCTTAGCTGGAGCGTCCTCCATGGACGACGCCGGCTGGCCGAGGTGGGCGAACGCTTCAGCGAGCCGGTCCAGGGTGAGGGCGGGCTTGGGCTGCTGCTCCTCCGCATGCTCCACGAACGGAAGCGGGACTTCTTCGCCGCCGAACGTCAGGACAGCTGCGGGACGCGTGGGGGCATCGGCGTCGTACTTCTCCTCTGCCGGAGCGGCCGCCGCAGGCGGGGCTGCCGGCACCTGGCGGGTTGCGGCCACTTCGTCGTCGTGCAAGTGCGCGGCGTGGGCGGCAGCGGCGATGTTTGCCAGGGCAAGCCGGGTGGCTTCTGCCTTGGCGTGCCGCTCAGCGTCCGTGGGCTCCGGGTGGACAGTGTGGACCTGGACGGCAGGCACCGGTGCGGCTTCGGGCTGCTGGCCGCCGCGTCCGCGCCGCCGCTTGCGTTCCGAACGTGCGCCGGGCTGGTTGTTGTCAGTCCGCTGGCCTTCGGTGCGGTGGGCTTCCGGCCGGGCTTCGGGCCGGTTGTCGCTGCGCTGGACGTGGTGGTGCTCGGCGGCAACGACGTTGGCGCGGCGGTGCTCCACGGGATCGTCGTGGGTCACCACGCCGCGGCCGGCGCAGGCCTCGCACTGTTCGCCGAAGACCTCCAGCAGCCCGGTGCCCATGCGCTTGCGGGTCATCTGGACCAGGCCGAGGGAGGTCACTTCGGCAACCTGGTGCTTGGTGCGGTCGCGGCCCAGGCATTCCACCAGGCGGCGCAGCACCAGGTCGCGGTTGGATTCGAGCACCATGTCGATGAAGTCGATCACGATGATGCCGCCGATATCGCGCAGCCGCAGCTGGCGCACCACTTCCTCGGCAGCTTCAAGGTTGTTCTTGGTGACGGTTTCCTCGAGGTTGCCGCCGCTGCCGGTGAACTTGCCGGTGTTGACGTCCACTACTGTCATGGCCTCGGTGCGGTCGATCACCAGGGAGCCGCCGGAGGGCAGGAAGACCTTCCGTTCGAGGGCCTTGTGGATCTGCTCATCGATGCGCCAGGCGGAGAAGATGTCCTGGTCCTTGGTCCACTTTTCGAGGCGGCCCACCAGGTCCGGGGCCACGTAGGTCACGTAGGCCTCGATGGTGTCCCATGCTTCCTCACCGGAGACGATGAGCTTGGAGAAGTCCTCGTTGAAGACGTCGCGGACCACCTTGATGGTCAGGTCCGGCTCGCCGTAGAGCAGTTCGGGGGCCAGGATCTTGGTGGAGGCAGACTGGCTTTCAATGCCTTCCCACTGGGCCCGCAGCCGGTTGATATCGTGCGTGAGCTCTTCCTCGGAAGCGCCCTCGGCGGCCGTGCGGACAATGACGCCGGCGTGCTCGGGCAGGCGGTCCTTGAGGATGCGCTTGAGGCGGTTCCGTTCGACGTCGGGCAGCTTGCGCGAGATGCCGGTCATGGATCCGCCGGGTACGTACACCAGGTAGCGTCCGGGCAGCGAGATCTGGCTGGTGAGGCGGGCGCCCTTATGGCCCACGGGGTCCTTGGTGACCTGGACCAGGACGGTATCGCCGGACTTCAGCGCGTTCTCGATGCGGCGCTGCTTGCCCTCGAGGTTCACGGCTTCCCAGTTGACCTCGCCGGCGTACAGGACCGCGTTGCGGCCGCGCCCAATGTCAACGAACGCCGCTTCCATGGACGGCAGCACGTTCTGGACCTTGCCCAGGTACACGTTGCCGATCAGCGAATCCTGCTGCGTCTTGGACACGAAGTGCTCGGCCAGCACGCCGTCTTCGAGGACGGCGATCTGGATCCTGTCGTCGCGCTGGCGCACGATCATCTGCCGGTCCACCGACTCGCGGCGCGCCAGGAACTCAGCCTCGGTGATGACCGTGCGGCGGCGGCCCGTGTCACGGGACTCGCGACGGCGCTGTTTCTTGGCTTCCAGGCGGGTGGAACCCTTGACACTGGTGACGCGGTTGCTGGCCGGAGCCTCGCTCACAGTCCGCGGGGCACGGACGCGCGTCACCGTGTTGGGGGGATCATCGTCCCCGCCGCCCGTCAGCTCAAGGTCCTGGTCCCCGCGGCGGCGGCGACGGCGACGGCGGGACGTCACGCCGTCCTCCACCGTCCCTGCGGTGTCCTCGTCGGCTTCGTCCTCGGCGTCGGCTTCAGCGCTGCCGTCCTCGTTGTCCTCTTCAGCCCTGTCCCCGACCCGGCTGCGGCCCCTGCGGCCCCGGCTGCGGCGCCGGCGGCGGCTGGAGGAATCATCCGTATCTTCGGTTTCTTCCTCGTCAGGCTCCTCGGCAGCGGGGGCTGTGGGACGGACCACGGTGCTGAGGTCCGGCGCCTGGAAGAGCACCGAGGTGGGGGAAGCGGGTTCCAGGAACAGGGAAGCGAAGGCGCTGGCGGCGGCAGGCTCTTCGGTCTTTGCCGCAGCGGGGGCCGCCTGCTGCGGTTCTTCGGCTTTTTCCCCGGCCTGCGCGGCGGCGGGCTCCTGCTCCGGCTGCTCTGCCTGCTCCACGGCAGGTTCCTGTGCGGATGCGGCTTCCTGGACCGGCTCCTGCGCGGCGGCAACCGGTGCTGCTGATCCCTCAACCACGGCATCAGTGGCGGCGGGTGCCGGCTCTGCGCTGGCGGGGGAAGCGACCTTGCGGGTGGCTACCCGACGGCGGCGGACCGGCTTGCTTTCGACGTCGGCCGCGGGTTCGGCGGCAGCTACGACGGCGGGGCTGCCAGCGGCGGCAGCATCAGCAGCGGGGCCGGCAACGGCAGCTGGCGGCGCCGCGGCGGAGGTGTCAACGCCGGCATCTTCGACGGCGGCCCCGGCGTGCGTGAGGCTGGTTTCCTCCGCGAAGGTGGGCAGCGGCTCCGCAGCCTCCACCTTCTTCCGGGCACGGGTGCGGCGGGCCGGAGCCTTGGGTGCCTGTTCCGCGTCGTCAGCCGGTGTTGTGTCAGCTGGGCTGGCAACCGCTGCATCCGGAGCCGTGGCCACGGCCTCCATCACTTCATCCGTAGCCTTGGGGGCAACTTTGCGCCGGGCGCGTGGAGCCTTCCTGGGTGCAGCAGCCTCCGCCGCGGCTTCTTGGTTAACGGCCAGTTCCTGATCATTGTCCATATGTGGCAACACTCCTGCCCCTGACGTACCGCCACATCCGGCACCCATTGGGGCACATATTGTCAAAACCCGCAGGCGTTGACAGAAGTCAAGTGGATACTCCCAGGTTCGCACCGTCGTTGGGGTGCGGCAGCCCGTAGGAGCCGGTGGATGCTCTGAAAACCCGTTGTTCTGCGTGCCACAACCAGGTGCCGCCCAATGGAGTTGCGGGTGTGCCGGAAGAATCCGAAGCCTGCCCTGCTCATCATTGGCGGTCTTGGGAACAAACCACCGGACCGGAGTCCGAATGTGGATCGGCTTCCAGCCACGTTCATTCTCTCATACCCGGGCTGGATCGCCGCGGAGGCCGGGGCTGCTGTTCCGGTTTCTGTGTAGTGGCTTCAGCCGCCGGCGTTACAATCAGGCAGAGGAGCACCGGACGAAAAGGACGCAAAACCCATGCCCAGCATCTCCCCCGTCAGCGCCCGTGAAGAGCATCGCGCCGCCGATTCCCACACCACTGCGGCTGCCCCCGTTCCGCGGATGGCCCGGAACCGGCCCTTCGGCTGGCTGCTGGTCATCACGGGCATCGTGGGCTGGCTGGCGTCCGGAACCCTGGTCCTGGAGAAGCTCGAAGTGCTCAAGGACCCCAGCCATACCACGGTATGCGATGTGAATCCCTGGATCTCGTGCGGCCAGGTGATGCAGACCTGGCAGAGTTCGGTGTTCGGCTTCCCCAACATGTTCATCGGCATCGTGGCCTTCGCCATCACCACCACCGTGGGCATGGCCCTGCTTTCGGGAGCCACCTTCGCCCGCTGGTACTGGATTGGGCTGCAGACCGGCGTCACGCTTGGTTTTGCGTTCGTTGTCTGGTTGTGGTCTCAGGCCCTTTACTCAATCCACATCCTGTGCCCCTTCTGCATGATCGTCTGGGCGGCCATGATCCCGCTCTTCGTGTGGACCACCATCAGGAACATCAGCGCCGGCGTCATCCCCATGCCGGCAGGCGCAGCCCGCGTCCTGGGTGATTCCGGCTGGATCATCACCGCGCTGCTGTACGTGGCCGTGATCGCCACCATCTTCTTCGCGTTCATCCAGGTCTTCGTGGGAACCTCGGGCTTCTAAACCCCTTCCATTCCCCCGCCGGATGACAGATAAGGCCAATGTTCATGATGAACATTGGCCTTATCTGTCAGTTCGCGGTTTCTGAGCCCGCGGGGGTGTCCGGTTAGTTGAACCAGATCTTGATCTCCCGCTCGGCGGAATCGGTGGAGTCGGAGCCGTGCACCAGGTTCTGCTGCACTTTCAGGCCCCAGTCCCGGCCGAAGTCGCCGCGGATGGTGCCCGGTGCCGCCGTCGTGGGGTCGGTGGTGCCGGCCAGCGAGCGGAAGCCTTCGATGACGCGGTGGCCTTCGAAGATGGCCGCCACCACGGACCCGCTGAGCATGAATTCCACCAGCGGCTCGTAGAAGGGCTTGCCCACGTGCTCCTCGTAGTGCCGCTCCAGGAGTTCACGGGTGGCGTCAACCTTTTTCAGCTCAACCAGGGTGTAGCCCTTGGCTTCGATGCGGGCCAGGATGGCGCCGGTCAGGTTACGGGCGACGCCGTCGGGCTTGATCAGGACGAGGGTGCGCTCTGTAGTCACAACTGCTCCAATGCGTTGGTGGGGTTTCGGGACAAGTCTACGGGGAGAGGCTTACGGGGATTGCGGTTGGGCCGGGCCGGAGGCCTGGTCCGGGTGGGCAGCTTCCCATTCCGCCTGCTCGCGTGCGCGCTGCGCGGCTTCGCGGTCCAGCCGGATGCCGGTGCGGATCCCGTACCACCAGGCAACCGCAAAAAGGGCGCCCACCAGGAACATGGCCGGCTCGAAAATGCCGGTAAGGACCAGGACGAGCTGCAGGATCCACCCCAAACCGATGCCCCAGGGCTTGTTCAGGACTGCGCAGGCGGCGACCATCACCACGCTGAGGGCAATGCCCACCCCCAGGATCAACGCCGGTGAAAACTCTCCCCGGCGCAGTCCGAACACCACCAGGGTGGCGAAAAACATGACGAAGGCTTCCAGGAGCAACACCGTGGAGGCAAACATGACCTTGGTGGAGCGGCGCTTCTTCGGCATGCCCGGACGCCATTCGCGCTGGGCTTTAGTCAGTCTGGCCATGGTCACGCCTCCGTTTTTCCGAGCAGGATCCGCGCTTCGGCCACCAGCGTGATGGACCCGGTGACCAGCACGCCGCCGGAGAGGTCCTCGTTGGCTTCGGCGCGTTCCACTGCCCACTCCAGTGCGTCGTCCAGCTTCTCGGCGACGTGCACGTTGTCCTCGCCAAAGCCCAGGTCGATCGCGAGCTCCGCCAGTTCGGCGGCGGGGACGGCACGGGGCGAGTTGGACTGGGTGAAGCAGTATTCCTCCGCCACCTCACCCAGGGACTCCTTGAGCTCCCGCAGGATCTCTTCGGCATCCTTTTCCTTGAGCACGCCAACCACCGGCACCAGCCGGGTGAAGGTGAATGCTTCCTGGAGCGCTGCAGCAGAGGCCTTGATGCCGTCGGGGTTGTGGGCGGCGTCGACGATGATGGTGGGCGCGGTGCGCACCACCTCGAGCCGTCCGGGTGACGTTACAGCGGCGAAGCCTTCCTGCAGGACGTCGAAGGGTAGTTCCTTCTCGCCGCCGAAGAACGCCTCCAGCGCCGCGACTGCAACCGCAGCGTTCTGCGCCTGGTGCGCGCCGTGCAGCGGCACCAGCAGGTCCGGGTAGCGGCCGGCGATGCCCTGGATGGTGACCATCTGCCCGCCCACGGCCACTGTGCGTGACTCGACGCCGAATTCCACGCCCTCGAAGCGGAACGGTACGCCCACCTCCTTGGCCTTTTCCAGCAGCACCTGCGCTGCGTCCAAGGGCTGGGCCGCGCTGATGAGGTAGCCGCCGGGCTTGATGATGCCGGCCTTTTCGTAGGCGATGTCGGCCGTCGTATCCCCCAGCAGGTCCGTATGGTCCAGCGAGATCGGGGTGACCACCGATACCTGGCCGTCACCCACGTTGGTGGCGTCCGTGATGCCGCCCAGGCCCACTTCAATGATGGCAACGTTGACGGGCTGGTCGGCGAAGATGGCAAAGCCCAGGATGGTGAGGCACTCGAAGTAGGTCAGCCGGGGCTGGCCCTCGGCTTCGAGCTCGGAGTCCACGATCTGCAGGTAGGGCCGGATCTCGTCCCAAATCCGGACGAACGTTTCGTCGGACACGGGGTGGCCGTCGATGCTGATCCGCTCGGTGACCTTGGACAGGTGCGGGCTGGTGTAGCGGCCCGTGCTCAGGCCTTGCGCCCGGAGCACGGACTCGATCATCCGGGACGTGGAGGTCTTGCCGTTGGTGCCGGTCACGTGGATGATCGGATACGCCTTGTTCGGCTCACCGAGTACGTCCATGGCGCGGTACAGCGGCGCAAGCCGGGGCTCCATCTTGTTCTCGGGCGCCCGGCCCAGCAGCTCGGCGTAGACACTTTCCACGGAAAATTCGTCGGTCATGTCCTAGCCCTCCACTTTTTCAACCACAACGGCGGGTTCGGACACCTCGGCCGGTTCAGCGGCCAGGTCCACCGTCAGCGTCTCGCCCTTGACCAGCTCGGCGTTGGCCAGCAGCGCATCCACCACGTTCTGCGCGGCAGTGACGGTGGTCCGGATCCGGTCGCTGACGTTGAGGCCGGCGTCCTTCCGGGCCTGCTGGATGGCGCGGACCATGTCGCGTGCCAGGCCTTCGGCTTCCAGTTCCGGGGTGACTTCCGTGTTCAGCACCACGAACCCGCCGCCGGGCAGCACTGCGACAGCTGCCGAACCGCCGTCGGACTCTGCCACCACCGTCTCCAGCGTGTACTCCTGGGGCTCCAGCTGCAGGCCGCCTGCGGTGACCACACCGCTGTCGTCCACGGACCAGTCGCCGGACTTGGATCCCTTGATGGCCACCTGGACGTTCTTGCCCAGGCGCGGGCCGGCCGCCCGGGCGTTCACCACCAGCTTCTGCTGGATGCCGAACTCCTCCGGAGAAGCCGTGGCGGCATCCAGCAAGCGGACGGAACGCAGGTTGAGTTCATCGGCGACGACGGCGGCAAAGCTTTCCAGCGTGTCTGCGCCGGGTGCCACCACGGTGAGTTCCTGCAGCGGAAGTCGGACGCGCAGGTTGGCTGCCTTGCGGAGCGAGGACCCGGTGGAGCAGATCTGCTGCACCCGGTCCATGGCTTCCACCAGGGACGGGTTCGCCGGGAAGAGGTCCGCATCCGGCCAGTCGGCAAGGTGGACAGACCGGCCGCCGGTCAGGCCGCGCCAGATCTCCTCCGACACCAGCGGCAGCAAGGACGCTGCAGCGCGGGTAACGGTCTCCAGCGCGGTGAACAGCGCATCGAAGGCATCCTGGTCCTCGTCGAAGAACCGCTGCCGGCTGCGGCGGACGTACCAGTTGGTGAGCATGTCCAGGTAGCTGCGCAGCGAGTCGCAGGCACCGGAGATGTCGTAGGTGTCCAACTGCGCGGTCATGGTGCGGACCAGGTCGCCGGTGTTGGCCAGGAGGTACTGGTCCAGGGTGTCCCGGTAGCCCTCGTAGCGCAGTTTGGCGTCATAGCCGGCGCCGCCATTCGCAGCGTTGGTATAGAGCGTGAAGAAGCTGTAGACGTTCCACAGCGGCAGGATGACCTGGCGGACGCCGTCGCGGATGCCCTGTTCGGTGACGATCAGGTTTCCGCCGCGGAGGATGGGGCTGGACATCAGGAACCAGCGCATGGCATCGGAGCCGTCGCGGTCCAGGACCTCGGACACGTCCGGGTAGTTGCGCAGGCTCTTGGACATCTTCTGGCCGTCGGAGCCCAACACGATGCCGTGGCTGATGACATTCCTGAAGGCGGGCCGGTCGAACAGCGCCGTGGACAGGATGTGCAACATGTAGAACCAGCCGCGGGTCTGGCCGATGTACTCCACAATGAAGTCCGCGGGGTTATGGGTGTTGAACCAGGCTTCGTTCTCGAACGGGTAGTGCACCTGGCCGTACGGCATGGAGCCGGAGTCGAACCAGACATCCAGCACGTCCTCCACGCGGCGCATCACGGACTGGCCCTCTTCGGGGGTCCGGGGGTCGTCCGGGTTGGGCCGGGTGAGCTCATCGATGAACGGCCGGTGCAGGTCCACCTGGCCGTCCTTGTTCAGCGGGAGCCGGCCGAAGTCCGCTTCGATCTCGGCCAGGGAGCCGTAGACGTCGGTGCGCGGGTACTCGGGGTCCGTTGACTGCCATACGGGGATGGGGCTGCCCCAGAAACGGTTGCGGCTGATGGACCAGTCGCGGGCGTTCTCCAGCCACTTGCCGAACTGGCCGTCCTTGACGTTGCCGGGGATCCAGTTGATCTCCTGGTTCAGTTCCGACATCCGGTCCTTGAACTTGGTGACCTCCACGTACCAGGAGGACACCGCGCGGTAGATCAGCGGGTTCCGGCAACGCCAGCAGTGCGGGTAGCTGTGCTCGTAGCTGGCCTGGCGGACCAGCCGGCCCTGGGCGCGGAGCACCTGGGTGATGGGCTTGTTGGCTTCGAAGACCTGGAGGCCCACGATGTCGTGCAGGTCGCCGTGCTTGAACAACGGCAGGAACTTGGCGCCTTCGTCCACGGACAGGACAACGGGGATGCCTGCCTCCTCGCACACCTTCTGGTCGTCTTCACCGTAGGCCGGTGCCTGGTGGACGATGCCCGTACCGTCGGTGGTGGTGACGTAGTCGGCCACCACGAAACGCCAGGCATTTTCCATGCCGTACTTTTCGTTGTCGGCGAAGTCATCCCAGAGCCGCTGGTACTCCAGGCCCTCCAGTTCAGCGCCGGTGTGGGTGGACACGACGGCGGCTTCCGCAGCTTCGAAGCTGTCGTAGCCCAGGTCCTTGGCGTAGCTGCCCAGCAGGTCGGCGGCGAGCAGGAAGCTTCCGGTGACAGGGGCGTCGGCAGAGGCTGCCTTGATGCCGTTGGGTCCGGCTGGCAGTACGGCGTACGTGATGGAAGGCCCGACGGCGAGCGCGGCGTTGGTGGGCAGCGTCCAGGGGGTGGTGGTCCAGGCGAGGGCCTGCACGCCGGCAAGCTCCCTGGACAGCTCCGTCTCCCCCGGAAGGATGGGGAACGTGACGGTGACGGTCTGGTCCTGGCGGTTCTTGTAAACGTCGTCGTCCATGCGCAGCTCGTGGTTGGACAGCGGGGTTTCGTCCTTCCAGCAGTACGGAAGGACGCGGTAGCCGTTGTATGTCAGGCCCTTGTCGTGCAGCTGCTTGAACGCCCAGAGGACCGATTCCATGTACTCGACGTTGAGCGTCTTGTAGTCGTTGTCGAAGTCCACCCAGCGGGCCTGGCGGGTAACGTAGCTGCGCCATTCGTCGGCATACTTCATCACCGAGGCGCGGCAGGCGTCATTGAACTTGTCGATGCCCATGGCTTCGATCTGGGTCTTGTCCGTCATCCCCAGCTGCTTCATCGCCTCAAGCTCGGCGGGCAGGCCGTGGGTGTCCCAGCCGAACCGGCGTTCCACGCGCTTGCCGCGCTGGGTCTGGTAGCGGCCCACCAGGTCCTTGGCGTACCCGGTCAGGAGGTGGCCATAGTGCGGCAGGCCGTTGGCGAAGGGCGGGCCGTCGTAGAACACAAACTCGTTGCTGCCCGGCTCACCGCCGGGAACATCGGCACTGCGCTGGTCGACGCTGGCCTGGAAAGTGCCGTCCTGGTCCCAGTACTTCAGGATGCGCTCTTCGACCTCCGGGAACTTCACGGAGGCGGAAACGCCGGCGCTGCCGTTGGAGGAAGTGCTGGAGGCTGAGGCCTTGGGGTAAAACGTCATGTTCGACATCCTGGGTTGAGCGTGGTGAACCCCCGGCAGGAGCCGGACGTTCCGTTCAGGATGCGAGGACGGCTGCCGTGCCGTCCCTAAGACGTCACGCCCACCGCGGTACCACCTCACTTACCGGCGCTGGGCGTTCCCTTAGGGAACACCCGCTGCTCCGGCCTCTCATTACTGCTGTGACGGGCTTACCCGTCCGGTTCTACTGACGCGGCGTGCCTTGGAGGTCGCGGCCGCGGGTTCTTCCGGAAGCTCACCGGTGATTGCCGGGTCATAGCCACTCCAGAGTCTACTATCGCGGCAGCTCCAGTGCCATTCAGCACGAGCCCCACCGGTCAGGTCCATGCCGCCCTTCCGAATGAGTGCCGCTCCAAACGACCAGTGTGCCCTCCCGGGGCTGACGCGGGCCCTCGCATTGCCTAGACTCGCCTCATGGCAGCTTCCGGCCACCCCCCATGGCGGCGGCGTGCAACCACGGCCTGCAGATGGCTGTTCATTCCGGTTGCCCTGCCGGTGGCGGCGGTGTCGGTCATTCGCGCCGTCCCGGCCGATTGGCCCCTGCCGGCGGTGCAGCTCGTTGCCTTCACGCCTTGGTTCGCGGTGCCGGCGTCAGCAGCCCTGCTTCTTGCCTTCCTGGGACGGAGGCGGTGGCAGCAGGCGGTGGCAGCGGCCTTGCTGGGTTGCCAGGCGTTCTGGCTTTTCCCACTGGACGTCCGGGAACCTGCTGCGGAGGCTGCCGGGGCCCGGGCGTCCCTGGTCGCCATGAGCATCAACGCGGAGTTGGGCGGCGCGGACGCCGCCGGAATCGTGGCCCTGGTCCGTGAAGAACGCGTGGAACTGCTGGCCATCGAAGAGTACACGCCACAACTGGCACGACGGCTCACGGCGGAAGGGCTGGACGGGCTGCTTCCACATCGGGTTGCCCATGCCAGGGATGGCGCCGGCGGCACTGCGATCTACGCCTCGCACAACCTCGAGGATGCCGGTGTGCTCCCTGGCACCCAGTTCACCATGTCGATGGCACGCCTGGACATGGGCGCCGGGAGCCTGCGGGTGGTGGCCGTCCATACCTTGGCCCCGGTGGGCAACGGCCTCCATCAGTGGCGCAGCGACCTGGCCACCGTGGGCAGGGCGGACAACGGCTCCGGGCCCCTTTTGCTGGCCGGGGACTTCAACGCCACTTATGACCACCGGGAGTTCCGGGCGCTGCTGGCCGGGCAGGGCGGCGGCCGGAGTCTGGTGGACGTTGCCGGTTCGCTGGGAAGCAGGCTGGTGCCCACCTGGCCGATGCGCGGCTACAGCCTGCCTGGAATTACGCTCGACCACCTGGTGACCAGCCCCGACATCAGGGGCTCGGGATACTCCGTCCACCGGGTTGCCGACACCGACCACGCGGCGGTGGTGGCAACCCTGCACATCCAGGTTCCCTAGTTCGTTCCGGCGACAGGTCCTCCTGGTCCAGGGTGCCCTGGCCCGCTCAGCCCTTCCGGATGAGTTTGTAATTGGCGGCCTGCGCCACCGGCCGGATGACGATCTGGTCCAGGTTGACGTGGTGCGGGACGGTGACGGCGTAGCGGACCACATCGGCCACATCCTCCGCCGTCAGCGGCTTCTCCACGCCCTGGTACACCTTGCCGGCGGCCTGCGGGTCCCCCAGGCGGTTCAGCGCGAACTCCTCGGTCTGCACCAGGCCCGGTGCTACCTCGATGACACGGAGGTTGTGCTCGGCTTCCTCCAGGCGCAGTGCTTTGGTCAGGGCGTGCTGGCCGAACTTTGCGGCGTTGTAGCCGCCGCCGCCCTCGTAAGCGTCCAGGCCCGCGGTGGAGGTCAAGTTCAGCACCGTTCCTTCGCCGGTGGCCCTCAGCATTGGCAGGAAGGCCCGGGTGAGTTTCATGGTGCCCAGGACGTTGACGCGGTACATCCACTCCCAGTCGGCCGTGCTGGCGTCGCCCACCTTATCGGCGCCGCGGGCGCCTCCGGCGATGTTGATCAGCGTGTCGATGCCGCCTGCCTCGGTGACCTGGGCGAGGAGCCGGGACACGTCGTCGTCCTCTGCAATGTCTGCGGGAATCGCGATGGCGCCGGTTTCGCTTTCCAGGGCCGCCAGGCGTTCAGCGCGGCGTGCCACGGCGAAGACCGTCCACCCGTCGGCGCGCAGCGCACGCACTGCCGCCTCCCCGATTCCGCTGCTCGCGCCGGTTACCAGTGCTGCCTTCTTCTGCAAGTCCTCAGTCATGGCACCACCCTAGCGGGATCAGCCGGCCGGACGTCCCAGTAGGTAATCAAGCAGGACCCGCGCATTGTTGGCCTCTGTATTGCGGGCGGCGTAGAGAAGGGTGACGCGGGAGTGCCTGGCAGCCAGTTCCACCAGGGTGTCCACCGCCGGATTGGAGTCCAGTTCCAGCCGGTAGCGTTCGGTGAATTCGGCAAACCGCTCGGGGCGGTGGTTGAACTCCTTGCGCAGCTCCGTGGACGGCGCCACGTCCTTGAGCCAAAGGTCGACGGCGGCACCCTCCTTGGGCATGCCCCGGGGCCAGAGCCGGTCCACCAGGACCCGGGAGCCGTCGTCGTCCGCCGGCGGCTCATAGATGCGCTTCACTCTGAAGGTGCCTTGAATATCGCCCATAGGGCGCATGCTACCCGCGCCCGCGCGCCGGCGGGTCCAACGGGTTGGGTGGGATGCAAGCGGGCATGAAAGAATTGCCCAATGGCTGAAGACACGCAGGGTACAGACACGCCCACCACCGCCCCCATCAATGTTCCGGACAAGCCGGCCCTCGAAGGCCTCGAAGCCGCGCTCACCCAGCGCTGGCTGTCCGAAGGAACCTACAAATTCAACTCCGACACCACCCGGGAGCAGGTCTACTCGATCGACACTCCCCCGCCCACCGCGTCGGGGTCCCTGCACGTGGGGCACATGTTCTCCTTCACCCAGACGGACGTCCAGGCACGCTACATGCGCATGACCGGAAAGAACGTCTTCTACCCGATGGGCTGGGACGACAACGGCCTGCCCACCGAACGCCGCGTCCAGAACTACTACGGCGTCCGCTGCGATCCCGCCATCCCCTACAACGCCGACTACCGGCCCCCGGCACAGCCCGCCAAGAACCAGCGCGATTTCGATGTTGTGTCACGCCAGAACTTCATCGAGCTGTGCGAGGAACTGGCTGTGGAGGACGAGAAAGTCTTCGAAAACCTGTTCCAGACCCTGGGCCTGTCCGTGGACTGGGACCTGACCTACCGCACTATCGATGACACCTCCAGGGCAGTGTCCCAGCGCGCCTTCCTGGCCAACCTGGCCGCTGGCGACGCCTACATGGCCGAAGCGCCGACGCTGTGGGATGTCACCTTCCGCACGGCCGTCGCGCAGGCTGAGCTGGAGGACCGCGAAGTCCCCGGCGCCTACTACCGCTACCCCTTCTTCACCGAAGACGGCGACAAGGTCTTCATCGAAACCACCCGCCCGGAGCTGCTGGCTGCCTGCGCAGCCCTCGTAGCAAACCCCGACGACGAGCGGTACCAGCCGCTGTTCGGCAAGACGGTGAAGTCTCCGCTCTTCGACGTCGAGCTCGAGGTCAAGGCCCACCCGCTGGCCAAAGCGGACAAGGGTTCCGGCATCGCCATGGTGTGCACCTTCGGTGACCTGACCGACGTCACCTGGTGGCGTGAACTGCAGCTTCCCACCCGCCCCATCATGGGCCGTGACGGCCGCATTATCGCCGAAAACCCTGAGTGGATCACCAGCGAAGCCGGCAAGCAGGCGTACGCGGCCATCGCCGGCAAGACTGCTTTCTCTGCGAAGGAGGCCGTCGTGGAACTGCTCAAGGAAGCGGACCTGCTGGACGGCGAACCGAAGAAGATCACCCACCCGGTGAACTTCTTCGAGAAGGGCGACAAGCCCCTGGAAGTGGTTACGTCCCGCCAGTGGTACATCCGCAACGGCGGCCGCGACGAGGACCGCCGCGAACGCCTCATCGGCCGAGGCAAGGAAATCGACTTCCACCCGTCCTTCATGCGCTCCCGCTACGAGAACTGGATCGCCGGCTTGAACGGTGACTGGCTGGTTTCCCGCCAGCGGTTCTTCGGCGTGCCCATCCCCGTCTGGTACCCGCTCGATGCACAGGGCAACCCGGACTACGACAACCCCATCCTGCCCTCGGACGAGCTGCTGCCCGTGGACCCCGCGGCCGACGCCGCCCCGGGCTTCGACGAGGCACAGCGCGACCAGCCCAACGGCTTCACGGGCGACGCCGACGTCCTGGACACGTGGGCAACGTCCTCGCTGACGCCGCAGATCGTGGGCGGCTGGAGCCGGGATGAGGACCTGTTCGCCAAGGTCTACCCGTTCGATCTTCGCCCGCAGGGCCACGACATCATCCGCACCTGGCTGTTCTCCTCCGTGGTCCGCGCCGACGCGCTCCAGGACTGTGCCCCCTGGAAGCACGCCGCCATTTCCGGCTGGATCCTGGACCCGGACCGCAAGAAGATGTCCAAGTCCAAGGGCAACGTGGTGGTACCCACCGATGTCCTGAACGAATACGGCTCGGATGCTGTCCGCTACTGGGCTGCCTCGGCGCGGCTCGGTGCAGACACCGCTTATGAGATCGCGCAGATGAAGATCGGCCGCCGCTTGGCCATCAAGCTGCTGAACGCCTCCAAGTTCGTGCTGAACCTCGGCGCCACGGAGAACTCCGTGCTCACCGGGGACCTCTCCGTCCTGACCAATCCCTTGGACCGGGCACTGCTGGCCCAGCTGGCCGACGTCGTGGCACAGTCCACCAAGGCGTTCGACAACTACGACTACGCACGCGCCCTGCAGCTCACGGAGTCCTTCTTCTGGCAGTTCACTGACGACTACGTGGAGCTGATCAAGGACCGCGCCTACGGAGCTGCCGGCGAGGCGGAACAGGCGTCGGTTCTCGCTGCGCTGGCTACCACCCTGGATACGCTGCTGCGGCTCTTCGCCCCGTTCCTTCCGTTCGCCACGGAGGAAGTGTGGAGCTGGTGGCGCACCGGATCCGTGCACCGCGCCGAATGGCCGGCTGCGCTGGAGATCCCGGGCGGGGACACCACCATGCTGGCAACGGTTGGTGTGGCCCTGAGCGGTGTCCGGAAAGCCAAGTCCGAGGCCAAGGTCAAGCAGCGCACCGAAGTGCTGTCTGCCACCATCACCGCCCCTGGGGCGCTGGCGGCACAGCTGCAGGCCGGGCTGGCTGACTTGAAAGCGGCGTCGAACGCCCGGGAGATCACTGTTGCAGTGGGCGACGGTGACCTTGCCGTGACCGACGTTGCCCTGGCGCCGAGCGACGAGCCCGCCAAGGCCTGATACCGGACGCACCTGGTTCCAGACACAGGGGAAGCCCCATCAGCGTTTTGCCGTTGGTGGGGCTTCGACTGTTTCGGCCATCCGGTGACGTGCTCTGATGGTCTGGCAGGTTCCGCTGATCTCCAGGTCTTACTACCCGTCACTGGTAGCTTGCAGCGACTTTGCCGATGGCTGCGTCAACTGCATATCACTGAATCTTTGGCTCCTGCGTCCCCTTCTTTCGAAGTGGTAAGCACTATTTTTCTCCCGGCCCGGTCCACGTGCAAGGGCCCCGGGAAAACTACATTTTGGTAGTTTTCCCGGGGCCCTTGGCGTCCCGGTTCTGCGGCCCGGGCTGCTCAGCCTGTCCTGGATGTCAGTGGAATTCCGGGCTCTCGGTGCGGCTGCGCTTCAGCTCGAAGAAGTGCGGGTAGGCGGCGATCGTGGTAGTGGCGTCCCAGATCCGCCCGGCTTCCTCGCCCCGCGGAATGCGGGTCAGGACGGGGCCAAAAAAGGCGGTTCCGTTGAAAGCCACCACAGGGGTGCCGACATCCTGGCCCACGAGCGATATGCCTTCCTCGTGGCTGGCCCGGAGCTGCTGGTCGTAGGCGTCAGTGTTGGCAGCGTCAGCGAGGTCGGCGGGGAGGCCGCAGTCGGCAAGGGCCTTGGTGATGACCGCCGACCGGTCCTTTTCACCCTGGTTGTGGATCAGGGTGCCCATGGCGTCATAGAGCGGCTTAATGAACTGCGGGCCGTGTTCTTCCCTGGCGGCGATGATCACGCGGACCATGCCCCAGGCGTTGTCCATGGATTCGCGGTAGCCGGGCTCCAGGTCGCGTCCCTCGTTCAGGACGGCAAGGCTCATCACGTGCCACTCGGTCTCGATGTCCCGGACGCTTTCCACCTCGCCGATCCAGCGGGAGGTCACCCAGGCAAACGGGCACAGGGGGTCGAACCAGAAATCGGCTTTGTTCTTGGCAGGTGAAGTCATGAAGGTCCTCTCGGTCAGGCAGACTTACGGCGCTTGGCCACGTGCGGAATCATGGTGGGTTCGGCTCCCCGCAGGACCACGTCTTCGGTGATCACGACGCTGGCAACGTCCTCGCGGCTGGGAAGATCGAACATCACGGGAAGCAGGACCTCTTCGAGGATCGCGCGCAGGCCACGGGCACCGGTGCCGCGCTCCAGGGCCTGGTCCGCGATGGCTTCCAGGGCGGTGTCATCAAAGACCAGTTCCACGCCGTCGATCTGGAACA
Organism: Arthrobacter sedimenti; assembly: GCF_042652025.1. Classification (NCBI taxonomy): domain Bacteria; kingdom Bacillati; phylum Actinomycetota; class Actinomycetes; order Micrococcales; family Micrococcaceae; genus Arthrobacter; species Arthrobacter sedimenti. The sequence continues at coordinate 49,543 of NZ_JBHSDQ010000003.1, read as the reverse complement.
TCTTCTGGTACTGCTTCACCAGGGCGTTCTTGGGCGTGGAAAGGATCTGGATCAGGGCGTCCCGGTCCAGGTTGGACACCGTGGTGATCACGGGGAGCCTGCCGATGAATTCGGGGATCAGTCCGAATTTCAGCAGATCCTCCGGCATGACCTCGCCGTAGGAGTCCACCTTCTTGCTGGCCTCGTTGAGCGGGGCACCGAAACCGATGCCCTTGCGGCCGGACCGGGACCCGATGATCTCCTCCAGGCCTGCAAAGGCGCCGGCAACGATGAACAGGACGTTGGTGGTGTCGATCTGGATGAATTCCTGGTGCGGGTGTTTACGCCCGCCCTGCGGCGGCACGGAAGCCACTGTGCCCTCCAGGATCTTCAGGAGCGCCTGCTGCACACCCTCACCCGAGACGTCACGGGTGATGGAGGGGTTCTCGCTCTTGCGCGAGATCTTGTCAATCTCGTCGATGTAGATGATGCCCTGCTCGGCCTTCTTGACGTCGTAGTCCGCGGCCTGGATGAGTTTGAGGAGGATGTTCTCCACATCCTCACCCACGTAGCCGGCCTCGGTGAGGGCAGTGGCATCCGCCACTGCGAAGGGAACGTTCAGGCGCCGGGCAAGGGTTTGGGCGAGGTACGTCTTACCGCAGCCGGTGGGGCCGATCAGGAGGATGTTGGACTTGGCGATTTCGACGTCGTCGTGGTGCCCGCCCTCCCCCAGGCTCCCGGACTTGGGCGCATGGCCTGCCTGGATTCGCTTGTAGTGGTTGTAGACCGCGACGGCGAGGGACCGCTTGGCAGGCTCCTGGCCGATGACGTATTCCTGGAGAAAGTCAAAGATTTCACGCGGCTTGGGCAATTCGAAGCTGCCCAGATCGGCGACCTCCGCCAACTCCTCTTCGATGATTTCGTTGCACAACTCGATGCATTCATCGCAGATGTAAACACCGGGCCCGGCTATGAGCTTGCGCACCTGCTTCTGGCTCTTTCCACAGAAAGAGCACTTCAGCAGATCCGTGCTCTCGCCAATCCGAGCCATATGTGAACCCCTTAGTATCCTGCTGCCAGGCAGCCCTGCACCGTTGCTGAAATCTTCCGGACCAGCGCGGACCGGATTGTGACACCATCCACTCTAGGTCACATTCGGCCCCAAGGGTGGAAAGAAAAGGCCGGTGCGGCCAAATGAACTGGGCCGCACCGGCTTTCCGTACTGCTACCTCGTGATCGCCTGGGGTTTGATCTTGCGTGAATCAAGCACCTGGTCGATGAGGCCGTATGCCTGGGCCTCGTCTGCGGTAAGAATCTTGTCGCGCTCGATGTCGTTGTTGACCTGCTCCGACGTGCGGCCGGAGTGCTGCGCCAGGGTGTCCTCGAGCCAGGAGCGCATGCGCATGACCTCTGCCGCCTGGATCTCCAGGTCGGAGGCCTGGCCGCCCTGGCCGCCGGACAGTGCCGGCTGGTGGATCAGGACGCGGGCGTTGGGCAGGGCAAGCCGCTTGCCGGGGGTACCGGCCGCCAACAGGACCGCAGCCGCACTGGCAGCCTGGCCCAGGCAAACGGTCTGGATCTCGGGGCGGATGTACTGCATGGTGTCGTAGATGGCCGTCATGGCCGTGAACGAGCCACCCGGCGAGTTGATGTAGATGGTGATGTCGCGGTCCGGGTCCGTGGACTCCAGGACCAGCAGCTGCGCCATGATGTCGTCAGCGGAAGCGTCGTCCACCTGCACGCCGAGGAAGATGATGCGGTCCTCGAAGAGTTTGGTGTACGGGTCCTGGCGCTTGAAACCGTAAGGGGTGCGTTCCTCGAACTGCGGCAGTACGTAGCGGCTGGACGGAAGATTGCCGGCTGACCACCCGAAGTTGTAGTTCATTGTGTTTGCTCCTGATCGAAGGGGTTCTGGATGCCGGTTAGCTCTGGGAGTCGGATTCGCCGGAGGAACCGTTGGACGTTCCACCGCCGCCTGACACGGAGCCGGCGTGCGCGGCGATCTTGTCGAAGAAACCATATTCGAGGGCCTCTGCGGCAGTGAACCACTTGTCGCGGTCGTTGTCCTTGAGGATGGTTTCCACGGTCTGGCCGGTCTGTTCAGCGGTCAGTTCCGCCATGACCTTCTTCATGTGCAGGATGAGTTCGGCCTGGATCTTGATGTCGGACGCGGTGCCGCCGATGCCGCCGGACGGCTGGTGCATCAGCACGCGGGCGTTGGGGGTGGCGTAGCGCTTGCCCTTGGTGCCCGAGGAAAGCAGGAACTGGCCCATGGACGCGGCCAGGCCGGTGGCGACGGTGACGACGTCGTTGGGGATGAACTGCATGGTGTCATAGATAGCCATGCCTGCCGTGACGGAGCCGCCGGGCGAGTTGATGTAGAGGTAGATGTCCTTTTCCGGGTTCTCGGCCGAGAGAAGGAGCAGCTGCGAGCAGATCGCGTTGGCGTTGTCGTCACGCACCTCCGAGCCCAGCCAGATGATCCGCTCCTTGAGAAGGCGGTTGTAAATGTAGTTGTCCTGGGCTGCAGGATCGACGGTCGCCATCCGGGGGGCCTCTGAGTGCTGTGACATGTTTACTTACCTCTCACTGGTGACGGTGACATCACTGAAAATCACTACTTGGACACTAACCGGTTTCACCGGTCTTTTGTTCGCGCACCGAGGGCTGTTCGCTGACGGCGCACGATCGTCGAATCCGCGGCAGGTTGTTACAGCTTCAACGCGAACGGCCCCCGGATCGGAGTGATCCAGGGGCCCGTGCTGTAGCTCGGTAAGGACTAGGCCTTGGCCTCTGCCGTGGCGTCCTCGGCTTCGACAACCTCGGTCTCAGCGGCGTCGGCGTCGGTGGCGTCAGCGTCCGCTGCATCGGCGGCGGGAGCTTCCTCGCCGCCGGGGCGGACGAAGTCGCTCAGGTCCACTGCGTTGCCGTCGGTGTCGGTCACCGCGGCCTGGCCCAGGACGACGGCCAGCGCCTTGCGACGGCGGACCTCGGAAACCATCATGGGCACCTGGCCGCTCTGGTCGATGATCTGGGCGAACTGGTTGGGGTCCATGCCGTACTGGCTGGCGGTGGTGACAATGTAGTCGATCAGCTCGTTCTGGCTGACGTTGACTTCTTCCTTCTCGGCGATGGCGTCGAGGATGATTTCGTTCTGGAAGGCGCGGGCGGTGTTGGCGCGGACCTCTTCGCGGTGCTCCTCGGTGTCGTGCTCGCCGTCACCGTGGCCGTTGCCCTCCTGGAAGTGGGCTTCGAGCTGCTCTTCGACGACGGAGTCCGGAACCGGAACCTCAACGAGTTCCACCAGCTTGTCCAGGACCTTGTCGCGGGCCTCAACGCCCTGCTCCACGATCTTGGACTCGGCGGCCTGCTTGGCCAGGTCTTCGCGGAGTTCGGCGAGGGTGTCGAACTCGGAGGCCAGCTGCGCGAAGTCATCGTTCGCCTCGGGCAGTTCGCGTTCCTTGACGGCCTTAACTACAACCTTGACCTGTGCGGCTTCGCCGGCGTGGTCGCCGCCCACCAGGGTGGTGTCGAAGATGGCGTCCTCGTCGGCGCTGAGGCCGGTCACGGCCTCGTCCATGCCCTCGAGCATGGTGCCGGCACCAACCTGGTAGGACAGGCCGGCAGCGGAGTCAACCTCTTCGCCGTCGATGGTGGCGGTGATGTCGATGGTGAGGAAGTCACCGTCGGCCGCGGGGCGGTCAACGGACTTCAGGGTGCCGAAGCGGCCGCGCAGTTCGTCCAGGGCCTTGTCCACGTCGGCGTCGGAGGATTCCGCAGCCGCAACCTGGACCTCGATGCCGGCGTAGTCCGGGAGTTCAATCTCGGGGCGGACGTCCACCTCGGCAGCGAACTTCAGGCCGCCGTCGGTTGCAGAGGGATCGGGCACCTCGGTGATTTCCACCTCGGGACGGCTCAGGGGACGGATGCCGGACTCCTGCACGGCAGCCTGGTACCAGCCGTTGAGGCCCTCGTTGATGGCAGTCTCCAGGACGTAGCCACGGCCGACGCGCTGGTCGATGAGCTTGGCGGGAACCTTGCCCTTGCGGAACCCGGGGACCTGGATCTGCGACGCAACAGTCTTGTAGGCCGAGTCGATGCTGGGCTTCAGTTCCTCAAAGGGGACCTCAACATTGAGCTTGACCCGCGTGGGGGTGAGGTTCTCGACAGCGCTCTTCACGGTCTAAGTACTCCTGGGTTGTGGGATGGGTTTCTGCAACGCATTGTGTCCAGGCCTACTGGTCCTGGCCGCAGAGTCGGGGTGACAGGATTTGAACCTGCGACTTCCTGCTCCCAAAGCAGGCGCTCTAGCCAAGCTGAGCTACACCCCGTAAGTGCACAGGCAAGTCTACGGTGATACGCGTCGCGATTGCACATTTGACACGTAGGCCATGGATTAGGTTTAGTTGTATCCGGCTTGAACAGCCAGCCCGGAGATTCCGCTGAAAATCGGATCATCCTTCGGGGACGTAGCTTAATGGTAAAGCCTCAGTCTTCCAAACTGATTACGCGGGTTCGATTCCCGTCGTCCCCTCCAGGACAACAAAAGGCCCCTCCTTTGAGGGGCCTTTTTGTGTTTGTGCCCCTACGCCGTTGGCTGCTGGCAGTAGGGGCACCAGTAGAGGTTCCGGCCGGCAAGGTCGGCCATGAGCACGATGGTGCGGCACACCCGGCAAGGCAGTCCGTGCCGCTTGTAGACGAAATGGACGTCGTCACGGTGCGGGAAGCTGCCGCTCTTTGCCGGAACGGGCACGCCCGCCGCAGCGGCCTTCGCAGCCGTGGTGCCGTCGAGCGTCCAATATTTAGGCGGGGTGGTGATGATCCGCCCGTCCGCCACGCCGTCGGTCATGACGGCGACGATGTCGCGCCAGAGCTTGCGGGCATCGCCGTCCGCCAGTGCGCTTCCGGGCAGCCACGGATCAAGGCGTCGGCGGAAGAGGACCTCGGCGCGGTACACGTTCCCGACGCCGGCAATCACCTTCTGGTCCATGAGCAGCGCCGCCAGGGGGGTCTTGCGGGCAAGGACGTTGGCGGCGAACCGGCCGGCGTCACCGCGCAGGTTCCGCAACGGATCCGGCCCGAGCCGCGCCAGCACCGCGCCTGCTTCCGCCACCGTGATGGTTTCGCAGGTGGTGGCACCCCGAAGGTCCGCCCAGCCGTGGCTTCCGGCGAGCCTGACGCGCACGGCCCCGACGGGTGCCGGCGGTCCGGCGTACGGTGCGCCGCCGTCGTCGTCCCCGTCAGCGAACGCCTCCTGCTCCCCTACCCGCCTCGGGGCGCCGATGCTCGAGGCGCCGCTGAAGGTGCTGTCACCTCCGAAACTCCAGGCGCCGTACAGGCCCAGGTGGACGTGCAGCACCAGCGAGTTGTCGAAATGCAGGAACAGGTGCTTGCCGTGCGCCTCGGCGGCAACCATGGTGCGGCCGTCCAGCAGCGCCGCTCCCCCACTGAACCGCCCCTGCGGACTGGAAACAGCCAGCGCTTCACCGGCGAAGACGTCGCCGAACTGCCGGGCGAGCCTGCGGACGGAATGGCCCTCAGGCACTACTCGATGACCTCGCCGGTTGCCTCGAACACGGCGATCTTTTCGATCCGGCGGATGTGGCGTTCATCGTTGCTGAACGGTTCGGCCAGGAATGCCTCGACCAGTTCGGTGGCTTCTTCCACCGTGTGCTGGCGGCCGCCCAGGGCCACCACGTTCGCGTCATTGTGCTCGCGGGCCAGCGTGGCCGTGGAGAGGTTCCAAGCGAGGGCGGCGCGGATACCCCTGACCTTGTTGGCGGCGATCTGCTCGCCGTTGCCGGAGCCGCCCAGCACGATGCCCAGGGCGTGGATGCCGGCTTCCCGGTCCGCCACCACGGCAAGGGCGGCGTTGATGCAGAAGGAAGGGTAGTCGTCCTGGGCGTCGTAAACCTGGGGACCGTGGTCCACCACCTCATATCCCTTCCCGGTCAGGTGGGAGACGAGGTGGGCGCTGAGCTCCATCCCTGCGTGGTCGGTGGCGATGTGGACCCGCGGGAAGGCAGGGGTAGTGGTCACGTGCTAAGTCCGTTCATTTCGTGGGGCTGGCGGGCCGCCGGTGGAGGCCGGAACGACACCGATAAGGATACTAGGACGGGCCGCGACTCAGGATTCCGTCAGCCTGCCGGCAGGTGGCGGGCCTCCGCCGCGCCGGGCCCTGGCGGCCACCCGGGTGAGGACTTCGGCCAGCCGCGCGGCCGAAGCCTGGCTGCCGCCGCTGACGGCGACGCGCTGGCCGTCGGTCTTGCTGACGACGACGGCGGGCCCGCTGCTCACCAGCATGGCGGCGGTTCCGCGGTGGTGCCGGTAGCCCCACCCGCCGTAGTCAGCCGCTTTGACGTCCGCGGCGCTGGCATCTGAAATGGCGCCGGCAGGCACGTCCATGACCGGGACCACCCCGGCCAGCATGACCTTCAGCCCTCGCCGGTCCGCCCTGATGCGGGCAAAGAGGAACGCGGCGCCGATGACAGCCAGGACAACCAGGAGGATCCCCAGCCACGGCACCACCACCGCAATCAGTGCTGCCGGAAAGAGGGAGGCGATGGCGATCATCACGAAGACTGAACTCCTGGCGTGCACCCAGAGCCTGATGCTGTCCCGGGCAAGGTCCGGATCCTGTTCCCTGGCAATGGCAATCTGCAGGGCCCGGTCGTCTTCCGGCGACCATTGCCGGTCAGCTTTGTACACCATGCCCATTGCCACGCCGAGCGATACCGCGGCGCCGCTGCCGAGGGCGAGGACTGTCATGTCCACATGCGACTGCCGGGCGTCGGCCAGCCCGGTTTGGCCGATCAGCCCTGCGGCAAGGGCCGAGGTGATGAATAGGCTGAGGAACAGCCCCGCCCCCATCATGATGCGCCGCATCATGACCGGCCGGCCGAGGGGTACCGCCTGCAGCAGGACCAGCCAGCCTGCCACGGCGATTCCCGCGGCACCAACCCCTACATAGGCGCCAAATGGCGCGAAGGCTGCACCGCCGTCGTCCGTCCACTGGATGGCGAGTGGATCCGGAAGGTCCGGACGCAGCAGAAACGCGCAGTAGACAAAGGCGGCGGCCAGCACGACGGGGAACCCGACAGCAAAACGCATCGCCTTGGTGTCCACCGAATCCAGCAGCTTTCCCATGTATTTAACGCTACCCCTGCGGCAGCCCCGCCAACCGTCCGGCCCGGCAGGGAGACCGCTGTGACCTGCGCAACTTGCCAAGGACTGCAGGGATGGAAGAATGCATCACAGTGCCGGAACCGGGACCACCGGCCGGCAGCCGAAACACCACTGGAGGACCTCCTTTGCCAGGCATGAACCTGACGCGCACCGAAGCCCGTGAGCGCGCCGAACTGATCACCGTCGAGTCCTACGACGTCAACCTCGACCTGACCCGCGGCGGCGAGGTCTTTGGCAGCACCACCACCGTGAAGTTCACGGCGGCACCGGGATCGTCCAGTTTCATCGACGCTGTCACCCGGACGGTGCACGGCGTGACCCTGAACGGCCGCAGCCTTGACCCGGCCACCGTGTCGGACGGCGTGCGGATCCAGCTGCCGGACCTGGCGGAGCACAACGAGCTGACCGTTGTGGCCGACATGCCTTACATGAACACCGGGGAAGGCCTGCACCGGTTCGTGGACCCGGTGGACAACGAGGTCTACCTGTACACGCAGTTCGAGGTTCCCGATTCCCGCCGGATGTTCACCGTGTTCGAGCAGCCGGACCTGAAAGCAACGTTTGCCTTCACCATCACGGCACCGTCGCACTGGGACGTCATCTCCAACTCCCCCACACCTTCTCCGGAGGAAGCCGCCCCGGCAGAAGACGGCTCGGCCAGATCGGTGTGGACCTTCGCCCCGACGCCCCGGCTGTCCTCCTACGTCACGGCCCTGATTGCCGGCCCCTACCAGTCCGTCCGCAGTGAGGTCACCAGCTCAGACGGCCGCGTGATCCCGCTCGGCGTCTTTGCCCGGAAATCGCTGATGCAGTACCTGGACGCGGACAACATCTTCGAACTCACCCGCCAGGGATTCGGGTTCTTCGAGGCGCAGTTCGGCTGCCCCTACCCGTTCGAAAAGTACGACCAGCTGTTCGTTCCGGAGTTCAATGCCGGCGCCATGGAGAACGCCGGTGCCGTGACCATCCTGGAGGGCTATGTCTTCCGCAGCAAGGTCACCGGGGCCCAGGTGGAGCGGCGAGCCATCACCGTCCTGCACGAACTGGCCCACATGTGGTTCGGCGACCTGGTGACCATGCTCTGGTGGAATGACCTCTGGCTGAACGAATCCTTCGCCGAGTACATGTCCCACCTGGCGGCGGTGGAGGCAACCTCCTTCACCAGTGCCTGGACCACGTTCGCGTCCGTGGAGAAGTCCTGGGCCTACCGGCAGGACCAGCTCCCCACCACGCACCCGATCTTCGCCGAAATCAACGACCTGCAGGACGTTGAGGTCAACTTCGACGGCATCACCTACGCCAAGGGTGCCTCGGTGCTCCGGCAGTTGGTGGCCTGGGTGGGGCCCGAACAGTTCATGGCCGGTGTGCGCGAGTACTTCGCCAAGCACTCGTGGCACAACACGGAGCTAAGCGACCTGATGGTGGAACTGGAAAAGGCCAGCGGACGCGACCTGGATGACTGGGGCCGGCAGTGGCTGGAAACCGCCGGCGTCAATACCCTCGCTCCCGAGCTGGACGTGGACGCGGAAGGGAAGCTGCGCTCCTTTGCCATCCTGCAGTCCGCGGTTCCGGAGTGGCCCACCATCCGCCCGCACCGCCTTGCCGTGGGGTTCTACAACCTTGACGACGCCGGCAAGCTCACCCGGGTGCACCGCGAGGAATTGGACGTCGACGGCGAACGTACTGAGGTGCCGGCACTGGCCGGCCTTGCCCAGCCGGACCTGATCCTCATCAACGACGACGACCTCGCCTATGCCAAGGTGCGGCTGGATCCCAGGTCGCTGGCCACCGCCACCGCCCGCCTGAAGGACTTCACCGAAAGCCTGCCCCGGACCCTGGTATGGAACTCGGCGTGGGACGCCGCCCGGGACGGCGAGACTCCGGCCCGGAAGTACGTGGAGCTGATCCTGGCCAACGTGGCCGCGGAGACCGACTCGTCCGTGATCCTGGTCCAGCTCCGCCAACTGGCCACCACCCTGAATTTCTATGTGGCCGAAGAACACCGCGAGGCGACTACGGCGGCGGCGGCGGACCGGCTGTGGGATCTGGCTGCGGAGGTTCCGGCAGGCTCCGATGGACAGCTGCAGTTCATCAAGGCTTTTGCCCTCCTGGCTCGCAGCGGGTCCCAGCTGGACCGGGTGGCCGGCCTGCTGGACGGGTCGGTGGCTTTGGAGGGACTGAGCCTGGACCAGGACCTCCGGTGGGAACTGGTGGCCTCGCTGGTGGCCGGCGGCCGGATGGGCCAGGACGGCATCGACTCGGAGCTGCAGCGGGACAACACCTCCAGCGGACAGAATGCTGCCGCGCTGGCCAAGGCCGCCATTCCCACCCCGGAGGCGAAGGCCGCGGCCTGGGAGTCCATTGTGGTTAAGGGCGAACTGTCCAACGCGCTGCAGGGATCGGCGGTGACCGGCTTCATGCGGGTGCCGGACCGCTCCCTCCTGGAGCCGTACTCCGAAAAGTACTTTGCGGCTGTGCCTGGCATCGTGGCAACCCGCACCCACGCACTGGCCCAGCAAATCGTCGTCGGCCTCTACCCGGCGCTGCTGACCACCCAGGCCACCATCGACCGGACCGACGGCTTCCTGGCGTCGCTGCCGGCCGAAAGTGCCGCACTTCGCCGCATGATGCTGGAAAACCGCGACGGCGTTGCCCGCGCCCTGCGTGCACGCGCAGCTGACGTGGTGGCGGACGGCAGCCCGCAGTGAGCCTCGGCGAGCACCACTACTCCCTGGCAGTCCAGTGGACCGGCAACCGGGGAGACGGAACCTCGTCCTACCGGAGCTACTCGCGGGACCACGATGTGCTCATTCCGGGCCTGCCGCCCCTGAAGGGCTCGGCCGATCCCACGTTCCATGGAGACCGGGAACGGTACAATCCGGAGCAGCTCCTCCTGGCCGCACTGGCGCAGTGCCACATGCTCTCCTATCTGCATGTGGCCGTGAAGCACGGTGTGGTGGTCACTGACTACCGAGACGAGGCAACCGGGCTGATGCGGCTCAACAGGGACGGCAGCAGACAGTTCGAGCGGGTTGTCCTGCATCCGCACGTGACGGTGGCCGATGCCGCACAGGCCGAACTGGCCGCGTCGCTGCACCATGAGGCCAACCAGGTCTGCTTCATCGCGCGGAGCGTGAACTTTCCGGTGGAACACCAGCCGGAGACCGTGGCGGGCTAACCGCCGCTTTCATTGTGGAGCAGCCGTAGGAGGCGTTCCTCAGTAGCGGGCTGCAGGCCGGCCTTCCGGGGCCGGCCCAGCCCGCGGGCACGTTCGTCAGCCAGGGTGTCCGCCATGGTTTCCTGCCACGGCCGCAGCACCATGCCGGCGGCTTTGGCTGCCCGGTTGCTGCGGGCCATGAAGCCCTCGTGGTGCGGTGGCAGCCAGAGGGGAAGGGACTCCGGCCCGGACCAATAGTTGACGCCCTGCTCCACCAGCCAGTCCCCTGAAGCCGTGACGGCAGCTTCTTGCGAGGCGGAAGCCTTCCGGCAGGCGCTCACGATGTCCGCAAAGGGGACCTGATCCCCCATGGCGTTCAGGGGTCCGGTGATCCCCTCTTCTGCAGCCCGCAGGATCCAGGCCGCCAGGTCCCGCACGTCGATGACCTGCGTGGGGTCGCCGCCGATGTCCGGGACGAGCACTGGTCCGGAGTTCCTGGCGAAGCGGACGGGCCAGTAGCCGTAGCGGTCGGTGGGGTCGCCGGGGCCGCTGATGAGGCCTGCCCGGCAGAGGTGGGCCGTCCCGTGTGTGGCTTCCAGGGTGGCTTCCTCGATGGCCACTTTAGACTCGCCGTAATTTTCCGGCGTGGACAGCGTCCCGGCGGGCAGCGCCGGCAGAAGCGGTGCGTTCTCCGCCGCGCCGGGCACGGAGTTGTCGGCGTAGGCCGAACAGCTGGACACGAAGGTCCAGTGCCCAGCCCGGCCCGTGAGTGCCGCCAGGGCTTCCCGCGCCGGTTTGGGGTCCCGCGCGACCTCGATCACGGCATCCCAGTCCCCGGCCAGTTCCTGGTATGCTGCCTGCCCTGTTGACCGGTCCGCCCTGATCCACTCTGTGCCGGGCGGCGGCGCAGCCGTTGTTCCGCGCGCCAGGCACGTGACGTCATGGCCGGCGGCAACCGCCTGACTGGCAATCTCCTTGGAGAGGAAGGCGGTTCCGCCGAGGATGAGGATGCGCATTGCTCCACGCTACGGCGCTAGGGTTGAAAGAGAACAGAGCAATATCCCAAGGAGCTATTTCCACCCATGGTCAGCATGTTTTCCCTCTTGCCCCCTGCCACCAGCCAGCCAAGCGGTGTGAGCGTCCCGGGCATCGTGATCAGCCTCGGCATTGGCGTCGGCGTCTGGCTGGTGGCGACCTTCATCATCTCGCGCATTACCAAGCGCGTCGCGGCGGGAAGCAATTTCTTCAAAAAGCCCACCTTCAAATGGGTGGCGCCGGCCTTCCGCGCCCTGGATCATGAACGCCGGGTCCAGCGCGCGGAGACCATCGGCTCGCTCCTGAACAGCGTGGTGGGCGTGCTGGTGGTAATCATCACCGGCATGTACGTGCTGCAGAACCTGGACATCAATATCGCCCCGCTTCTGACCAGCGTGGGAATCCTGGGTGTGGCCATCGGCTTCGGCGCCCAGCAGCTGATCCGCGACTTCCTGGCCGGGATTTTCATTACCATTGAAGACCAGTACGGAATCGGCGACGTCATCGAAACCAGCGAGGTGGTGGGCGTGGTGGAGTCCATGGGCCTGCGGATCACCCGGGTCCGCTCGGACGACGGCGCCATCTGGTACCTGCGCAACGGCGAGATTCTGCGCGTGGGCAACCGGTCGCAGGGGCGCTATGTCCCGCTGCACGAATCCGACGACGGGACCACTGACCAGGGCTCGGCGCACGTTGAGACCAAGAAGACAGACCAGAAAGCCGGGGACTAGCATGTCGCTTCCCATCGAGCCGCGCCGCCCCGTCCAGGGCCAGCGGCCGCCGTTGATGCAGAATGATCCCTTCAGCAAGCCGGACTACACCGACAGCTTCTACGATGCAGTGGGTGGACACGACACCTTCGTAAAGCTCATCGACGTCTTTTACGACGGCGTAGCCACCGATCCGGTGCTGCGGCCGATGTATCCGGAAGAGGACCTGGCCCCCGCAAAGCGCCGTTTCCTGATGTTCCTCGAGCAGTACTGGGGCGGCCCCACCACGTACGGCGAGGAACGCGGCCACCCGCGCCTGCGGATGCGGCATATGCCGTTCAGGGTCACGCCCGAGGCAAAGGACCGGTGGCTGTTCCACATGCGCACCGCCGTGGATGCCCTGGAATTGCCGCCGCTTTACGAGGGCACCCTGTGGGACTACATGGAGCGGGCCGCGCTGTCCATGGTGAATAGCCCTTCCGACTCCTGAACTCTTGATAACCGCAAGTGCAGATACGGCCGCAGCCGCAGGGGCCTAAAGCAGGCCGCTGCCGGTCCGGGCCAGGACGTGGCCGCGGGGCCCTGTCAGCCGGAACCAGCGGCCGGCCCGGTACAGCTTCTGGTCCCCGTCACCCAGGAACCCCAACGCCAAGGCCGCGAAGGCTGCACCGGCGGGCAGGCCGGCGTCATCCAGTTCGCGTCCCCAGACTGCAGCCCGTGCGTTATTGACGATGAGGGCACCCGGCTTGTCCGGCACAATGCCTGCCACTTCGGCTATGCCCGCCTCCGCCGCAGCCCGAAGCCGGGCGTCGCTGACGGACCCCAGCAGCTCCCATCCGCCCCGCGGCGCGCCCACCCCCGTCCACGACTCGCTGACTGTGGTGGGCGGCACCGGGAATTCGACGACCTGCTCCCCTACCCGCGCGAGCCGGTCCAGGACGGATGACAAGGCAACGGTGACATCTGTCCCGGACGGTTCCGCCAGGGCCATAGTGCGCAGGCCAAGAATGGTGGGCGTCGATTCGCCCAGGAGCCTGGGCCGCAGGACGCAAACGTAGGCGGCAAGGACCTGGCCGGCGGCCTGCAGGCGCATAGCTCCGCTGTCGTCGATAGACTTGGCCCGCGTGGCGAACGTCTTGAGGTCGGCCAGATCCCGGGGATCGGCGAAACGGAAGGACGAAGTGAGAAGTTCAGACACACCTAAGACACTACCGGCTGTCCGGTTGAGTGGTTCCCGCGGCGACGTCTAGAGTCAGACCCATGACTGAAGCCGAAGCCGGACTGCTGGCGCCGCCAAGCGGAGACCCAACCTCATCACTGATCGAACTGCTGGACCTTGGTGAGCTTGAGGGCGCACGGACGGATGAGGATATTTTCCTGGGCCCCTCCCAGCAGCAGCCCCACCACCGGGTGTTCGGCGGGCAGGTGCTTGCGCAGTCACTGGTCGCGGCCACCAGGACGGTGGATCCGGAGCGGTTCGTCCACTCCATGCACGGCTACTTCCTGCGGCCCGGTGACGCCAACAAGGCCATCACCTTCGGGGTGCAGCGGCTGCGCGACGGCCGGTCCTTTTCCGCCCGGCGCGTGCACGCCTACCAGGACGGGGTGCCCATCCTGTCGATGATCGCTTCCTTCCAGGGTGAAGATGAAGGCATTGACCACTCCTCTGCCATGCCGGCCGGAATCCCGGACCCTGAATCACTGCCCAGCACCGCTGACCTGCTGGGAAAGTTCGACCACCCAGTGGCCCGGCACTGGGCGTACGAGCGCCCGTTCGACATCCGACACGTCGACCCGCCGCTGTATGTGTCCGCAACCGGACCGCGCGAGGCCCGCAACGCCGTGTGGATGAAGACTTTCGGCCCGATGCCGGACGACTCGAACCTGCACCGTGCGGCCCTGGCCTACGCCAGCGACTACACGCTCCTTGAGTCCATCCTTCGACGGCACGGCCTGAACTGGACCAGCCCGGGCATGAACGTCGCCAGCCTGGACCACGCCATGTGGTGGCACCGCCCGGCACGCGTTGATGAATGGCTTCTCTACGTCCAGGAGTCCCCCAGTGCTCATGGCGCCAGGGGACTGGCCACCGGCAAGATCTTCAACCGTGAGGGCCACCATGTCGCCTCAGTGGCCCAGGAGGGCATGGTCCGCATTCCTGCTCTCCCGGAAAACGCGTAAACCCTGTCGGCAGCTCCAGCGGCGGCACCTTAGCCGCGGGAATGGGTAAGGCCGGCACCCCGGTGAATTGTTCATCTCGAACAGTTCACATCGGGTGCCGGCCTTACTCTTATGCGTTAGTCATCCGTTGCCGGACCCCGCAGATCAGTCGCGGGTGAGGCGCCGGTGGGTGACGCGGTGCGGCTTGGCGGCGTCGGGGCCCAACCGCTGGACCTTGTTCTCCTCGTAGGATTCGAAGTTGCCCTCGAACCAGTACCACTTGGAGGGGTTTTCGTCGTCGCCCTCGTAGGCCAGGATGTGGGTGGCCACCCGGTCCAGGAACCAGCGGTCGTGCGAGACCACCACGGCGCAGCCGGGGAACTCGAGCAGCGCGTTTTCCAGGCTGCTCAGGGTTTCGACGTCGAGGTCGTTGGTGGGCTCGTCAAGCAGCAGCAGGTTGCCGCCCTGTTTCAGGGTGAGGGCGAGGTTCAGCCGGTTCCGCTCACCGCCGGAGAGGACGCCCGCCTTCTTCTGCTGGTCCGGGCCCTTGAAGCCGAACGCGGCCACGTAGGCGCGGGACGGCATCTCGACGTTGCCCACCTGAATGAAGTCGAGCCCGTCGGACACGACCTCCCACAGGGTCTTGTTGGGGTCGATGCCGCCGCGGCTCTGGTCCGCGTAGGAAATCTTGACCGAGTCACCAATCTTCAGGTCGCCGCCGTCGAGCGGTTCCAGGCCGACGATGGTCTTGAACAGGGTGGTCTTGCCCACGCCGTTGGGGCCGATGACACCCACGATACCGTTGCGGGGCAGGGTGAAGGACAGCCCGTCAATCAGGACCCGGTCCTCGAAGCCCTTCTGGAGGTTCTTGGCCTCCAGGACCAGGCCGCCCAGGCGGGGTCCCGGCGGAATCTGGATCTCTTCGAAGTCAAGCTTGCGGGTACGGTCCGCCTCTGCAGCCATTTCCTCGTAGCGGGCCAGACGGGCCTTCGACTTGGTTTGGCGCCCTTTGGCGTTGGAGCGGACCCACCCGAGTTCCTCGGCGAGGCGCTTGGCCTGCTTGGCGTCCTTCTTGCCCTGGATTTCCAGGCGGGCGCGTTTTTTCTCCAGGTACGTGGAGTAGTTGCCCTCGTAGGGGTACAGGTGGCCGCGGTCCACTTCGGCGATCCATTCAGCCACGTGGTCCAGGAAGTAGCGGTCGTGGGTCACGGCAAGGACGGCGCCGGGGTAGCTGGAGAGGTGCTGTTCGAGCCACAGGACGCTTTCGGCATCCAGGTGGTTGGTGGGCTCATCGAGGAGCAGCAAATCCGGCTTCTGCAGGAGCAGCTTGCAAAGTGCCACGCGGCGGCGTTCACCACCGGAAAGGTTGGTGACATCAGCATCGGCCGGCGGGCAGCGCAGCGCGTCCATGGCCTGTTCCAACTGGGAGTCGAGGTCCCACGCATCGGCGGCGTCGATGGCTTCCTGCAGCTTGCCCATTTCTTCGAGGAGGGTGTCATAGTCAGCGTCGGGGCTGGCCATTTCCTCGGAGATCTCGTTGAAGCGCTGGATCTTTCCGTAGATCTCGCCCACGCCTTCCTGGACGTTGCCCAGGACGGTCTTTTCCTCGTTAAGGGGTGGTTCCTGGAGCAGGATGCCTACGCTGTAGCCGGGACTGAGCCTGGCCTCACCGTTGGAGGGCGTGTCCAGCCCGGCCATGATCTTCAGGATGGTGGACTTACCGGCACCGTTGGGGCCCACAACACCAATCTTGGCGCCCGGGAAGAAGGACATGCTTACGTCATCAAGGATGAGCTTTTCGCCAACGGCCTTGCGGGCCTTGGTCATTGTGTAGATAAATTCCGCCATGGTCTCAAATCTAGTGGGTCGGCGGGCAGATCTCACATTTGCAGCCGGCAGGCTACCGCCATCAGGAGCCCACGAAACATTTACCGCTGGCCAGCACCGGAAGCACCGTGACGGTTACAGCGCCTTCGCGCACCTGCCCGATGACACAATCCCTCCCCTGCAGCACGGCCGCTTCGATGGCATCCGCTTCCAGTCCGGTGGGCGTCCGGCTTTGCGATACCTGGAGAACACCCGGTGCGATGCCTGCACCCGTCAGGGCTTCGCTGACCTGGGCTGTGGCCGGTTTCGGGGTTCCGCTTGCCAATTTGGTAAGAGTGTCCGTCACAGTGCGCTTCACCGCCTCGGTAGCCGCTGCAGCCGCTGGCGCCCCACCGGACGTGTCGGCCAGCGGTTCTCCGCTGGGACGAGCGCTTCCCGCGGCCGAACCAGTTGCCTGGGCCGGCTCCTGCGGTCCACCGTCGGTTGCCTTGGCCTGCGGCGACGTCTGCCCCTCGCTGGCCCCGAGTGCCGGTTGGCTCGCGGAAGGGCCGGCAACACACCCCGACAGCACACAGGCCAGGGCGAGGCACGCCAGTGCTGCACCGGCGCGTTTGTTGGGCCGCTGGTAAGGGGTGGGATGCATGGTGTCATTCTGCCATGGACGCAGGCATCGACCGGCGTGCAAGACCGGTACCCGGCGTGGGGCTGCGGGAAGCATCGTCCGGAACCGTCGGCAGCAATAGGCGGCCGGCCATCAGGCATTTGACGGGCGGATGGAGGGCGGCCGGGGGGTGCCGCCGTCCATCCGCCCGGGACTGAACGGGGACGCTGGTAAGTAATACGCGTTTCCTAGACCTCGGCGAGTTCCCCCGTTTCCAGGTCCAGCGAGGCGAGGGCACCGTCGCTGTCCTCGATGACGACGGAGGGCTGGCCGTGGTCCTCGGCGTGTTCATCCTCCTGGTCCTCCAGTTCATCCGGAACCTGGTCCATTCCGGCGTCATCGGGAACTGGCGGCTGCTCCACCAGGGAGAGTGCCGGCCTGGACGCCGTACGAATGAAGTTTGCCGACCCAAAGGTGAGATCGTGCCCCACGGCCTCCGCGTCGATGATGGTGGAGTGGTACACCCGGCCGTCCTTTTCCCAGGTGTGGATCTTCAGCTTGCCCACGACGATGACCGGCTGTCCCTTCCTGATGCTGCAGCCCAGGGTTCCAGCAAGGTTGCGGTAGCCCTGGACCGTGTACCAGTTGGTGTGTCCGTCACCCCAGGTCCCGGATGCCCGGTCAAAACGGCGGGCGGTGGACCCGAGCCGGAAGGAGGCCGTTGCCACTCCCCCTGGCGTGGTGGAACTCGTTATCTCCGTGGCCACGAAGCCCCGGATGGTGATGATCGTTTCGCTCATGTCTACGTCCTGTCTGGATGGTGGCGCCTTTAGCAGGCATGACCAGCATCGCGCCGGACAACGGCGGACAGCAGGCACGGATTTTCATATGTGGACAACAACCGCCGTTACATCGTGTGTGGAGGAGGGGTGGCGGCAGGATGCCGCCACCGGCACCCCGGGCAATGTAAACTTTTGGAGGCGCCGGCCCCTGGGCCGGAAGCCGATGCCTCAGTAGCTCAGGGGATAGAGCAGCGGCCTTCTAATCCGCCGGTCGGGGGTTCGATTCCCTCCTGGGGCACCGAAAGATGCGGTCCCGGCCAGCCGACGCGCTGGGCGGGACCGCATCTTTGTATCCTTCGGATGCAGCCAATTGCCGCTCTTCCTGTGAAAAAGTCCGTCACCCGCCGGCCCCGTTTTGATGCCGTTAGATCCCGTCCATTAGATTAAGTCCGGCATTCCATGGGGGAATGGGATGAGGGCAGGTCCATTGAAAACGCGGGTGACAAAAGCACTGTCATATCTCGGCGCGCTGGTACTGGTCAGCCTGCTGTCCTGGTGGAGGCTCCCGGCACACGCGCAGGGCGTCCTCTGGGCAGAGGACGGGGCCGTCTTCCTGTCCGATGCCATGGCCCCGGACGATCGCTGGACGCCATTCAAGCCCTACGCGGGATATCTGCACTTCATCCCCCGCATAGCGGCAGAAATCGTGGTCCGGGGATTCGCCGTACCCGACTACGCATACGCCATGAACTTCCTGGCCTGCGCAGCCCTCGCCTGCATAGCACTGATGACCTTCCACTGCTCGAGTTCCCTGACGACGAGTGTATGGATACGTGGAGCATGGGCAGCGATCCCCATATTCGTGAACGTGGGAGCGATCGAAACACTTGGCAACTTCGCGAATTTGCACTGGTACTTGCTCTGGCTCGCCCCATGGCTCCTGATCAAACCGGCACGAACGCGGGCTGAAGCGCTCCTGCTGTTCGGTGCAGCATTCGCCACGGCATCGACGGAGATCATATCGGTCCTCTTCACCCCGTTGTTCCTCTACCGCTGGCGCAACCGCAGCCTGTGGCCTGCGAAAGCAGGACTTGCACTGGGATTGTGCGCTCAGTTGTACACCACGGTGACTTATCCGAGGGCTCCGTACACGCAATACCAACTGGATCCAGCATCACTGATCTACGGGTGGCCGCTAAACACCGTGGGGCCCCTGGTCTATGGTTACGCACGGGCACTGACCCAGCAGATCGTCAATTTCGGCGCCGCACCGGTAATTTTGGCGTTCCTGATCATTGCTGTCGCCACCGCGGCCGTCTTCATATACGGGCGGCGGCAGCACCGCCGCCTGGCGATAATGTTCCTCTCCGCGTCCATTTTGGTGTGGATTGCCTGCGCCGCGGCGAACCCGGCGCCGTTCCTCGATTACGCCCGGTTTACCGACGCCGATTGGATTGAACAGTTCGCGTTCACCCGGTATTCGGTAGCAGCCACAATGTTTGTCCTGGCCATAGTGCCGGTGCTTTCGTCTGCGTTGGTGAGGTGGGCACACTGGACACAGCCAGCGATTCTGGTGGGTTTTGGCCTGCTCCTAACGTCCATGTACTTCCCTCCCTTCACGACCAGGGACTCCGGACCGTCCTGGGCTGAACAGGTGGCCACCGGAGCAGAAAAGTGCAGCTCCGGCGAAGCGGCTGCTTTCACCGCTGCTGTTGCACCGCACTACTTCACCGGCTCCGTCGAGATACCCTGCCCGGCGCTCGAAAAATGACTGCGGGATGACCAACGGCCAGTCTGCTTAAAACGTAGCTTTTCCTTTAGCGCTACTGCAGCCGGTGCGGCGCCTCCACCAGCGACCGGATGACGCTGCCGGCTGCGCCCAGCAGCGCGCCCGACTCGCCCACCGCGGAGACTGTGACCTGTTCGGACGCGTACTTGCCCGGGGCGTATTTCTGCACGCTTTCGAGCAACGGGCCGCGCAGCCAGGGCTCGAGGACCGCGAAGTGCCCACCGAGGACCACCGAGTGGATATTGACCACCCGCGCCGTTGACGCGAGCGCGATGCCCAGGCAGCGGGCCGCCCGTTCAACGGCGGATACCGCCTGGGTGTCTCCGCCCTCCAGCGCCCCCAGCAGCGCGGACATGCTGGCGGACCGTGCTGCAGCCTCCGGAGCCAGGCCGGATGCGGCGAAAATGGCGTCCTGGCCGGCGACGGTTTCAAGGCAACCGGTACCGCCGCAGGAACAGCGGCCGCCGTCCGGCTCCACCACGATGTGTCCCACTTCGCCGGCATGGCCTTCCGGGCCCGTGAACAGCTCGGACCCGATGACGATCCCGCCACCGACACCCACTTCGCCAGAGACAAACAGGAAGTCGGAGGCACCGTCCGGCCGGTACCTCAGTTCCGCCAGGGCTGCGGCGTTGGCCTCGTTGAAAAGCGCCACACCCAGGGGAGCTTCGGGCAGCAACGCACCAAGGTCAAGGTGCACATCGACCCACCCAAGGTTGGGGGCGGTGAGTACCCGGGCCGCGGCAGGGTCAACGAGTCCAGGAACGGCCAGCCCCCCACCGAGGACCTCGACCCCCCGCTCGCCCGCCGCGCTCCGTACCCGCGCGGCCAGGACTGCCAGCGCCGCCAGCACCGGGGCGTCCGGGCTGTTGCGGTTGTCGCGCTCCTTCACCTCACGGATCAGGACATTCCCGGCCAGGTCAACCACGGCCGCCGAGATGTAATCCACATTGATTTCCATCCCCATGACGGCGCGCCCCGGGTTAAGCTCCAGTCCGACACCCGGCCGGCCGCGCCCCTGAGGGTTCAGGCCTATTTCCCGAATGATTCCGGCGTCCAGGAGGTCCAGCACCAGGCTGGAAACCGACGCTTTGGTCAACCCGGTGGCGCCGGCTATCTGCGCGCGGCTGGGAAAGGTGCCGCGCGGGAATTCCGCGATTGCGCCCAGGACCAGGGCAAGGTTGCTGCGCCGGACATCCCCGACGCTTCCGGGGGCTGCGCCTCCCGGTCCCGCCACTGCAGGCGCCGGCATCACCATCACAAAGCTCCTTGGTTTATGGCTCCGATAATTTTTCCGGCTGTCGCAAGCTGGACCTATTGACCCCACCCTACGTCCGCTCATATAGTTCAGGCAATGAACTAATGCTTCGCAATCCCGCGAAGCGCCCGATCGCAAGGACGCAATCATGACCCTCTCCCCCACCCCCGCCGACAAGTTCACCTTTGGCCTTTGGACGGTCGGCTGGACTGGAGCCGACCCGTTTGGCGTCGCCACCCGCGCCTCCCTTGACCCGGTTGAAGCAGTGCACAAGCTCAGCGAGCTGGGCGCCTATGGCATCACCTTCCATGACAATGACCTGGTTCCGTTTGGCGCCTCCGCCTCGGAGCGGGAGCTGATTCTGAAGAACTTCCGTGCAGCCCTGGCCGAGACCGGGCTGAAGGTTCCGATGGTCACCACCAACCTGTTCAGCCACCCCGTCTTCAAGGATGGCGGCTTCACCTCCAACGACCGCTCGATCCGCCGCTTCGCCCTGTCCAAGGTCCTGCGCAACATCGACCTCGCCGCCGAACTCGGTGCCGAAACTTTCGTCATGTGGGGCGGCCGCGAAGGCAGCGAATACGACGGGTCCAAGGACCTGGCCGCCGCGCTGGACCGCATGAAGGAGGGCGTGGACACCGCAGCCGGCTACATCAAGGAGAAGGGCTACAACCTCCGCATCGCCCTGGAGCCCAAGCCGAACGAACCCCGCGGCGACATCTTCCTGCCCACCGTGGGCCACGGCCTGGCCTTCATCGCCCAGCTGGAACACGGCGACATCGTGGGCCTGAACCCCGAAACCGGCCACGAGCAGATGGCAGGGCTGAACTTCACCCACGGCATCGCCCAGGCGCTGTGGGCCGGCAAGCTCTTCCACATCGACCTCAACGGCCAGCGCGGCATCAAGTACGACCAGGACCTGGTCTTCGGCCACGGCGACCTCACCAGCGCCTTCTTCACCGTCGACCTGCTGGAGAACGGCTTCCCGAACGGCGGCCCCAAGTACGACGGCCCCCGCCACTTCGACTACAAGCCCTCCCGCACCGACGGCTACGACGGAGTGTGGGAGTCCGCCAAGGCCAACATGGCCATGTACCTCCTGCTCAAGGAGCGTGCCCTGGCCTTCCGTGCAGACCCGCGGGTTCAGGAAGCCCTCAAGACCTCAGGCGTCTTTGAACTCGGCGAGTCCACCCTCGCCGCCGGTGAAAGCACCGCGGACCTGCTCGCAGACGCCGCAGCCTTTGAGGACTTCGACGCCGACAAGGCCGCCGAACGCTCCTTCGCGTTTGTCCGGCTCAACCAGCTGGCCATCGAGCACCTGCTGGGCGCCCACTAGCCACTTAGTACCCGCTGCGGGGCCCTGGAGATAATCCAGGCCCCGCAGCGTTTCCATTCCTGCACAAAAACATTCCTGCACAAGAAAAGAACACCCATGCCGCTCGTAGCCGGAGTCGACAGCTCCACCCAGTCCTGCAAAGTAGTCATCCGCGATGCGGACACCGGGGCGCTCGTCCGCCAGGGCCGGGCCGCCCACCCCGAGGGCACCGAGGTCCACCCGGACCACTGGTGGACTGCCCTGCAAAAGGCCGTGGCGGACGCCGGCGGGCTCGATGATGTCAGCGCCGTCGCCGTCGGCGGCCAGCAGCACGGCATGGTCTGCCTGGACAGCGATGGTGCGGTGATCCGTCCGGCGCTGTTGTGGAATGACACCCGGAGCGCAGGCGCAGCCGCTGAACTCATCGAGAGTGCCGGCGGCGGCGATCCCGCCGCCGGAGCGCAGTACTGGGCCAGTGCCACCGGCACCGTTCCGGTCGCATCCCTGACGGTGACCAAGCTGCGCTGGCTGGCAGCCAACGAGCCGGAAAACGCCGCGAAGGTGGCCGCGGTCTGCCTCCCGCACGACTGGCTGACCTGGCGGCTCGGCGGCTTCGGGCCAGGCAGCGGAGCAGAGGGATTGGCCGCCCTGGCCACTGACCGCTCGGACGCCTCAGGCACCGGGTATTATTCGACCGCCGAAGGCACGTACCTTCCGGACGTCCTGACCGCATCGCTCGGCCATGTGCCGGCCCTTCCCAGGGTCCTCGGGCCGCTGGAAACGGCAGGAAAGACTCCGGCAGGCGCTCTCCTGGCTCCCGGCGCCGGCGACAACGCGGCCGCCGCCCTCGGTGCAGGCGCCGCACTGGGCGACGTGGTGATGTCGCTGGGCACATCAGGCACCGTCTTTGCAGTGTCTGACAACCCGGCGGCAGATCCTTCCGGGCTGGTGGCAGGGTTCGCGGATGCGGCCGGCCACTACCTGCCGCTGGTATGCACGTTGAATGCCACCCGTATCTTCGATGCCACCGCTGCCCTGCTCGGCGTGGACCTGGCGGAGTTCAACCAGCTGGCATTGTCGGCCGGGCCGGGCGCGGGTGGCCTCACGTTGGTTCCCTACTTCGACGGCGAGCGGACGCCGAACCTGCCGGATGCCACCGGCTCACTGCATGGCATCACCCGGGCCAACTACACCCCAGCCAACCTGGCGCGCGCCGCCGTCGAAGGCGTGGTCTGCTCCCTGGCCGACGGCCTGGCGGCCCTGCAGGCGCAAGGCGTGCAGCCAAAGCGGATCCTCCTGGTCGGCGGGGGCGCCCAGTCGGTTGCTGTGCAGGAAGTCGCCGCCAGCCTGCTGGGAACGGCCGTCACCGTCCCCCAGCCGGGTGAGTATGTCGCCGACGGAGCCGCGCGCCAGGCCGCCGCGGCACTCACCGGACAATTCCCCAATTGGGCGGCAGACGCCGTCGACCTTCACCACGGAACGGACGACGCCGGCGTGCTGGCAAGGTACCGCAGGTTCGCCTCGCTGTACACGTAGGGCAGCAACAGCCGCGGGCAGGAAAGGACCCGGACCAGCGGTGGGACAACCACCGCTGGTCCGGGTCCTTTCATGTGGGGCGCAGGCTCCTGCCGTGACGTAGCAGGAGCCCGCGGTCTTACACCAGGTCAGGCATACGGCAGGACAAGCTCCGCGTACCGCTCCTTGACCGTGGCCAGGACAGCATTGCCGTCCGTGTCCCAGATCTCCTGGTTGAAAATTTCCACCTCAATGTGACCGGTGTACCCGGCCTCGCGCACCCAGGTGCCGATGGTGGCAAAGTCCACCACGCCGTCGCCCATGTACCCGCGCGAGAGCAGCGGATCGGCGGCGATGGGCATGTTGAAGTCGCACACCTGGTAGGAGGCAATCCGGTTCTCACGTCCGGCACGTTGAATCTGCGCCTTCAGTTCGGGGTCCCACCACACATGGAAAGTGTCGACGGCGACCCCCACCGTCGCTGCATCGAACGGCGCCGCGAGGTCCAGGGCCTGCCCCAGGGTGGAGATGAGTGCGCGGTCCGCAGCATACATCGGATGCAGTGGTTCCAGCACCAGGCGGACGCCGTTTTCCTGCGCGAAGGGCACCAGGTCAGCAAGCCGGTCGGCCACCCGCTGCCGGGCGGCCACGATGTCCTTCTCCCCCGGGGCCAGTCCCCCCACCACCAGAAACAGCTCCCTGGTGTCAAGGGCCACGGCTTCGAGGATGGCCGCGCGGTTGTCTGCGAGCGCGGCGGCCTGCCCTTCGGCGTCGGCGGCGGTGAGGAATCCGCCACGGCAAAGGGAAGACACCCGAAGGCCGGCGTCCTTGATGAGGCGTGCAGCCTTATCAAGCCCGGCTTCCTCGACGCGGTCCCGCCAGGGGCCGATTGCCGGAATCCCCGCGTTGACACAGCCCTCGACCACCTGGGCGAGCGTCCACTTCTTGGTGGTGGCGCTGTTGATGGAGAGGCGGGAGAAGTCGCTCATACTCCCACCCCGTTGATCCGCAGGTAGTCGGACATCCGGAAAGCCGCGAGCGCCGGATCCCTCAGCAGGCCGGCCTTGTCGGCCAGCTCAAAGGTCCTGGACAGGTGGCACACCGAGCGGCCCGAGTGCAGTCCGCCGACCATCTGGAACCCCTGCTGCTTGCCGTTGAGCCAGGACATGAAGGCGATGCCGGTCTTGTAGTAGAACGTGGGGGCGCTGAAGATGTGCTTGCCCAGTTCGCGGGTGGAGTCCAGGATTTCGCGTGCCTTGGCGGCGTTTCCGGCCTCGTAGTTCTGCAGGGCAACCGAAGCGGCCGGGTAGATGGCCGCGAAGATGCCAAGCAGGGCGTCGGAGTGGTGGGTACCGTCGCCGTCGATGAGCTCGGGGTAGTTGAAGTCATCGCCGGTGTAGAGGCGGACACCCTCGGGCAGGGCAGCGCGCAGGGCCACCTCGTGGCTGGCGTCGAGCAGCGAGACCTTGACGCCGTCCACCTTGTCCGCGTTGTCCCGGATCAGGCCCAGGAAGGTTTCGGTGGCGGTGGCGACGTCGCCGGAACCCCAGTAGCCGGCGAGGGCGGGGTCGAACATGGTGCCCAGCCAGTGCAGGATGACCGGCTGGTCCACTTCCTGCAGCAGTGTGGAGTAGACGCGAAGGTAATCCTCCGGACCACTGGCCACCTTTGCCAGGGCACGCGACGCCATCAGGATGACCTTGGGCCCGGCCTCGGCGATGACGGCGATCTGTTCGCGGTAGGCCTCCAGGACTGCCTTGATACCGGCCTCACCGGTGGGCAGGGCGTCGATGTCCAGCTGGTCGGTGCCGGCGCCGCAGGATACGAGGTCCCGGACGGACTTGCCCGCGGTGGCCGGGCTGTTGGCCGAAACCACCGAGGCAGCCTCCACCCCTGTGCGCTTGATGAGCTGCTGCGTGGCGGCCCAGTCCAGGCCCATGCCGCGCTGGGCGGTGTCCATGGCATCGGCAACGCCCAGGCCGTAGGACCACAGCTCATGCCGGTAGGCCATGGTGGCGTCCCAGTCGAGGCGCGCGGGGGCGCCCGGGGTGTTGTCGGCCAGGACCTCGGGAATGACGTGGGCGGCGGCGTAGGCACGGCGCGCCGTCAAGGGGGCAGCGGGCCGGGCCCAGGCAGTGCCGCCCTGCAGGCGGTACTCCCTGGTGCCGCCATCTTCGGACGGAAGGATGAGTGAAGTCATTAGAGGCTGATCTCCGGGATGTCGATGGTGCGGCGTTCGTCGCTGGAGCGCAGGCCAAGCTCGGCCAGCTGGACACCGCGGGCGGCGGACAGCAGGCCGAAGCGGTGTTCGCGGCCGGCGACCACATCGCGCAGGAACTCTTCCCACTGCAGTTTGAAGCCATTGTCGAGCTCGGCGTTGGCGGGAACTTCCTGCCACTGGTCACGGAAGGACTCGGTGACGGGGAGGTCGGGGTTCCAAACGGGCTTGGGGGTGTGCGCGCGCTGCTGGGCGACGCACTTGTTGAGGCCGGCAACTGCGGAGCCGAGAGTACCGTCCACCTGGAATTCCACCAGTTCGTCGCGGTAGACGCGCACTGCCCAGGAGGAGTTGATCTGGCCGATGACCTCGTCCCCGCCCGGGGTCTCGAGCTCGAATATGCCGTAGGAAGCGTCATCCGCGGTGGCCTTGTATTCCTTGCCCGCTTCGTCCCAACGGGCGGGGATGTGGGTAGCCGTCTTGGCATTGACGCTCTTGACCTTGCCGATGATGCCCTCAAGGACATAGTTCCAGTGGCAGAACATGTCCGTGGTCATTCCGCCACCGTCTTCCTTGCGGTAGTTCCAGGACGGACGCTGGGCCGCCTGGATGTCGCCTTCGAAGACCCAGTAGCCAAATTCGCCGCGGATGGAGAGGATGCGGCCAAAGAAGCCCTCATCCACGAGGCGGCGGAGCTTAACCAGGCCGGGGAGGTAGAGCTTGTCATGGACGACGCCGGCGGTGACGCCGGCTTCCTTGCCGATCCGCGCCAGCTCGATGGCCTCTTCCAGCGTTTCCGCCGTGGGCTTCTCCGTAAAGATGTGCTTTCCCGCCAGCATTGCCTTCTTCAGGGTGGCGGCGCGCAGGCTGGTCATGGAGGCATCGAAAACGACGTCGACAGTGGGGTCGTTGATCACGGCGTCCAGGTCAGTGGTCCATTCAGAGACCTTGTGCTTTTCCGCCAGCTCCCGGATCTTGGCCTCGTTGCGGCCCACCAGGATCGGCTCCACCTGGACCCGCGTACCGTCCTCCAGGGTGAAGCCGCCGGCATCGCGGATGGGCAGGATGGAGCGCAGCAGGTGCTGGCGATAACCCATCCGGCCGGTAATGCCGTTCATGGCGATGCGGATCGTTTTCGTTTCGAAGCCCATGTGTCCTCCACGGTGAGTGAGCAATGTACTGAAGCTAAGTGGGAAAGCGCGTTCCCGCTGCTTCAATGATGCACGGCGCGTTTCCCGTTGGCAAGCGCTTTCCGGAAGTAGTTTGAACTGCCATAATGTGCTTAGCCTTTGAGCCCCGACCGACGACCAGGAGATGCAGTGGCTGCAAGTACCCTTACCGAGGTGGCACGCCTTGCCGGCGTCTCCCCCGCCACGGCTTCACGCGTGCTGAACGGCTCGGCCCGCAAGCCGGGCAAGGACATCGCCGAGCGGGTTCGGCAGGCGGCGGACTCGCTGGGCTACATTCCGAATGCGCAGGCCCAGGGGCTGGCAAAATCCAGCTCGGGCCTGATCGGGTTGATCGTCCACGACATCGCCGACCCCTACTTCGCCGCGATCGCACGGGGAGTCCAGGAAGCCGCGAGGGAACAGCGCAAGATGGTGCTGCTGGCCACCACCGGGGGCGGACCGGCGGAGGAGAAGGAAGCGGTGGCCGCCTTCGCCGCCCGCCGTGCGGACTCGATCGTCATTGCCGGATCCCGCTCCTGCCGGAGCGAGGACCAGGACGGCAACGCCGAACTGGCGGCGGAGCTTGACCGGTACTGCCGGAACGGGGGCCAGGTGGCCGTAGTGGGACATCCCGTGGTGGGTGCCACCGTCCAGGAGGGTTACCACGTAGTCAGAGTCCCCAACCAGGAGCTCGCGGGGCAGCTCGCCACCGAACTTGCGGCAGGCTGGGACGGCGGCTTCGTCATTGTCGCCGGACCCGAAGGCCTCCTGACCTCCGATGACAGGGTGCGCGGCTTCCAGGAAGGACTGGAGCGCGCAGGGCGGGGGCAGGCGGAAGTGATCAGGACCGCATTCAACCGGTCCGGCGGCTATGAGGCCGGGCTTCAACTGGCCGAACGGATCAAGGCCGCCCAGTCCAGCGCGACGGCGGGCGGGAAGCTCTGTATTTTCGCCGTCAATGATGTGATGGCCATCGGGGCGGCCGCTGCCCTCCGCGCGGAGGGCCTGCGCATCCCGCGGGACGCCGCCATCGCCGGCTTCGACGACATCGAAACCCTTCGCGACTTCCGGCCGGCCCTTTCCACCGTCCGCCTGCCGCTGGAAGACATTGGACGCTTTGCCACCCGGGCCACTGGTCCACAGCCCAACGGCGAGGACACGGACCACGTCCACCCCGGTGACGTTACCGGCGAGGTCACGCTGCGGCGCAGCACGGAGGTGGCAGCGTGACGGCGCCCCGCGGGCTGACCGCCATTCCGGCACATCCGGAAGCCGCTGGGCCCCGGCCGGCAATCCTGGTCCTCCCCGGCGGAGGCTATGCCCGCCAAGCCGACCACGAGGCCGAACCCGTCGCGGAGTGGCTCGCCTCCCTTGGCATCCATGCCTTCGTACTGCGCTACCGCGTGGCACCGCACCGGCATCCGGCTCCCCTGGAAGACGCCAAGGAAGCCATGCTCCACATCCGGAGCGGGCAGCATGGGCTCGCCGTGGACCCGGACCGCGTGGGCGTCCTTGGCTTCTCAGCCGGAGGACATCTGGCCGCCACCCTGAGCACGGCCGCGGCCACGGGGAATCCGAAGCTTGACCTTCCCGCCGCGGTGCCGGACCTTTCGGTGCTGTGCTACCCCGTGGCGTCACTGACCCACGAGCCGCACCAGGGATCGGTGGCGAACCTCCTTGGCGACGCACCGCCCTCGGACCTCCTGGCGGCGCTGTCGGCGGAACTGAACGTCACTCCCGGGACTCCCCCGGCGTTCCTCTGGCATACTGCCGACGATGAAGCCGTGCCGGTGAGCAACAGCCTGAACTACGCCAGGGCCTTATTCGCTGCCGGCGTCCAAGCGGAACTCCATGTCTTCCCGCAGGGACGGCATGGACTGGGACTTGCCCCGGGCGAGCCAGGGCCGGACCAGTGGACTTCGTTGTGCGCCGCGTGGCTGGAACGTTCCGGCTGGGCGGACGCCCGCGCGGGTGCTGCCGCGGCCAGCCAACGCTAGTCCAGGGCCCGGATGGTCCAGGCCGCCGAATGGGACTGGCCGGGCTGGAGGTGTACCAGGTCCGTTCCCGAGTTCAGGGCGTCCGGCGGGCAGGTCATGGGTTCAACGGCCAACCCCAGCCGGTCCGGGCCAACGGGCTTGTCACCGGTGTGCACCTGGACCCAGGGCCACTCCGTCCCCCATTCCAGCTCCACGCCCGTGCCGGACGGGTCGTGCACCCGCACCCGCGCCAGGCCGGAACCGTCCCGGGAAATGTCTGTGAAGGCATGGTCGATCTTGACCTGCCCCAAGCGCCGGACCGAGCGGAAGTCGAAGGCGTCGCCGTCAACCTGCCGCAAGGCTACGGGCAGCAGGCGGTCGGGCGTGACCTCAAGGTAGGTGCGGGCAGGAAGTTCCAGCGACCAGTCGTCCAGCGGCGAGGCGCCGGCCACGAGATAGGGGTGCGGGCATACCCCGTAAGGAGCGGGGACAGAACCGGTGTTGACCGCATGCACCGTTGCATGGAGTCCGTCGTCTGCAAGGGCATACGTAACGGTCAGGTCGAGATCGCCCGGGTATTCGGGGCCGGGCGGGATGTGGCAGCTTAGGACCGCCCGGTCTTCGGCCGTTTCCTTGACCTCCCACGCCCGGTGGATCGCCAGGCCATGGAGGGCGCAGCCGCGTTCCGGTTCGTTAACGGCCGCAGCAAAGGACCTTCCGGCGTAGGTGTAGGTGCCGTCCGCCAGCCGGTTGGGCCAGGGCGCACAGACGACGCCCCGGTAGTCGGGAACGGGGCCGTCCGGGCCGAAGCCCACCACCAGGTCCCTGTCGCCATGGCGCAGTTCGCGCAGCGCTCCCCCCCGGACGGTCACGACGGCGGAGTAGGCTCCGTGGGCCAGGTGGACTTCTGTTCCGGGCATGGGTTCCCTCTGCTTCAGAATGTGTTAGCGCTCACCAGCGTACCTCACGCACCTCGTCAATACTGGCTAAAGTGGCGCACATGGAAACGGCCGCTGACTAGGACCTTGTTGCCGCCGTCCGTGGCGCACTCCGGGAGCTCGCCGACCCGGCACGGGCCGCAGGCGCCCAGGCGTATATGAAGTCCTCGCTGCCCTCCCTGGGTGTGCTGGTTCCGGAAGTGCGGCACATCGCCGGGTGGGCTGCCCGTGAGTTTCCACCGGCGTCTGCCGGACAGCTGCGTGCCACAGTCCTGGAGCTGTGGCGCAGTTCCACCTTCCGGGAGGAACGCTACGCCGCGATTGATCTGACGGCACACCGGGTACTGGCTGGGGACCTGGACATGCTGCCGGTCTACGAGGAGATCATCCGGACCGGCGGATGGTGGGATTTCGCCGACGGTGTCTCCGGCCGGATCTGCGGCCTGCTGTCGGCGCACCCCGGGGAGATGTCCAAAGTGCTCCGGCAATGGTGCCGGGATCCGGACTTATGGATCCGCAGGGCCGCCATCACCTCGCAGCTGCGGGCCAAAAAGACCACCGATCCGGAGCTGCTCGCGGCTGTCATTGAGCCGAACCTCGCAGACAGGGAGTTCTTCATCAGGAAGGCGATCGGCTGGGCGCTGCGCGAGTACGCCAAGACGGCGCCGGAGTGGGTGGAGGGATTTGTCGCCCGGCACAGCGCGGAGATGAGCCCGCTGTCGCGGAAGGAAGCCCTGCGCCGGCTGAGGGCCGGCGCACGGCAGTAGCTGCAGGCTGCTAGATGACCGGGCGTTCGACGACGGGCTCGTGCGTCTTGCGGAACAGCCGGCGGGTGCCGGGATCCCAGAAGATCAGGTACAAGGCAAACAGGAGGGCCGTCAGCGCCGCTGCTATGCGGGCCAGGGCCAGCGCGAAGCCCAGGTCCTGGGTCTGGAGGTACGGGAAGACGTCCAGCTGGTCCGAGATGGCGTAGATCATGAAGAACGAAACCACAAAGTACAGTGCCTTGACCTGCCAGTCATTGCGGATGCCCGTGACGGCGAAGAGCGGTATCAGCCAGACGACGTACCAGGACTGGATGATGGGGGCCAGCAGGACCACTGCGGCCAGGGAAAGCGTCAGGCGGCGCATCAGCCGGTCGTAGTCCCCCTTGAAGATTTGCCAGGCGATGATGCCCACGGCAAGCAGCTTCCCGGCGTCGAACACCCATCCGGCAGGCACCGACCCGTCAAAGCCCAAGGCAGTCGCCAGCGACCCCACCACTTGGCCGATCAAACCCACCGGGGCGTACCAGATGGAGATGCTGCCCGGGGCGGACAGCCCGTTGATCCACCCGAAACCGAACCCGTTCACCATGCTCATCGCGGTCAGGAGCCCCAGGCTGAGTCCTGCCGTCAACGCCCAGAAAGCCACCTTCCGCAGCCACCCGGCCTTCTTGCCCGCCCACAACAGTCCAATGAACGGCAGGAAGACAATGGTGATGGGCTTCACCGCAATGGACAGGGTCACCAGCAGAATGCCGCGGAGCTGCCGCCGCGTGGCTGAGTAGTACAGCCCGGCCAGTGCCAGCCCGATCATCAGGGAGTCGTTATGGACGCTGGCGATGAAGTTGGTCAGGAAGAGCGGGTTGGCCACAGTGAGCCAGAGGGCCCGATGCGGGTTGACGCCGTGCAGTTCGGCGAGCCGGGGGACATAGATGACACACAGCACCACGCCGGCCAGCGCCACCAGCCGGAAAAGCATGACGCAGGCCTCCGGCTGGACATTGGTGACCCAGACGACGAACTGCTCGATCCACAGGAACAGCTGGCCGTAGGGAACAGGCGCTTCAGTCCACATCTTGTCTGCGCCGAGCTGGAAGTAGTTGGACAAGGCGGAGATGCCGTTTTCGTACGGGTTGAACCCCTCCACCATGAGGCGTCCCTGCCCGATATAGGCGTAAACGTCGCGGCTGAACAGCGGCACGCTGAACATCATCGGAAGTCCCCAGGCCACCACAGCGGCCAGGGTTGCCTTCCGCGCCTGGTTGCCCCACACGCGGACCTTCTGGCCGAGCCGCAGCCACGCGCGCACCAGGAGCATCCCGCCTACGGCCACCAGGATGATGGACAGCGCCACGCCCGGGGCTTCGGTACGCATCCAGATGAAGAGGGGCATGCGGCGGAGTTCCGAGACAGGGGCCAGCCAGCCGACGCCTATGGATCCGGCCAGCATGAACATGGAGCCCACGAAACCGGCAAGCAGGGGTGAGCGCGGATTGTCCACCTCGGCTTTGCCCTCCCGGGCAATGCCGGCCGCCGCCATCTCCCCCGTTATGGGCACAGGCGCCGTCATCTCAGGATCGTCCAATCTTCTTGCGTTTCCGCTGTTCGCCCGGCAGGCCATGCGGGCCGGGCCGGGACATGGTGCAGGGCCGAAGGGCGACCCGCCGCGTACCCGAAATCCTAGCATCGGCAGGGCGTCCGGAAGTGTAACGGTAGGCTGGTCCGGTGCCTATATCTAACGAACGAATCGTCTGGATCGACTGTGAAATGACCGGTCTGGACATCAAGAATGACGCCCTCATTGAGGTGGCAGCCCTGGTCACCGATTCGGAATTGAACATCCTGGGTGACGGCGTGGACGTGGTGATCAAACCCGACGATGCCGCGGTGGCGCAAATGTCCGATTTTGTTCGGGACATGCACACCAAGTCCGGGCTGCTGGCGGAACTCCGGCACGGCAGGACCATGGCAGAAGCGGAGGCCGCCGTGATGGAGTACATCTCCGCCTGGGTTCCGGATCCGCGGAAAGCACCATTGGGCGGCAACTCCGTGGGAACTGACCGCGTGTTCCTGTCACGGGACATGCCGGCCGTGGTGGAGCACCTGCACTACCGCGTAATCGACGTCAGCACCATCAAGGAGTTGTCGCGCCGCTGGTACGCCAGGGCCTACTTCCAGTCGCCCGCAAAAAAGGGTGGCCATCGTGCGCTCGGAGACATCAAGGACTCCATCGACGAGCTGCGGTACTACCGCGAAGCGGTCTTCGTTCCCGCGCCCGGACCGGACAGCGCCACGGCCCAGAGGATCGCCCAGGGGATCGTCAACGGAGACGCGACAGGGCAGCCCGCGGAGTAATCTGCGCCACGTTTCGATGAATTTTGCCCCAAATCGCAGAAAGTGGACAAAGCACCCCTTCCGAGCAGGTAAGCTATTTGAGTTGCGTTTCCGGGGAGCCGCTACGGCGGACATCCCCTGAGGCACATGGTGGGCGTAGCTCAGTTGGCAGAGCGCCTGGTTGTGGTCCAGGAGGTCGCGGGTTCAACCCCCGTCGCTCACCCTCACGGGGCGGCACATGCAGCCGTCGACAAAGGAGGCCGCACCGGATATCCGGTGCGGCCTCCTTTGTTGTGCCCCACCGGGCACGTGCACTGCAGCCGGGGACACCGCGAAGCCGAAGGACTACTGATATGACTGTTCTGCCGATCACTATCTGGGGCGAACCTGTCCTGCACCGGCGCGCCAGTGAGGTGGAGGTTTTCGACGACGAACTGCGCACCCTTATTGCCGACATGTTCGAAACAAACGATGCCGCCAACGGCGTGGGCCTTGCCGCCCCGCAGATCGGCGTCGGCAAGCGGATCTTCGTGTACAAGTACGCCAACGACGACGGCGCTCCCCCAACCGGCGTCGTCGTCAATCCCGTCCTGACCCTGTCCAAGGTCTCCGGTGCCGCTCCCGACCCCGACGAGGAGGAAGAGGGCTGCCTGTCCTTCCCCGGCGAGCAGTATCCGCTTAAACGGGCGGAGTGGGCACGGGTGGAAGGCTTTGACGGGGACGGGAACCCGGTGAAGTTTGAGGCGACGGGCTGGTTCGCCAGGGTCATCCAGCACGAATACGACCACCTGGACGGCAAGCTGTACGTCAACCGCCTGATGGACCGCTATTCCCGGAAGGCCATGAAGCAGGCCAAGAAGAACGGGTGGGGCGTACCCGGACTGACGTGGATGCCTGGCGTGGATCCCGACCCGTTCGGACATTGAGGCCTAAGGACCCCTTTCCACTGAGACGCAAAGGCCCATGCCCCTTGGACAGGGCGTTGCTCAGCGGGCAGTGGCGGCCTGCTGGACCCTGATGGTCTGCTGCTGCGGGCAGGAGGCGAGGACCCGTTTCATGGCGTCCTTTTCAGCCGCCGTCACCCAGAGCCCATAAGCAGCCTTCACCGAAATTTGGCGCGCAACATAATGGCAGCGGATGGCCGTGTTTTTCGGCAGCCAGGTGGCAGCATCCCCCGCGCTTTTTTGCTGGTTGGCAGCGCCGTCGGCGGCGATGAGGTTCAGGGGATCATTGGCCAGGCTTTGGCGCTCCTTCGGTCCCAGCCCCTGGGCTCCCTTTTGCCACGCATCGCCGAGTGCAACCACATGGTCGATCTGGACCGCGCGGCTGCTGTCGGAGCCGCGGCGGAAGTCCAGGTCCTGGCCGGTGTAGGGTTCGCGAAAGTGGCCGGCCGTTACTTTGCACCTGGATCCTTCGGCGAAGACCACATCAGCGAGGTCCCTGCGCAGGATGTCGTTGCGGGTGTCGCAGCCGTTCCGGTCAACATCAAGCCAGGCCTGGCCGAAGGCCTCCCGGCTGTAATCGGTGTTCGGTGCCCGGCCCTTCACGGCAAGGCCCTCCAGCGCCGAGACAGCGGTCCCGGCGGGGATGGGATTGGGCTCCTGCACCGGTTTCATCCAGGCGGCGTCGAAGACGGGTGCCTCCGTTGGTCCCTGCTGCGCAGGACCGGCCGCGGCGAACTGGCCGGCGGTGAAGAACCAGAAAAGCGCCGCCAGAATGGCGGCAGCCACCGTGATAAGCAGCGCCCAGGCCTGCCGGGAACGGCGGCGTGCCCGCCGGTAGGAGGACCAGGTGACGGTCATGGGGTGGACGCCGGGATGGAAAAGTCAGGCACCCCAAGAGCCTAGGACAATGGCAAGTTACGGCCGGCGATATCCACACTGTTGAGGACGAGTGATGGGTCACACGGCCGGCGGCCCCGGCGGGCTACTGCTCCCTGGTCACCCTCCGGAGGTCCTCCTCGGCGATGGCCAGCAGTCCCTCCAACTGGCGTACCCGCTCGTCGGAAACATCGCCGGTCTTCTGCCCGGCGCGGGCCCGTTCCAGCAGCCGGACGGCTTCCTTATGGTTGGCCTTGGCTACGTCCAAGGCGTGTTCGAGGGTGGTTTCGTGCTGAAGAGTCGATTCGTTGTCCATGCCACCAGTGTGGTCCCGATTCCCGACTGATTCCAGAGAACCAGCCGGGAATTCGCAGGACGTGACGGACTCGTTAGACAGCGATCGCGGCCAGCGCGGCGGCGCTTTCCTTGGCGGGGAACGACGGCGGGTTCACGCCTGCCATCTCCTCCATGACCCGGACCACCTGGCAGCTGTAGCCGAACTCGTTGTCGTACCAGACGTAGAGGACCAGGTTCTTGTCCGTGGACACGGTGGCCAGGCCGTCCACGATGCCGGCGCGGCGTGAACCGACGAAGTCGGTGGAGACGACCTCGGGCGAGTCGATGTAGTCGATCTGCTTGCGCAGGTCCGAGTGCAGCGACATCTCGCGCAGGTAGTTGTTGACCTCGTCCTTGGTGGTGCCGTTCTCGAGGGTGAGGTTCAGGATGGCCAGTGACACGTCCGGGGTGGGGACACGGATGGAGCTTCCGGTGAGCTTGCCCAGGAGCTCGGGCAGGGCCTTGGCCACAGCCTTGGCGGCGCCGGTTTCGGTGATAACCATGTTCAGCGCTGCGGAACGGCCGCGGCGGTCGCCCTTGTGGAAGTTGTCGATCAGGTTCTGGTCGTTGGTGAAGGAGTGGACGGTCTCCACGTGGCCGTGGACCACGCCGAACTTGTCGTTGATGGCCTTCAGGACCGGGGTGATGGCGTTGGTGGTGCAGGACGCCGCGGAGACGATCCTGTCCGAATCGGTGATGTCCCGGTGGTTGATGCCGTGGACGATGTTCTTCAGTTCCCCCTTGCCGGGAGCGGTCAGCAGGACCCGGGCAACGCCCTTGCTCTGCAGGTGCTGGCCGAGCCCCTCGGCATCGCGCCAGCGGCCGGTGTTGTCCACCACCAGGGCGTTGTTGATGCCGTAGGCCGTGTAGTCGATGGTGGCGGGGTCGTTCGAGTAGATGACCTGGATCCGGACGCCGTTGGCCGTGATGGTGTTGGCTTCCTCGTCGATCCGGATGGTGCCCTCGAAGGAGCCGTGGACGGAGTCGCGGCGCAGCAGGCTGGCGCGCTTGGAGAGGTCGTTGTCGGAACCGCGGCGAACCACGATGGCGCGCAGGCGCAGGCCATGGCCGCCACCGGCCTTTTCGATGAGGAGGCGTGCCAGGAGCCGTCCGATGCGGCCAAAGCCGTAGAGCACGACGTCGGTGCTGGTGCGGTCGTCGCCGCCCCGCTTGCCGACGATCTCGGCCAGTTCGGCCCGCAGGAACTCTTCAAGGGTGGCGCCGTTGCCCTCTTCCTTGAACTTCTGGTTCAGCCGGGCGATGTCGATCGCAGCCGCTCCCAGCTCGAGCCCGGCCAGGGTGTTCAACAGCGGTGCGGTCTCCTCCAGGAGCAGTTCGTCCTTGGCCATCCGGCGCGCAAAGCGGTGTGCCTTGAGGATGTTCATGGTGGACTTGTTGATCAGGCTCCGGCCGTGGATGCTGGTCACCACGTTGTTTTCACGGTACAGCCTGCCGATGACCGGGATCATGGCCTCGGCAAGGGCCTCCCGGCCCATCCACGTATCAAGACAAGAATCAGACGTCTGGCTCACAGAAATACCTTCCTCGGTTCAGCCGTGCACGTCCTCGTACACGGATGTAGGCCACCTGATGATGTCCAGGGGCACCGGCACCTGCAGGGATTTCCCCCAGGCACCTGGATCGCGTGCAAAGAAAAACCGCCGGCTGCGAACGCAACTTTCGGCGGTAGAACTCCTGCGTCCGGGATCAATTCTAATTTGGACTGCTACGGGGAACACGCTTGCACTGCGTGAAATCACTCACACAGCTATCCGGCCGGCAGCGCTTAATTGTGGATGGCCGAGTACAGGTTCAGGCTGGCGGAAAACACCAGCCAGGAAAAGTACGGCAGTACCAGGTACCCGGCGGCTGCGTCCACCGGTCCGAACTTCAGGATGAGAAACCCCAGGGTTGCGGTGAGGGCACAGATGACCGCAAAGGCAGACCACAGGGCCACCGCTCCGAGCATTGGGTACAGCGCGAAGAAGGCCACCGGCCACATGGTGTTGAGCAGCAGCTGCGCTGCATAGCCAACGAGGGTGCCTCCGGTGAGTCCGCCCTTGCGCCAGACCAGCCAGGCAGCTACGGCCACGCCGGCATACAGCACCATCCAGGTGGTCCGGAACATCCACGACGGCGGCATCCACGGCGCTTTCAGCGACGTTGCGTACCAGCCATTGGAGTTGAGGATGATCGGCACCGAGGCGAGGACCCAGGCCAGGGCGGAGAGGCCCAGGAAACCGGCGAGCGCAATGCCTTGGGAACGGGCGCCGGGAACGCCCGCGGCGAGTGCGGGGCGGGGTTCAGGAATTACGGGCACGGTTCAGCATCCCCGACGCGTTGCCCGTGGTCAAACGCGGTTTGCGGATGGGACAGCCGGTACGCCGGGTTCTGTTCTCCCCTTCCGTTACCGGAAACGGGAGCGACGGCCATCCATCTACGAGTACCGTTGCCGGCACCCTCCAGCGGCCTACCCGGACACTCGGGCGGGCAGCCCTCGAACGTGTCCTGTCTGGCCTTGCTCCGGGTGGGGTTTACCTAGCCTTCCCGGTCACCCGGGAAGCTGGTGGTCTCTTACACCACCGTTTCACCCTTACCTGCCCTTCCGGCCAAAGCCGGAATGCAGGCGGTCTGTTCTCTGTGGCACTGGCCTGCGGGTTACCCCGAGTGGGCGTTACCCACCACCCTGCCCTGTGGAGCCCGGACGTTCCTCGAGCCACTTGCGTGGCGCGCGGCCGTCTGGCTGTCCCATCCGCATCCAGTCTACCGGCGCCGCCGGCCGCCTTCGTCGCCGGTAGGATCGGACGGTGCTGATTCTGCTTCCCCCCTCCGAAGGCAAGACGCCCGCTCGAAGGGGTTCCGCCGTCGACTGGTCCGCCCTGGGCTTTCCGGAGCTCAACCCGTACCGCGCCAAGGTCCTTGAGGCATTGGGGACGGTCAGCGCGCACCAGGATGCCCTCGCCTTGCTGGGGGTGGGCGCATCATTGCGTGACGACGTCGAACGCAACACGCGCCTGCACGCCGAACCGGCGGCGCCGGCACACAGCATCTATTCCGGTGTCCTGTACGACGCCCTGGGCTACCGGACCTTGACGCCGGCCCAGCGCCGCAAGGCCGATGAGTCCGTCTTGGTGGTCTCTGCGCTGTGGGGAGCCCTGCGCTTTGGCGACAGCGTTCCCGCCTACCGCTTGTCCATGGGGACGGCCTTGCCCGACGTCGGCCGGCTGGCTCCGTTCTGGAAGGCGCAGTTGGGCGATACCCTGGGCGCGGCGGTCCGGGGGCACCTGCTGGTTGACTGCCGCTCAAGCACCTACGCCGCCGCCTGGGCTCCGCCGCCGGAACATACCGTCTCCGTGAACGTCTTCACCGAGACGGACGGTGTGCGAAAAGTGGTGAGCCACTTTGCCAAGCACACCCGCGGCGAACTGGCGCGGCACCTGCTGGTGCGCCGTGGAAAAGCCCCGGCCGCGCCGTCGGACCTCTTAAGGGCTGCCAGAGAAAAGTGGAACGCCGAACTGGTGCCGGGCACCGCCCGCAAACCGCATGCCCTGAACATCATCCTGCCGGGCTGATCTGCCGGGCAGTCCCGAGGTCAGGTCAGGACCACTCGTCGGAGCGGACCAGGATGGCGCCGGAGTCCGGGCAAAAGACGATCTCGTCGGCAGCTGCAGCCTTGATCTCGGCGAGGTCCCCGGGGCTGAGCTTCATGCCGGAGGCTTCCGAGGTGCCATGGAAGAGCCTCGCCGCGCCCACGCCGCGTTTTGCCAAGGTCTTTTCGTAGACGGCCAGCATGGTTGCGTCCAAACCTGCGGCGAAATCGGTGCGCTGGGAGCGGATCCCTGCGGCTTCGGTTTCCACCTCGGCGAGAGCTGCATCAAGTTCGGCGCGGATGGTGCCAAAGGATCCCTGGATGTCATCGACGATCTGCTGCTGGGCCGCCTGGCGCTCCCGCAGCGATTCGAGCCGCTCCATGACTTCGAGCTCCGCGTCTTCGAGGTCCGAGCGCCGCTTGTTCAGCGACACGATGTCCTTTTGCAATGCCACCAGGTCCTTGGACAGGCCTGTGCCGCTGTTGAGCCGCGCCTCGTCGCGTTGGATGCGCGAAGCAACCTGTTCGACGTCGGCCTCGGCCCTTTTCAGCTCTGCCTCGGCGTCGTGCACGGCCACCTTGGCTGCGCCCAATTCACCGTTGGCAACGGTGAGGGCGGCCTCGAGATCCTTGATGCGGGGATCGTTCTCGAGCGTGCGGCGGCGGTTGGCGAGGCCCTTCAGCCGGGCGTCGAGCCCTTGCAGTTCGAGCAACTTCAACTGTTCCGCCGGTGCTGCCTTGGCCACTGTTACCTCCGCTAGATCCCTTCCGGCCGCAGCCGGGCACCGAACCGGCGCTTCCTAGACTCTAGCGCGTGGCCTGCTCCCCCGCCTCGCCCGGCCGGGAGTTCAGCCGGGGGTCAGAATAAAGTCCCAGGGGTCGGTGTTGGTGGTGCTCACACGGATCTCCACGTCGTGGCCCTGGTCCGCCAGGACGTTGCCCAGGGCAGCTGCCGCGGCAGGCAGCCAGAGCCATTCGCTGGCGAAATGCGAAACGTCAACCAGGTAGGGCCGCCCGTTCAGGGCAGCCTCGCGCGCCTCCGATGCCGGGTGGTGGCGAAGGTCGGCGGTCACGTAGACGTCGGCGTTGCTGGCCCGAACTTCCGTGAACAGCGAGTCCCCGGCGCCGCCGCACACCGCGATGCGCCGCACCAGTCCGTCCTTGTCTCCGGAGACTCGCACTCCCCCGGCGACGGACGGAAGAATCCCGTAAACGCGTGCCGCGAAGTCGCCCAGGCTCATCGCCTCCGCCAGGTCGCCCACCCGTCCGATGCCTTCTTCCGGCAACCCATTTGCGGCGACGGTGAGCGGGACGGCGTCCTGGAGGCCCAGGGCATCGGCCAGGACGTCGGACACACCTCCGACGGCGGAGTCCCCGTTGGTGTGCACCGTCAGCAGTGCCGTCCCCGATTCGATGAGCCGGTGGACTGCCCGGCCCTTGGCCGACGTGGCAGCCACGGATGTGACGCCCTTCAGCAGCAGCGGGTGGTGGGTGATCAGCAGTTCCGCTCCCCAGTCAACGGCTTCCTCGATGACTTCGAGCGTGGGATCCACGGCGAACATCACCTTGGACACGGGCGAGGACGGGTGTCCTGCCACAAGCCCCACCTCGTCCCAGCCTTCAGCGAGCGATTCCGGCCACAGCTCCTCCACTGCCAGGAGCAGCTCAGCCAAGGTGGGGGCGTCGGCGGAACCGGCCGGAGCCGGCGTGTCGGACGAGGCTTCGCCGTCGTGATCTGCCTGGCCGGTAACGTCGGTGTCCACAGGTTCCATAGTCTTAGTTTTACCCCATCGGCTTCCTGCCGCCGCAGTTTGCGGCAGGCGCCGCAGAACGCCCGGGGAATGATCCGGCGCCGCCAACCATTGAAGAGGTCATGAAAACTTTTGTTCTTGGCGGAGGCTGCTTCTGGTGCCTCGACGCCGTCTACCAGAAGACCAGGGGTGTGGAATCGGTGGTATCGGGCTACACCGGCGGCCACGATCCCGAGCCTGACTACTATTCGGTCTGCAGCGGAACCACGGGCCACGCAGAGGTTGTGGCGGTGACCTTCGATGAGGAGGTCATCCCGGCCGAGGTTGTCCTTGACATGTTCTTCGCCCTGCACGACCCCACTACGCTGAACCGCCAGGGATACGACGTGGGCACCCAGTACCGTTCCTCGATGTTTTACGAAACCGATGAGGAGAAGATCCTGTTCGAGGAAGCGATCGAACGCAACCAGGCGCTGTGGCCGCATCCCATCGTCACCGAAGTCAGCCGCCTGCCCCGTTTCCATGTGGCCGAGGAATTCCACCAGAATTACTACGCCAAACACCCCGAGCAAGGGTACTGCCAGGTGATCATCAACCCTAAGCTGGCCAAGGCGCGGAAATATTACTCTGCATGGCTTAACGCTTAGCCACCCTTCACAAGGCCTCGTTAGGCTGACCTCAGTATCCACCCCTTAGAGATAGGCGTATGTACATGGCACGGATCTATGACGATGTGACGCAACTGGTCGGCGGGACCCCGCTGGTTCGGTTGAACCGGCTCAGCGAGGGGCTGGATGCCACCGTTGCCGTGAAGCTGGAGTTCTACAACCCGGCCAACAGCGTCAAGGACCGTATCGGCGTTGCCATCATCGACGCCGCGGAAAAGTCGGGCGCCCTGAAGCCCGGCGGCACCATCGTCGAAGGCACGTCGGGCAACACCGGCATCGCCCTTGCCATGGTGGGTGCAGCCCGCGGATACAAGGTCATCCTGACCATGCCCGAGACCATGTCCACCGAACGCCGGGTCATGCTGCGCGCCTTCGGTGCCGAGATCGTCCTCACCCCGGGCTCCGAGGGCATGCGCGGTGCCGTCGAAAAGGCCCAGGAGATCGTGGCCAACACCGAGAACTCCATCTGGGCCCAGCAGTTCGCCAACGAAGCCAACCCGGAAATCCACCGCAAGACCACTGCCGAGGAAGTCTGGGCCGACACCGACGGCGCCGTGGACATTTTCGTTGCCGGCATCGGCACCGGCGGAACCATCACCGGTGTGGGACAGGTCCTGAAGGAGCGCAAGCCCGGCGTGCAGATCGTTGCCGTGGAACCCAAGGACTCCCCCATCCTGAACGGCGGCGCCCCCGGCCCGCACAAGATCCAGGGCCTGGGCGCCAACTTCATCCCGGAACTGCTGGACACCAACGTCTACGACGAGGTTATCGACGCAACCCTTGAGGATTCTGTCCGCGTGGCCCGCGAACTGGGCGTCAAGGAAGGCATCCTCGGAGGTATCTCCTCGGGCGCCATCGTCTGGGCGGCCCTGGAGCTGGCCAAGCGGCCGGAGAATGCCGGCAAGCTGATTGTGGCGGTCGTGTGCGACTTCGGTGAGCGTTACATCTCCACCGTGCTCTATGACGACATCCGCGGCTGATCAGTCCGCTGTCCGCCCGTTTCCTGTAGAAAGAACTTTGTGGGCTTTTTCGCAAGACTGAAGGAAGACCTCGACGCCGCCCGGTCCCACGACCCGGCGGCTCGAGGTTCTTTTGAGAACTTTTTCGCCTATTCCGGCCTGCACGCCATCTGGATCCACCGGCTGACCCACCGCATGTGGCAGAACCCGGCCCTGCGTTTCCCGGCACGGCTCCTGTCCCAGCTGGGGCGCTCCTGGACCGGAATCGAAATTCATCCCGGCGCCACGATCGGCCGGCGGTTCTTTATTGACCACGGCATGGGCGTGGTCATTGGCGAGACCGCCGAGATCGGCGAGGACGTGATGATCTACCACGGAGTTACGCTCGGCGGGCGCTCCCTGGCCAGGATCAAGCGGCACCCCACGATCGGGGACCGGGTCACCATCGGTGCGGGAGCAAAGGTCCTGGGGCCCATCACCATCGGCCGTGACAGTGCCGTGGGCGCCAACGCAGTTGTGGTCAAGGACGCGCCGCCGGAATCGATCGTCACCGGCGTCCCCGCCAAGTGGCGGCACCGGGATGCGCAGCGGGAAACCAAGCCCGCAGTGGACCCGGCCGAGTACGACATCGAGTACCGGATCTAGCGGACGCAGTCCGGGCGTGGCCCTGGCTTCGTCCGCTAGCCGGGGAAACGCCGGTAGATAGTCCACAGAACGACATCGAAGGCACGGTCCGGCAGCAGCCGGCGCAGCAGCAGGATGGCCCGGGCGCCCCTGCCCACCGGGTACCGGGTCCTTGGCCGCTTCGAGCTGGCAGCGTGGACGATCGCCTCCGCAATGACTTCTGGATGCGAGGACATTGCCGAACCGTCAGTGGAGGCCAGCGCGGCTGCCACCACCTTGGCCTGCGCCGCATATGGACCCGAACCCGAATTGGCCAACAGGCCCTCG
The DNA here is from genome assembly GCF_042652025.1 of Arthrobacter sedimenti. NCBI lineage: Bacteria > Bacillati > Actinomycetota > Actinomycetes > Micrococcales > Micrococcaceae > Arthrobacter > Arthrobacter sedimenti. Next base: position 6,757 of record NZ_JBHSDQ010000003.1, on the reverse strand, counting down.
GCCGAGATGGCGCCCCATTCAGACTGGGTGCCGCCCGGTTCGATGATGGAGACGTCGATGCCGTGGGGCTTGACCTCCACCCGGAGCGAATCGCTGAGACCCTCCACAGCGAACTTCGTGGCGTGGTACCAGGCGCCCAGCGGCTCGTACATCTTTCCGCCGATCGAAGAGATATTGATGATCCGGCCCCTGCCGGCGGCACGCATGGCCGGCAGCACGAGCTGCGTCATCCGGGCCAGCCCGAAAAGGTTGACCTCGAACTGCCGCCGGCCCTCGGCAAGCGCCACTTCCTCCAGCGAGCCATAGGACCCGTAACCGGCGTTGTTGACCAACACGTCGATCCTGCCGTGGGCTGCAAGGATCTCCCCCACCGCCGCACCCATTGAGGCGTCATCGGTCACATCCAGCGGCAGGATCCGGACGCCGTCAGCCCTGAGCGGCTCCATTTTCTCCACCCGGCGGGCGCCGGCGTAGACCGTAAAGCCGTGGGCCGCGAGCCTCCTTGCGGCCTCAAAGCCGATTCCTGTGGACGCACCGGTGACAAAGACGACGGGCTGGCTCATGGGCGGGACTCCTCGGGGTCGGTGCTACGGGACGGACAGGCAGTGCGGAGTCCGGCCGGAAACACCAGCGGCCGGCGCCCCCAGAGTATCGGGTAGCGCCGGCCGCCGGGCCGGAAACGGTGCAGACTAGTGCGTGTCCACCGCTTCAACCTCGGACTTGTCCTCGCCCCACAGGGTGTGGAAGGTGCCTTCGGTGTCGATTCGCCCGTAGGTGTGGGCACCGAACAGGTCACGCTGGCCCTGGATGAGGGCGGCGGCTACGCGCTTGCGGCGCAGGCCGTCGTAGTAGGCGAGCGAAGAGGAGAACACCGGAACCGGGATGCCGAGCTGGACGGCCGTGGCAACGACGCGGCGCCAGGCCGGCAGTGCATCGGCAATGGCCTTGGTGAACGCCGGGGCGAACAGCAGGTTGGCAGGCTTCTCATCAGCGGCGTAGGCCTTGGTGATGTCCTTGAGGAGTTCGGCGCGGATTATGCAGCCTGCGCGCCACAGTGACGCGATTTCGTCCAGCTTCAGGTCCCAGCCGTACTCCTTGGCGGCGGAGGTCAGCATGTCCAGTCCCTGGGCGTAGGAGACCAGCTTGGAGGCGTAGAGGGCCTGGCGGACGTCCTCGACGAACGTCTCCGGGATCTCGACGGTGGCCTCGTTGCCCGCCAGCAGTTCCTGGCCCAGCTTGCGCTGTGCGGCCTGGGAGGAGAGGGCGCGGGCGAATACGGATTCGGCGATGCCGGACACCGGCGAGCCAAGTTCCAGTGCAGAGATAACGGTCCAGCGGCCGGTGCCCTTCTGGCCGGCGGCATCAACGACGACGTCGACGAACGGCTTGCCGGTCTTGGCGTCCACGTGGCCCAGGACCTCAGCGGAGATCTCGATCAGGAAGGAGGACAGCTCGCCCTTGTTCCAGTCGGAGAAGATCTTTGCCTGCTCGGCTGGCTCGATGCCGGCACCGGAACGCAGCAGGTCGAAGGCCTCGCCGATGACCTGCATGTCGGCGTACTCAATGCCGTTGTGGACCATTTTGACGAAGTGCCCCGCACCGTCGGTGCCGATCCACGCGCAGCAGGGCTCGCCGTCGACCTTTGCGGAGATCTTTTCCAGCAGCGGGCCAAGGGCCTTGTAGGACTCCTTGGAGCCGCCGGGCATGATGGACGGGCCGTTCAGTGCGCCCTCCTCGCCGCCGGACACGCCGACGCCCACGAAGTGCAGGTCCTTCTTGGCCAACGCCGCTTCCCGTCGGCGGGTGTCCTCGTAGTGGGAGTTGCCGGCGTCGATGATGATGTCGCCCGGCTCCAGAAGCGGCTCCAGCTGCTCGATGACGGAGTCCACGGGCTTGCCGGCCTTGACCATGATGAGCACGCGGCGGGGCTTCTCCAGGGAGTCAACCAGTTCCTGCAGGGTCTCGGTCCGGATGAAGTCACCCTCCGAACCGTGCTTTTCCAGCAGCGCGTCCGTCTTCTCCACCGACCTGTTGTGCAGGGCAACCGTGAACCCGTTGCGGGCCAGGTTACGGGCCAGGTTGGCGCCCATGACGGCGAGGCCGGTGACACCGATGTGTGCAGACATCAATAACTCCAATTCATTGTTCGCCTCGGCTGCCGGCTTCCACAGGCGGGAAGTCACCGGGGCAGATCAGGGGGTCGGAATAAAGCATATATATTCTGGCGGTGACGCGAAAGTAACGTCCGCGTCATGGAACCCATTGTGTCGCAGCCGGATTCAGGGGGCTGACAGGCGGCAGGCCGGCAACAACTAGGCTTAGCAGCATGACCAGCAGCCTCCACCACCGTGCCATCGAAAACCTTGGCACCCGGATTATCTCGGGGGACCTCCCTGCCGGCCACGTCATGCTCGCCGAGCAACTCGAGGATGAACTGAAGGTTTCCCGCTCGGTAATCCGGGAAGCCGTCAGGGTCCTGCAGTCGCTGGGGCTGGTGGAAACCACCAAGCGGGTAGGCATTCGGGTGTTGCCGGCCAGCCGCTGGAATCCCTTCGACCCGCAGGTGATTCGGTGGCGGCTGGCCAGCGACGCCCGCGGTGCGCAGTTGCGCTCCCTTGCGGAACTGCGGGCCGCGGTGGAACCGGCGGCTGCCGAACTGGCAGCACAGAACGCCCCGGCGCCGTTGCGGATGGAGCTCGTGGATGTTGCCCGCGAGATGCGGGAGGCCGGGAACAATGGGGAGGTTGCCCGCTTCCTGGAACTGGATATCCGGTTCCACTCGCTGCTGCTGTCGGGTTCGGGCAACGAGATGTTCGCCAACCTCATGGGTCAGGTTGCCGAAACGTTGACGGGCCGTACTGTCCATGGCCTGATGCCGGACCACCCACACCAGGCCGCGCTGCAGTGGCATGAGGACGTGGCGGAGGCGATTGCCAGGGGCGATGCCGCAGCCGCCCGCGAAGCGTCCGACCGGATCATGCGGCGCACAATGTCCCAGATGGCCGATACCTGGACGCAGCAGCCACGGGTGTTCATCCCCGTCCGGCAATGAGGCGGCACAGGCTGCCGCAGCCAATGCTCCGCCCCAACCACTAACCCCAAACGGCCCCGCCTGGTGTCATGAATCGCGGCGGCTTTTTGTTTCCGGCAGTTCACGGTATATTCATCACAGGCCCTCCCCCGCGGCATCCCCCAATAGTCGCGGTGGAGGGTTTTCCAATGCCCGCAGCCAACCCGGATGGCAGTCCCGCCCTCAGGCTGCTCCTGCTGCGGATTCCCTCAGCCGCCACCCGCCTCCCATGCCGTCGCGCTGCAGGTACATGGTGGCCAGGGCTGACCTGCTGTTGTTTCCCAGCCTGACCTGCAGCTGCAGGACCTCAACGTCCACGCCGCCGCTGCCCTTTGGCATCCGGCGGCTGGTTTCCCACCAGTTGATGCGCTCAAACCATCTGACCGGCTCGGCACCCACGGCCCATTCCCTGCCCCTGCTCAGCACCGACGTCGGCATTCCGTTGCTGTCTGTGTGCACTATGACGTGTTCCATTGCTGCAACCTATGGCAGGGGTCAGACAATGGCGCGCGGCAGGAGAACCGGAACGAAAAAAACCCCGCTGCCCCGCCAGGTGGCGGAACAACGGGGTTTGAATGGTGGGTCCTACCGGGATCGAACCGATGACATCCACGGTGTAAACGTGGCGCTCTACCAGCTGAGCTAAAGACCCGAAACGCATTGATTCCGGCCATTCCGCCGCAACCAACGAACATAGACTCTACCGGACTGGAGGCACGAAACGCGAATCGGGACGGAAGTGCTCCCTAAAGGGAGGGAAGTTCAGCGGCAAGGTATTGCAGCGCCTGGCTGACCCCCGCCTCCAGCTTGATGGTTGCCTTGTCGTCGCCCCGGGTGGCACCCCGGTTGATGATGACCACGGGCTTGTCCTCCTTGGCTGCATGCCTGACGAACCGCAGGCCGCTCATCACCGTTAGGGAAGAACCGGCAACCAACAGGGCAGCCGCCTGATCCACCATGGCGTAAGAGCGTTCAACCCGGTCCTTGGGGACGTTTTCCCCAAAGTAGACGAAGTCGGGCTTCAGGGTTCCGCCGCAGGCTGGGCAGACTGCCACCACAAAGCTGTCAATGAGGGCCTGGTCTTCCACGGTGGCGTCGGCGTCCGGCGCCACTTCCACCAGGCCGGTGGCTGCAGCCCGTTCCAGGAAATCAGGGTTCAGTTCCTCGAAAACACCAGCGAGGAGCCGCCGCGAGTAGGTACGCCCGCAGTCAAGGCAGATTACCTGGTCATACCTGCCATGGAGATCGACGACGTTGGAGCTGCCCGCGTCCTGGTGCAGCCGGTCAACATTCTGGGTGATCAGGCCGGTGAGGTAGCCGCGCCGTTCCAGTTCGGCGGCGGAGTAGTGGCCCTGGTTGGGGCCCGCGTGCCGCATGTGCGACCATCCGATGTGGTTCCTGGCCCAGTAACGCCGCCGGTTGTCTGCGTGGCGGACGAATTCCTGGTAGGTCATGGGCGACCGGGGCGGCGAGTCCGGACCACGGTAATCCGGGATGCCGGAGTCGGTACTGAGCCCGGCACCCGTCAGCAGCGCGAACGGGGCGCCGGCGAGCAGGTCGCGGATCCGAACAAACACCTCCAGTTCCTCCCCGGATGGCGGTCCAGGGGGCACCGGCGGCATGCTGGCAAAGCCGGTAAGACCCGTCCCCCGCCGCTGCCCAGGCATGGCGGGTCAGGCCCGCTTCAAGTCCGCCAAGGCGGTGCGGTACTCGTTGAAGTCGCGCGCCTGGCCGCGCGGATTCACCACGCTGTAGCGGACTTTGCCTTCGGAATCGATGATGAAGGTGGCCCTTTTGGCCATGCCGCTGCCGGCGTCGAACACTCCGTAGTCCGTGGCCACCGCGCCATGCGGCCAAAAGTCGGCGAGGAGGTCGAACTCGTAGCCTTCTTGCGCAGCATAGGCCCGGAGACTGAACTTGCTGTCAACGGACACTGCCAGGACCACTGCGTTCGAGTCCTTGAACATGCCCAGGTTGTCCCGTATTTCACACAGTTCTCCGGTGCAGATGCCGGAGAACGCAAAGGGATAGAAAACGAGCGCCACGTTTTGCCCGCGGAAGGATGACAACCGCACGGGCTCGCCATACTGGTTGGCGAGCTCGAAGTCAGGCGCCGTTGCTCCCAGCGCAGGGACAGCTGCAGAAGCGGCCTCAACCGCTGCCGTCACTTGTTCTTCCTGCTGACCAGGCGCGTGGCGCTCCAGTCCTTCGAAACTCCGGCGGAGGTGGTGACATGCAGGCCGGCGGTTGGTGCGGCTTCCTGGATGTCTGCGGGCGAGACGTAGCCGTCCCTGCCGGATTTGGGGGTGAGGACCCAGACAACGCCGTTTTCGCTCAGGGTGGTGAGGGAATCCACCAGGCTGTCCACCAGGTCCCCGTCGCCGTCGCGCCACCAGAGGATGACGGCGTCCGCCACTTCATGGTCGTCCTCGTCCAGCATCTCGGAGCCGGTGAGGTCCTCAATATCGTCACGCAAGTCGAAATCGACATCGTCGTCGTAACCGAACTCCTGAATCAGATCCCCGTTTTTGAAACCCAATTTTTCCGCCACATTTACCGAAGTGGCGGCGTCGGCCTCGCTCACGTGTTCCTCCAATACCTCATATATGCGGTGTGCATAGTGATTTCCATTACTCCCAGCCAACACCCTTTGCGCCTGTGCTTCAAGCTGCCGCCCCCGGGATTGCGCATATTTTGCGTCACATCCCGCGGCAACAACCCCGTCGCAGGGGCTTTTCGCCACACAAACAGTATGACGAACGAAATACAACTGGAGCACCCGGGCCGCAGCTACGCATCGGCTTGCCGTCAGGGCTAGAGTGGCTGGTGACAACTATGCCTGCGGGACGACAACCGTGTGACTCCGTGCAGACATAGGAGCGCTAGGAAGCTGCCCGGCACACATGACCGGGCTGTTGTAACCGATACGTCGCACACGGCGTATATACGCCGGGCAGTCACCCTGCCTGGCCTGAGTGCGCCGATTCATGCGCGCAAAGAGAGGTTGGACGTGGCTGCAGGAGAAGATACCTCCCATATCCTCAGCGGGTTGACTAACCAGCTGCCTGATCGTGATCCGGAAGAGACTGCCGAGTGGGTTGAGTCCCTGGATGCGTTGATCAGGGAACAGGGCACCGAGCGTGCCCAATACATCATGCGGAGCCTGCTGCAGCGCGCGGGTGCGCAGAGCGTGGGTGTGCCGATGGTGACCACCACCGATTACGTGAACACGATCCCGGTGGACCAGGAAGCCGAGTTCCCGGGCAACGAGGAGTACGAGCGCCGCTACCGGGCGTACATGCGGTGGAACGCCGCGGTCATGGTGCACCGGGCGCAGCGGCCCGATATCGGCGTCGGCGGGCACATCTCCACCTACGCCGGGGCCGCGACCCTGTACGAGGTCGGGTTCAACCACTTCTTCCGCGGCAAGGACCACCCCGGCGGCGGGGACCAGGTCTTCTTCCAGGGCCACGCCTCCCCCGGCATGTACGCCCGGGCGTTCATGGAAGGCCGGCTCTCCGAGGAGGACCTGGACGGGTTCCGGCAGGAAAAGTCCCGCCAGGGCCACGCCCTGTCCTCCTACCCGCACCCGCGCCTGATGCCGCACTTCTGGGAATTCCCCACCGTGTCCATGGGCATCGGGCCGATGAACGCGATCTACCAGGCCCAGAACAACCGCTACCTGCA